>JAUILT010000125.1 GCA_030432925.1 Bdellovibrionia bacterium | reverse complement strand
AACTTCATGGCTGATGGGCTTTGCAGAATAAAATAGCTGGCCAACTTTTTATCGACATACTCCTCATAGCGGTGGGTGAGTTTGTTCAAGGCTTTGATCTCTTGATAGGTATAAGAGTAGCGTCGGATATTATTCCAGAACTTACGGGCATTCACGTTTAGAGAGGCGGCAATTTCTTCAGTGGCGCCATAGTCGCCAGCATGATAGGCAAGAATCGCCCATGTTGTATCGGCATGTCCGTAGTATTCCAATGAAGTCTTAAAGTGTTTAGCTGCTCCGCAAAGAGAGGGGATAAACCAGTTACGTTCATCCCAGGAGGCTGGTTTATGACCCTTTCGTTGGCTCATATCTGTGAGAAGCCCAAGGTTATTGGCTGTTTTTTTAACGATTTGAAAAGGCCCATATGCAGTTCCGTGGCCAGCTGATGTCAGTTGAATTTCAAATTGGCCACTTCTTAAAAATGTGGATTCGAGAATTGTGACATAAGCTAGAGTAGGGAGTACATCATAGGCTTCAAAGACTTGAGAGATTAAATCTCTTACGGGATATCCATGGCGCCAGAAATTGCGGATGAGGGAGCCTTGCTGGTCGCGCATATAGGGAATCCAGTTTTCACGAATATCTTTATAGCCATAATGTTGTTCCATATCATGCAAGCCTTGAGCAACCCTGGGAAGGCTATGCTCATTATAGTCAATAGACAGGAAAGCATCGTTAGACAACCCAAAGTTAATACCATTAACCTCCAGGTCAGGTAAATGTCTTGGAGGCCACCCATCGGTACGACGGGCACGGGGCTTTAGACTGATGAGAGTTCCATTATCAGTGAGTTCCTCTTTTGGATTTTGACCTTGATTCTCGTTGTCTTTTGTTACTTCACTAACTGTAGCTTCTTCATCAGTTGCTTTTTCTTCGCCTTTTTCAACTTTAGGGCCAAATAAATAATTCCAGAAACGAAGAATAGCATTGGATTGTTGATCTTCAGCCTCTTGCTCTACCTCCTCAGGGGGGGCTTCCTCTGAAGGTTTTGATTCCTCGTTGACCGTATCACTTTCAGTGCTCTCAATTTTTTTAGGTTTTTCGTCGACTCTTTGGTTGGGTGTAATATTTATCGGAACGGGCTGAGTGACTTCCTCAGAGAGGCTATTTGGATCTACATCGGTTTGTTCCCGAAGCTCAATCATTACGTCTTGGCTGCGATGAGTGCTGTCAACAAGCTCCACTTGGAAGGATCTTGTCCCACTGTCATCAGCCCCAAATAAATCTACGCTTTCTGGTTGGATATCTGAGGTGTGGTTGCTTTCCACATCAGTCGGCCTAGTCACAAAGCCTGATGTCTGTAGAGACTCTCCCTGAATTTTAAGTAAAGGAGCCGAGTTTTCCTGGATATCGTTGGAGGAGTTATTCTTAGGCAAAAGCTCTATATTGAAAAAAACCCGACCAAGGACAACAATGACATTGGTGACCCAAGCTTCGCTGTTTTTTAGTTTTTCTACTTGTGTGTCCACATTGGGAGAAGACTCATAGTCTATGGGAGTTCTCACATTGGAACCGGCTTTATAAGAGCGCAGAAGGATTTCTGATGTGGCTTTGTGGCGATTGTCCGCATGAAGCATCTTCAGATGAAGACGACCATAGACCTTGCCCTGACTATCCAGATCTTGAAGGACTCCACTTAACTTAAAAATTTCATCGTGCTCGGGGGAGAGTGTGCTATCTATATAGAGGAGGTCGTTTTGTTGCCTGAATTGTCCCTCAAAGACCAACGGGATGAATTGGGTCTCCTCAAGGTTAGATAGGATTTCTATCCGAAAGCGGTGTCGACCTTTACGAGTGGGCTCACCTTTTGTATTGAGGCGTTGAATATGAACCTTCTGAATAGATGCCGCTAAAGCTTTGTTATTTTTAGTCAACTCTACGAGGGCTGGGTTGCTACTGTCCTTGCCACGAAGTAACTCATCGCGAGCTGCTTGAGTGCGATCCGAGTCACCATCTACAGAATAACTATGATCATCAAAGCTTTTAAAGCCTGTTGAATTTTCAATATTATGGGCCTCTTCAGAGGAGGTCTTGTCAGAAAAAGTGAGTGAACCAGCACTATTAGGGCCTTTACCACAGGCGACAAGAGCCATAGCCGTCAGAGCTATAGTAGCAAAAATAGAAAACTGGCGAATCAACGTGAGCAAAAATCCTCCTTAAAAAATAATCAAGCTCTGAGAGAGCAGGCTTTAAGGAAAGCAAGCTTCATACCCTTTGAAAGCCCTATAAAAGAGCTTTCAGCGTCTTGTAGGATGCTTTCGGTGACAATTCTTGCCGCCTGACAGTTTCCTTCTTCATTAATAGAGCGGAGAGGTACCGTTTTCGGTGACAATCCGGGCTCTGAAAGGCCCTTCTACGCTCTCGAGATGAGGATTTAAAATGACTCCTGAAACCCTAAAAAGGTAAAGAAAAACATTGAACTACAAACTCTCTCGCCGGGAATAGCTGGATCACTGTAGGGGAGTATTTTTTGGTATAAGTTCTGCACTTCAAAATGCTTCGTGCGTACAATAAGGAGGCGTTGGTTACTAATGAGATACTTTCTATCTATCATTACAATAACTATTTGCTTTTTCTCTGAGCAATCTACGGCTAGACGTTTAGACTATCAATATTTATCATCTCAGATATCTAATTTAGGTGAGCTCCCTGAACATTTTACCGTTGAGATTTCTTTACCAAAGATAAAGGCGTTGGCAGAAAGCCTTCAAGGCTATGTCGAAGGTAAAAATACAGAATATTCAGATGAACTTTCATTGAAGGAAGCTCAGCTGCTTATTTCAATAATTGACAAGATATACGGATATCATGAAAAAGTGAGGCTTGAGTGGAGTCAACCAGTTTTGTTGTTAGATGGAATGAGTTGGATAGAAGATCACCAATTGCATCTTCGGAAAGAACTTATTGAGGAGTTTGTAAAATATTTTTCTGTAGAAAAAAAACCAACACCACAGTTTGTATTTTCTTTTTTAAATAGTATTTGGTCTCAACTTGTAGCCCCCCCGCGCCTTGATTTATCAGTGGCTAGTTTGCAAAAAATGAAACATCAGTTATCAAAATGGATTGAGCTTACAAGATTATTGGGTAGAGCTGTAGAGGATAACGAAAATAACTTGGTATATTTGAACGATCAAATGATTGAGTATTTTAACAGCCTTGAATACCAATTATTTGATCGAGAATTATGGAACCTCTACTTTGAACTGAATCATCGAAGCCCAATTGAAAATGTAGACGCATATGCCGCTTTCCAATCTTATATCGATCAAAATTCGTTGGCGATGACTGATTTTCAGTGGGTTGTTACGAAGAGTTCAAAGTTTACTGAAAATGTTCGCTCTGAGTATGAAAAAATTGTTCATATTACGACTCCTCCAGGAAGAGATATTGAACGAGAAGAAATTCGCTCGATTGTTGACCTTTTTCAGTGGCTGGAGTCTGTGGGAGCAAGAAGATCAAAAAAATTGCAAAAAGAGTACAAGGAGTATTCAAATCATTTGGTCGAAACAGCCAAAAAGCCCCACTATGAGACAGAGGAATATCATCAATCTAAGAGGCGTCTGTTTCATCGCTGGTCTGATTTTAGTCCACATGCAGAAAAAGGAATTCAAGACTTTTACGTTATAGCTAGAGAATATTTGGTAAGAAAAATAAGTGGAACTGATAGTACTGGTATGAGGGTTTCGGAGAAAAATATAAATAAAGAGGGTAAAAAGAAGCAGGGAGCATTTGATCCTTCAAATACTTCTCATGAAGAATTTGTCAACTCTCGAAGTATAATTGAGCATTTGGTTGACCATATTCTTGGCAATGAAAATCATCCTAAGGCTCGAGATATGCAGGTAAAGATGCTTTATCATTTTATGAGAATCTTTACTGGTTATAAGGATATTTCATTGGCGGATAAGCTACAATTTGCAGATCGATTGTATAGGTTTCGGCTCATTTTACCTCAAAATTTTTATATAACTAAAATGTCAGAATTTATTTTAACTCAAGAGGATTGGCCAACTTTAACTCGCTATGAGGCTTATGAGTACCTGCAAGAGTCAACCTTTGCGGATCATCTAAATCTGAAACCTTATCAAACTATGATTACTGAGTGGGCAGAGCAGGTTCAACTAAAGTTAGGCACTATTGAGATTCATGCAAGCCAATATCAGAGTGGTTTTGACCTGGATTTTACTGCTGGAAATGAAGCCGTCTTGGAGTCTCAATGGAAAAGCATGATTCGAATGAGCGAAATCGGCCCCCAATTAGATTGCGGAGCTTTATTTAAATTCCCTTGGGATAAATAAAATTCCACGAGGAGTGAATTTCTATGAAGTATTGGAAGTCAATGGCATTGCCTCCTGAATTTGTCGATTTCTGTGATATTTGTCAAAGCCCTGAACATTGACTCTCGGGGAGTCCCATATTTAAACAATCTCCCCCTCCCTACTTTGTTCTGAGAAAATACAGCCTGGGTCGAGGATTGCAATATTATGACGGCAACCAACTCGGAGGGATACTGTGTTTGCTCATATATTAACCGTCCTTTTTTCTTTCTTTAGCTCTAGCCTTGTCAAATCGCTGGCAATGACCATTTTATCTGGATTTCTCATGATGGGATTTCAGAACTGCTCAAAGGCAAGGTTTACTTCCACATCAAATAAATCCGCCGATGGCACGGATACAAGTTTTGATACTGGAGTTCCCGGTGACCCTGATCTGGGTGGTGATGGCGATGGAGACGGAGATGGCGATGGAGACGGTGATGGCGATGGCGATGGAGACGGTGATGGTGATGGAGACGGTGATGGTGATGGCGATGGAGACGGCGATGGAGACGGTGATGGCGATGGTGATGGTGATGGTGATGGCGATGGTGATGGCGATGGCGATGGCGATGGCGATGGCGATGGCGATGGCGACCGTGCGGGCGTTATTACTTCATTGTGGGCCCTTGGAGATGAGGACGGCCTCGCAGCTCCTTTAGCCTCTAGAGAGGATGCCAAGGCTATCATATTGAGTCTTGTTAAATATGTATCGCCCGTGAACCGACCTAAAATTCTTCTCGTTCAGGATCCAGACCACAGAAGAGAATCTCCTGACGACTTTCTGTTAATTGAGAGCGTATTACGTCAGGAGCACGGGACATCCCACGTGACGGTATATAAAAGTCATCTCCAAAAGGCGCACATAGGTGATGTGGATGTTGTTTATTTTGTGAACCCTGGCTGGCCGGTAACGGATAAGCAAACAATCAAGGCGTTGAAGCATGCTCAAAAAAGCAAGAGAATAGGTCTTGTTCTTTCTGGAGATGATATGGGCTGGAATAAGATTCGTAGTATTACCCGAGTTAAGAAGATCGACTCCAATGGGGTCAGTGCCTGTGGCGTCAAGACCAATAACAATAGCGGAGCTCAATATCTTGTTGAGGTGGACTCGAAAAAACTCAATCTAGAAGTGTCATCCAACATGATACTTCCTTATGGTAATGATATTGACCATGTCATACTCCATAAAAATGTGGAAACCTTTGCAACAGCTAGAAAGGTTTTGAAAACCAATGGAGAGGAAGTCTGTAGCATCAGGAAGCCAGTGATTTTTGGTTATAAAAAGTAAAAGCGATACCGATCCGGAAAATTCAAACTGGATCGGTATAAGCCTGAATGTAGTGAATGTTTTTTGCTGCCGATAAAGATCCTCAATATATTCCTCACTTGCTCGTCTCGTCGAAGAGGATACTGCATCAGTACCGTGGGCCTGAATGAACAGGTTATCAAGGAATATATCAGGAATCAGGAAGTCGAGGATAAAAAACAGGATCAGTTACAGTTCACGAGCTTTTAGGAGTGTTCCCCTATGGGGCATTGTCAAACCACCAGCTTGCTGGTGGTATTGATTTTGATAACTCATAAAATAAGCGTAGAAATCTTTTCAAGACATTCGCTCAGAATTGCTGATCTAGATTTCTCAATAAATCTGGCTTTCCTTGCTTTCCAGTCCAAATTTTTTAGATGATCTGAAAGTATAGCTCCTTTGACTTTTTTACCCTTAACTATGACTTCAAAGGGGTATCCTTTGATATTTGATGTTATAGGGCAGCATAAAGCTAAGCCTGTTTTCTTATTATACGCCCTTGGAGAAACCACAAGTGCAGGCCTCTTGCCTCTCTGCTCATGGCCTGTCTGAGGCGTGAAATTCAGCCAAACAAGGTCACCTCTATCTGGGATATAAGTGGCCATTACCAGGCCTCATTTCCTTCAGATTTAAAGCTTTCCTCTTTGTGCAGATTAGATTTAGTCACTTTTTTTAGCAATTGTTCAAGCGAATATTTTTTTTGAACGGGCATTATGATAATATTTCCGTCTTTGTGTTCAATTTCAACTTCAGAGTGTTCATCCAATTTGGTTTTATCAATTATCGTTTTAGGAATTCTGACACCTAACGAATTGCCCCATTTTTGAATTTTTGCTGACATGCAAAACCTCCTAAAATCACTCATTAAAGTATATACAATGTATAAACATGAGTCAAGTCCTGTAGGCTCCCACTGCTGAAGTTTAAACTTGTGGTTCAAGTCTATTTTGCATTACCAAACAGAAAGTCAAAAAAAGATTAATAATTTTAATTAGTTAAAAATGGCGCCCCAACCGCATCACTCAGAGAACCGCTTGAACCCCATGATATTATTGATTTTTTTGTGCGAAGGCGAGATGTCATTTTAAAAAAGAGTCTTCCTTTGCGCCTAGAAGGCTTTTCATATCTTGAAATTTCGCGCCTCACAGGCTTTCCAGAGTCTTCTGTCAGACAAAATTTGAAAAAACATTTTAAGAAAAATGAGCCGAATGGACCAAAAATTAAAAAGAAGAAAAAGCAGCCTTCTTATGGAAATCCACCCTATGGGTTTCAGGCTATCAAGGGTGTTCTGCTGGGTTTATTAAAAAGTTGATCAAGAGACGACTATTTATATGAAAATTCAAGAGTTACATAAAAAAGTTAAAAAAATTGCCATTCAATACAAATTGAAAGAGAAGTGGCCTTGGCACAGCCAAAGGCTGCTGTTGCAGAAAGAGTCCAATATATTCCAACTG
>JAUILT010000015.1 GCA_030432925.1 Bdellovibrionia bacterium | reverse complement strand
CCGCACTTATCTGTCTCAGACAGATTCACTCGCCGAGTTTCGCTGCCAGCAAAAGTAAAGCACCAAATTCAACTCAGAGATGAAGGGCAATGCACCCATATTGATCATAGCGGTAAGCGGTGTTCGTCAAGGCGTTACTTGGAAATTCATCATCAAAAACCTGTGTCTCAAGGGGGTGACAACAGTCTACAAAATTTAAGGTTATTGTGTTTTGGTCATCATAAAGTCCATCACCTATAGGGATGGATGGGGATGGTAAAAGATAGTCTTTGAAGCAATGGCCAGTATTCCACGTCGTTCCACCAAAAGCAGGACACTTTGTTTTTGGAGCATAGTAACAGTTTGAAAGTTTCAACAGCTCTCATCCAGCAGGTACTCAATGGATTATCGGTCGTTAAATTCAGTTTTTTCAGATTTTTTGCTCAGGCCTTGGACTCCATAAAGGAAGAGGTCCTCTAATTAAAAGTTGTATCATAATATTTTAAACAGATAAAAAACATAGAATAGATCTGAGGAGCTATTCAAACCGGATCGGTATAACACCAACTCGACTTATAGTGAGTCTAGCTTTTTTACTTTTAGTGATAGGGCCATAATAAGGAGTCTTTTTTGTACCGAAAAGTTCTGTATGAAGGGTCTGGGTACAAAAAAGAAAACATATAGACTGATTTGGTTTGAATGAACTATTTAAATCCTAAAAAAAACGATCAAGCTAATAGGCTTCATCTAACAAAAACTTTTCTTTGGTTATGGTTAATTTTTGCTGTCGCAGCTATGGTCATGTCTTATATTCATGATGATAATCTTCGTGTTACTGAGGAGTTCATTCGATTATTTTGCCCCCCTTTAATATTTTTATATTTTATCAGCAAGTCTAATAACCCTCGGTGGATTCCCTGGCCATTTTATTATGCAAGTTTTCACTTGTTCACAAATGTACTTTTAAGAGTAGATACATTTGCTCTGGATATATTCATGGTTATACCATTAGTACTCTCGGGGTACATTGCTATGAAGCGAAGTCACGCTATATGGTACTCTGGCTTTTCAGCGATTATGGCATTAAGCTCATTTGTCATGATGGAGTTTTATCACAAATCTCCATTTGCTCTTCAAGTAGAGCATCAATCTAAAAATGTATATTTAATTATGATTACTATTGTGCTGTGTACGGGCTTATTGAATCACTTTAAATCACTGTTTGATATAAATATTCAAAGGTTAGAAGAGAGTCTAAAGAGCGTCAATGCTTACAATAGAGATAATCAACTTTTGATTAACTTGATTACTCATGATATTAATAATCACCTGAATCGACTTTTAATGAGTGTAGAGTTCTTAGAAAACCTTCATGAAAATCCAAAAAAGTACAAAAAATATCATGAGCAAGCTGTAAATGGTGTGATGGATATCAGAGACATTATTAATAATTTTAAAATGCTTAGGGGTCACGGGGAAGAAGGCGAATTAGAAATTAAAACCAAAGAAGTTCTTGTCGAAAGTGTTTTGCAAAAGTTAGAATTAATTTTTGAAGAATCTCTTTTGGCAAAACAATTAAATATTGTTAAGATGATTCATAAGGACGTAGACACTGTGGCTGTTGAACCCATTAGCTTCAGCCATCATTTAATGGCTAACATTATGGGAAATGCAATCAAGTTTTCACAAGATGAGGCAGAGTTGGAATTTAAGGTTTATAACGTGAAAAATAGAGTCTATTTTGAGATTACAAATACAGCTAGTAAAGAGCATTTATCCAATCTTGTTCAAGCAAAAGCCAAAAAGAAAATAGTGTCAAGAAAAGGAACTCATAACGAGCAAGGGCAGGGACTAGGAATGAAGCTGGTCGACCAAGTTGGGCAGCTTTCAGGCGTCGATTGGCAGCTCAATTGGAAAGTTTGTGATGACAACAACACTTTGCGTGTAACAAATATTGTAACTGTACCAAGAAAAATTTCTATTAAGAAAAACCCTCAGAAGGAAGCCGCATAATTACAAGTCTATATTTAGGCAAGAAGGAGGTTTCCTGGTGATTCAAAAAATATTTTTTAAATGGTGTCCGTTTTATCTGGCATTATTTGTAATACTCACTCTCACTGTGACTCTATCTCATCAATTTTCAGATTTTCCAGCCCTAGGTCCGCTGCTGAGTCCATTCACTGGATTTTGGAAGAACACACCCATACCTTTAAAGCATCAAATTGAAGTTTTAGATTGGCCGGAGCTAAATAAAACTGTCACCGTCCAATGGGATGAATATGGGGTTCCTCATATTTTTGCAAAAAACCCTTTAGATCTATACCGTGTACAGGGGTTTATTCATGCGAGACATCGGCTTTTCCAGATGGAAGTCACCTCTCGAGCTGGAGAAGGGCGCTTATCTGAACTTCTTGGAGATAAAACTCTAAGTACAGACTTATTCTTTGTGAATCTTGGAATGAGGCAGGCCGTCCAAAACTCTCTTGATAACCTTTTAGCAGATACAGAAACAAGGGAGTCTTTTACGGCCTATTCTGAAGGAGTTAATAGGTATATTGATAGTCTGAACTCTAAATCTCTTCCCGTTGAGTATAAACTTTTAGGTGCTTCACCCAAAAAATGGACCCCCAGATCGTCCATTGCAATTTTTATGGCAATGACTTTTCGGTTGGCAGGAAGATCTTATGATGTATTTTTAACCCGTCATGCACAAAAGCACGGATGGGAAAAGTTAAAACCTTTGTTCCCACAGTTTTTATCTGATGATCTTATTATCCCTTATCCGTCAGGTGAGAATAATCTACCAAAAGGGAGTGTTCAAAAAGGTTTTGATCAGCCATTTTTGGCCAAAGTAAATCTGGACATTGCCGAAGAGTACATTCAACCTTTTGCTACTAACGGTAGTAATAACTGGGCTTTTTCAGGTGAATCCTCTAAGGATCAACATACTTGGCTAGCGAATGACACACACTTAAATTATTCACTACCAGCTATTTTTTACGAACAGCAGTTGATCACGCCAAACTTTAATGTTTATGGGGCCAGCATTATCGGAAGTGCAGGGCTGCAGATTGGGTTTCATAAAAGTTTTGGCTGGGCTGTCACTAACGGCAATAGTGATGTATTGGATTGGTATGAGGTAGAGTTTAAAGAAGATTTTTCAGATAAATATTTGTTTGATAAAAAATGGTTCCAGTTGGAAAAAAGTACAGACACGGTCAGTAGTCGTAGTGGACAAAAGGTTGTTGTTACTCATGAGTGGGGAAAGTTTGGAAAGATCTATCGTAGAGATGGTAAACTTGGTCTGGCCTTTCGGTGGATGGGGCACGAGGCCAAAAATGAACTGAAAACTTTTTTGAACCTGACTCAAGCAAAAAACCATAAAGATTGCTTAGAAGCTGTTAAGTACTATCATGTTCCTATTCAAAACCTGATCTGTGCTAGCTCTAAAAAGCTTTCTATTATCCATATGGGAAAAGCTCCAAAGAGAACCCGCTACTCTGGAGCTTTGGTTAAGAACGGTCGCCAAACGGACCCTGAATGGCAAGAGCTTATTGAGTACAGCGAAATGCCTCAATCCCATCACCCCAAACAGGGCTATGTTTTTAGTGCTAATCAAAGAATTGCTCCTAAGAACTACAAATATTACCTCAATTGGGATTGGGAAGAGAGTTACCGAGCCTCTCAGATTGAAAAAGGGTTAAAGAGTATGAAAGGGTCCCCTGACTTTAAAGCCTTTAAAGACCTGCAAAGTCAAATCTATAGCCCTCATGCTAATGAGTTATTACCTCTTTTATTGGATGTTCTTTTTGTAGGAGATCTGAATAAAGATCAAAAACAAGCCATCAGAGATTTATCAACTTGGGATTATCACGCCAGAGCTGATGATTGGGAGATGTCTCTATTTTATTTTTGGTGGAAATCTTTTGAAGAAACTCTTTTTAGAACTCATTTTGGCCCTAGAGTTCGAAACGCATACCCAAAAGCTCGTCGAACTGTGCAGTTAGTTAGAGATCTTCTAAAAAAACCTGAGACTATTGAACCTGCACACTTTTGGTTTTTGAAAGAATTGAGTCAACCCAACGAACTCAAAAAACTACTTATTGACAAGGTCAATAAGAGTTTTCATCAGGCTTGGGAGGAACTCAGTAAAAAGAATAGTGGAGATTATACATCTTGGAAGTGGAAAGAAACCCGCCCAACAAGAGTCCCCCATATTTTGAGAATTTTAGCTTTGAGTTCTTTGAACGTGCCCAAAAGTGGTGGTCGCTATACTGTGGACGTTAATACAGGTTCTGCCGGAGCTGTTTGGAGGCAAATTGTTAGGATAGGTGAAAACTTTCAAGCCTGGACAAACTTTCCAGGAGGTCCTAGTGGAAATCCTTTTTCAAAACTTTATGACTCACAAGTAGAGGGTTGGGCTGAGAATCAATATCGACAAGTTAGATTTTTAACAGAGCCTATGGAGACTCAAGAGTGATTTACCTAGCTATTCTGCTTATTCTTCCCTTTTCTTTTTTGTTGCCTTGGTGGGGCTTTGCTCCCCCGTGTTTTTTGATCGGCTTGAAATCTCGTTCGACATGGCATAGCTTGACGGTTGGTTTTTTGAGCCTATTTGTGATTTGGTGGGGCGCGGCCTACATTTTAAATATAAAATCCCATGGGTTGATGGCTAATAAAATGTCCGTGTTGTTTCCGCTGCAAGGCTCATCGTGGTTGATGATACTTATAACAGCTCTATTGGGTGGATTCCTTGGAGCGCTATGGAGTTTTTTGGGTTATTTGTTTTACCAACGCATCTGGAAGATTGTGAGATAGGTAAAATCCACAAAAAGCCAACCAAAGAATATGGGCTGTCATTAAATGCGTAAGTTTTAGCCAAATAGGAGAAAGAAGTCCCAACGTCAAAACTCCTCCAAAAAAGCCCAGACCCACGCTGAAAAAGAACCCCCATCTCCATTTCATGGCCAGAGAATTGAGTTTCAGGCTTTGGTCCCACTGCATGAGTACAAATACAAAAAAACCAATGGCAATCAGTGGATGAAGGACCCTTAAACGTTCTAAAAAGTGCCCTTCGGCAGAAAAATCACTGAGCAGCCCAGAGAGTAAAGACTCTGAAGGAAATAGTGTCGTGGAAAGCGCTGCAATAGCTCCTGTTCCTCCAAGCAAAAGAATCCATCCCATTATAAGTAACATAATGTTTTTTTTAAAAAGAACCCTTAGTTTTGCAATGTTATAAAAAGACACAAACCAAGTATAAAACAACGCTCCCATTAAGAAAAAAGTATTAATAAGGTGAAGTCCTATAATAATAGCTCTTTGTGGGCTCTCGTCATTGACAACAAATCCTTTAATAACAAGAATGGCTCCAATAATTCCCTCGGTCAGTGTAAAAAAAAGTGTCCAAAGAATTCCTTTTCTTGCAGCATGTCCTTTTGTCGTCCATCGAAATGCCAAAATCACCAAACCTATCACAAAGAATCCGTAGATTTTTGTGGAAATCCTATGAAAGTTTTCAATCCAGACTTTGACGGCATAGGAGCTAGGGATCAGTTCTCCGTGACAAAAGGGCCAGTGCTCACCGCACCCATCTCCACTTCCAGAAATCCTTACCCAAGCTCCCCACAAAAAAACAAAAAGAGAATATACAATTAGGGCCATTATCCATTTGGAGTATGTTGAGTGTCTTTTAAACATGTAACCTACTTTTTTCTGCGGTAGCAGTTCAAATGACTGAAAATACCAGGCTGGCATTGGTGCCACCAAAACCAAAAGAGTTCGAAAGTATATGTTCCAACTTTTGACTTTGAGTCTCAAGCACCAGCGGCATTCCTTGTGCCTCTGGGTCTAAATTTTCAATATTGGCCGATGCTACAACAAACTGGTTTTTGAGCATCAGGAGTGAATAGATGGCCTCATGAACTCCTGCGGCTCCCAAAGAGTGGCCCGTAAGAGATTTGGTGCTAGAAAAAGCTGGGGCCTCAGAACCAAAAACCTCTTTGATGGCCTTGAGTTCGGCCACGTCTCCTACGGGAGTACTCGTTCCATGGCAGTTAATATAATCAATTTTTTTGTTACCGATAGCCTGCTTCATACAGCGAAAAGCTCCCTCTCCACTGGGCGCGACCATATCATAGCCATCAGAGGTGGCGCCATAGCCCGTAACTTCAGCATAAATTCTAGCCCCTCTGGCTTTGGCGTGCTCATACTCTTCGAGAACAACTATTCCACCGCCACCAGAAATAACAAAGCCATCTCTATCAATATCAAAAGCTCTGGAGGCTTTACTAGGAGTTTCGTTGTACCGAGTTGACAAGGCCTTCATAGCATCAAATAAGTGAGTGAGAGACCAGTGCAGCTCCTCGCCCCCTCCTGCAAAAACAATATTCTGCTTACCCATTTGAATAAGTTCAGCAGCATTTCCAATACAGTGAGCACTGGTGGCACAGGCCGAAGTGATTGAGTAATTAACCCCTTGGATTTTAAAGGGTGTCGCAAGACAAGCAGAAATAGTGCTAGACATAGCCTTGGGAACGGCAAATGGTCCTACACGACGAACGCCCTTATCTCTGAGTATATCTGCAGCTTTTACAATGGCTTCTGTAGAAGCCCCTCCAGAGCCCACTACAAGACCTGTCATAGGGTTCGAAACAAGAGCCTCATTCAAATCTGAATCTTTAATAGCTTGTTGCATGGCCACATAAGCGTAGCCAGCACCATCACCCATAAAGCGTCGAATCCGTTTATCCACTCCAGACTCAAGGTCCAAATCAAGGCTTCCATAGATTTGACTGCCCAAGCCGAGCTCTTTGTAATCAAGAGCTTCAGTAATTCCAGATTTGCCAGAACTTAATGATTCAAGCACTTGCTTCTGGTTATTTCCGATGCTGCTGATAATTCCCAAACCTGTAACTACGACTCGTTTCATGATATTTGCCTATATCTTTCTAGGAGGTGAGTTGTTCGTTAAAGAGGGCCACTTTTAGATCTTTACATTGATAAAAAACTTTGCCATTGCAACTCAGTTCGGCATCAGCAACGCCCATAACAAGTTTTCTTTGAATAAGTTTTCTTACTTCTACTTTGTATTCCACAATGCCGGCATTTGGCAGAACTTGCTCTGTGAACTTCACCTCACCACAACCAAGAGCCCGACCTTTTCCACTGTGACCTAACCACCCCAGGTAAAAGCCCAGCATTTGCCAAAGTGCATCTAATCCCAGACATCCCGGCATAACAGGATCATCTTTAAAGTGGCACTTAAAAAACCATAAGTCTGGGTTGATATCTAGTTCTGCTCGAATGAGTCCTTTTTCAAAAGAGCCCCCACTTTCTGAAACCTCAGTAAAGCGATCAAACATCAACATAGGGGGCAAGGGCAGCCGAGGAAGTCCAGAGTCAAACAGTTGACCCTCGCCACAAAGAATCAGCTCTTCTTTGCTATAAAAAGATTTTTTTTCGAACATGAAGACAACCCTTTACAATTGATAAAAACAGAGAGCAAACATATTGGGGCAGAGAATTTAGCAGAATTTAACAGGAGTCAATCAAGATCGACCAAAAGGAGTGTCAATACTTCACGAGTCGTTGCTCATCTTTCAGAAGTGGAAGAGGGTTTATAGGTACCTTATAGCGCATCAGTTCAAAGTGTAGGTGCACACCTGAAGCTCTGCCGGTGCGCCCCATTTTTCCGATAAGTTGGCGAGGACGTACGTACTGACCCTCTTGAATCTTGATAGAGTTCAAGTGAGAATAAAGAGAAGCCCATTCATTATCATATTGAACAATAATCATCTTGCCATAGCCTTTAAACCCAGAGCCCGCATAAATAACATAACCTTCGTGTGCAGAATAAATAGGGTCATTTTTCACTCCATCAAGGTCCACTCCGTGGTGGGGGCGTTTTTTGTAGGGCTTAAATTTTTGAGTGACATGAACCTGATCTACCGGCCAATGGAGCCGAAAGGGCCCCTGTGTGATAGCCGTGCCGCCTTGAGGAGCACGAGCTGTCCGATACTGTGGTCTTCGAAAATTCCCGCAGGCAACGAGTGAAATCATCGCCACAAATGTTATAAAGCTCACTAAGGTCAAATCTCGTCGTCTCATTCTTTTATTGTATCGGAGAGGGCCCGTGGCCTCTATAGTGTTTCCCCGTTATAATACCGACCCGGTATAAATAGGGTATTTTAAACAAAGCTCTCGGATTTCTCCTTTAATTTTATGCAGTTCAGACTCATTGTTTATATTTTCCATCACTCGCGAAATCCACTTGCCAATAAGAGTCATTTCCTCTGTACCAAAGCCTCGTGTGGTTAAAGCAGGGGTTCCTATTCGAATGCCGCTGGTAACAAAGGGGGAGCGAGTCTCATTGGGAACGGTATTTTTATTTACTGTGATCCCTGCTAAGTCCAGAGCTTTTTCAGCATCCTTTCCAGTGATCTCTTTTTTACTCAAATCCACTAAGAGTAAGTGGTTGTCAGTACCACCGGTGACCAACTCAAAACCTTCAGAGAGCAATGCCTCAGAAAGCGCTTTGGCATTTTTTATCACATTTTGACAATAAACCTTAAAGTCATCTTTTAAGCACTCACCAAAAGCCACTGCTTTTGCAGCGATAACATGCTCCAGGGGGCCACCTTGAATACCAGGGAAAATTTTGGAATTCACTTTTTTAGCATTCTTCTCGTGAGTGAGAATAAGCCCCCCCCTAGGTCCCCTTAAAGTTTTATGGGTCGTCGTGGTGATAAAGTCTGCATATCCCACAGGTGTTGGATGAACCCCCCCAGCCACAAGCCCTGCAAAGTGGGCCATATCCACCAAAAGTGTGGCTCCCACCTCGTCAGCAATGGACCGAAACTTTTCAAAATCCAATACTCTTGGATAGGCCGAGTACCCGGCAATAATCATTTTAGGTGGATCTTTTTTAGCGAGATCTCGGATGGCATTGTAGTTCAAAAGCCCTGTTTCGGGATCCAGACCATAGTGAGTGGCTTCAAATAAAATTCCACTAAAATTTACTGGAGAACCATGGGTCAGGTGTCCACCATGAGAAAGGTCCATGCCCAAAACCTTATCTCCAGCTTTGAGGCAGGCCAAATAGACGGCCATATTTGCCTGCGATCCTGAGTGGGGTTGGACGTTGGCATGCTCAACACCAAAAAGCTGTTGTGCCCTTTCTATGGCCAGGTCTTCTGCCTGGTCCACAAACTCACAGCCTCCGTAGTAGCGTTTGCTTGGATAGCCTTCGGCATATTTGTTAGTCAAAATAGAGCCCTGAGCCTCCATAACAGCCTTGGATGTGTAATTCTCGGAAGCAATCATTTCTAGACCATACTCTTGGCGATGGGCCTCTTTTTTTATAATTTCAGCTATTTGTGGATCACTGTTTAATAAACTCATACAGAAAGTTTCCTCACTCGGTCCGCATGTCGTCCACCTTCAAAAGGTGTTTGCAAAAATGTTTTCAAAATATCATTACAAAGTTCGTGCTTCATAACTCTAGATCCCAGGCATAAGATATTGGCATTATTATGGGCCCGAGAAAGTTGAGCCACCTGCTCTGTCCAGCAAAGAGCCGCACGAACTTTTGAGTTTCTATTTGCTTTAATAGCCATACCTTGCCCGGATCCACAGACCAAAACACCCAAATCTGTATCAGGGTTTAGATGTCCTGTTAGTTTTTCTGCAAAGTCGGGGTAATCCACGCGAGAGTCAGAGTCTGGTCCCAGGTCTTTCCAGGGGAGGGTTGGGTTGGATTCTATTAAAAAACTTTTCAAGTCAAAACCAGCATGATCACTGGCAATCCATAGATTTTGAATTTCAACACTCATGGTTACTCTCACAGAAAGTTTTATATTTTTGAAAATATGAGACAGGCATTTGTTCCACCAAAACCAAAGCTGTTATTGAGTACACAGTTCAGGTCTTTTTCTCGAGCAGTTAACGGTACAAAGTCTAAATCACAATCATCGCTGGGGTTCTCCAGGTTGATTGTTGGCGGCACCACCCCTGTGCTTAAGGCCATAATACTAATTGCACTCTCAATGGCTCCTGCGGCTCCCAAAGTGTGTCCCGTCATACTTTTTGTTGAAGAAATCCAAAGCTTTTCGGCATGATCTCCAAAAATAGCTTTAACAGCCTGTGTTTCAACTTCATCTCCGACAGGTGTGCTGGTGCCATGAGCGTTGACATAGTCAATTTTTTCTTTATTGATACGTCCATCTTTAAGGGCATTGTACATAGCCTGAGCAGCACCGGCTCCACCGGGAGATGGATTTGTCATGTGGTGGGCGTCTGAACTGGCTCCATAACCGCTCACCTCACAATAAATCCGAGCGCCTCGTTTTTTAGCATGTTCATAATCCTCAAGAATCAACACACTCGACCCTTCACTCAACACAAATCCGTCTCGATCCCTATCCCAAGGTCGAGAGGCTGTTTTAGGAGAGTCATTTCTCGTAGAGAGAGCTTTCATTGAGGCAAAACCACCGACGGCCATTTCAGAGACTACAGCCTCAGAACCTCCGGCCACCATAACCTGACAAAGTCCATCTCTAATGTATTTTGTCGCCTCACCGATAGCATGGGCTCCAGAGGCACAAGCCGAAGTGATGCTGTAATTGGGGCCCCTAAGCCCATACTTAATACTGACTTGGCCACTAGCTAAGTTGGTGATGACAGCAGGAATAAAAAATGGAGTGATCCGCGAAGGTCCACGATTCATCATTACGGTGTGGTTTTTTTCAATGTACGGTAATCCACCCATGCCGACACCAATAAAAGTTCCTGTAGTGGCGCGCACTTCTTCAGAGAGTTCCAGCCCTGAGTCCTTGAGCGCCATTTCTGCGGAGGCCATAGCAAAATGGATAAACCGATCCATTTTCTTTTGTTCCTTTTTTTCGATAAAATCATCCACTTTGAAGTCGCTGACTTCACCGGCGATTTTGACGTCAAATTTTTCAGTATCGAAAAAGGTAATACCAGAAATACCAGACCGGCCTTCAGTGAGGCCTGTCCAGGAAGTGCCCAAGTCAGCTCCGAGAGGGGTGATAAGGCCAATGCCTGTAACCACCACCCGACGCTCTATTTTCTGGCCACGTATGAATATATTCTCACTCCCCATAATGAATCTTCCCTAAATACAAAAATGCTTTTGAATGAGTGGTTGCTAATTATGAGGCCAAAGAGTTTGGAGTTTAAGCCTTGCCTTTGCCTTCAATATAGCTAGTGACATCCTGAACTGTCTTCAGTTTTTCAGCATCTTCATCAGGAATCTCTAAATCAAACTCCTCTTCCATAGCCATAACCAGCTCCACAATATCAAGGCTATCGGCCCCAAGGTCATCGATAAAAGACGCTTCTGGCTTAATGCGATCAGGGTCCACGCCTAATTGTTCTTCGATAATTTTAGTCACTTTAGGTTGAATAGACATTTTCTCTCTCCTTCAGATTTCTGTCCGGATACTGTTATAATCGAAATTCCACAATTTCAATCATTTAAAGACTATTAAAAGCGTCAATCACATGTAAAGTCCACCATTGATTTGGATCACTTGTCCAGTGATATAGGAGCTCTTGTCGCTTAATAAAAAGGCAACTCCAGCGGCGATGTCATTGGTTGTCCCCATGCGGCCTAAAGGTATACGTTGTAAAATAGCCTCCTGCTGCTTTTCCTCCAGGGAATCTGTCATCTCTGTAGCAATAAAGCCAGGTGCAACACAGTTGAGGCGAATCTTTCTAGAGGATAGCTCTATGGCCATAGAGCGGGTCATGGCTTCGAGGCCGCCTTTACTGGCTGCATAATTGGCTTGACCAGGGTTTCCCATTTGGGCAATGACCGAGCTTAAATTGACGATACTTCCTTTACGGGCCTTTATCATGGGTTTCAATACAGCTTTGGAGCAAAGAAAAGCCCCTCTCAAGTTGGTCTGAACCACCCGGTCAAAATCTTCTATCTTCATTCGAAGAAGCAGTTGATCCGCTGTGACTCCTGCATTGTTGACCAGACCATCCAGTCCTCCTAGAGTTTCCAACGCCTGGTTGACTCCAGTCTCAACGCTCTCAGGATCACTGACATCCATTTTCAAATGAAAGTGCCCCTCTCCTGGTAAACCTTTAACCACAGCTTCTGCAGCTTCCGAACGATGAGCGTAAGTGATCGCCACCCGAGCTCCTTGTTCTGCCAGGTGACTGGCGATTCCGGCCCCAATTCCACGGCTGCCACCAGTAACAAGAACTTTTTGGCCTTTCAGAGTCATACTTTTTTCCTTTCAGATGCAATGGCTGATCCTACATTGATTTGCTCTTCGGCCTTTTTCAACTCTTTGAGGTCATTCACATTAAGAACAGCTATATCATCACCAACACTTTTTTTAATCAATCCAGACAGAACCTGACCGCTGCCACATTCCACCACATGAGTGAGCCCATGCTCTTTCAGACTTTCAATACACTCCACCCAACGAACAGATGACGAAATCTGTCGAATCAAGTTTTCCTTTAAAATAGAAGGATTCGTTTCTCCCTGAGCAGAGACATTTTGAAAAATAGGATAAGCAGGAGCCTGAAATTTCATAGATTCAAGAAGAGGTCGCATGTTTTCTTCTGCGGGCTTCATCAGAGAACAGTGAAATGGAGCTGAAACCTTAAGGGGGATGAACTTCACTCTGCGGGAAGGAGTTTTAAGAAGATCTGTTTTAAAGTGCTTCAAAACCCACTCAATAAGGCTTTGTGATCCACTTAAAACTATTTGTCCAGGAGCGTTAAAGTTGGCCGGCTCCAAAACACCGTCCTTTTTGGACTCTTTTAGGGCCCATTCACAAACCTCTTCAACCTGCTCAGGGGTGAGCCCCATTACGGCGACCATACCGCCTTTTCCAAGGGGCACAGCATTTTGCATAAACTCTCCACGCTTTCTTACAGCTGTTATGGCGTCAGAAAACCTCATGGCTCCGCTACAAACCAAGGCCGCATACTCTCCAATGGAATGTCCTGCGGCTCCTTTTGGTTGAAAAGGAGTCAAAGACTCCAGGGTTTTATAAACAGCTGTAGAGACTAGAAGTAAACAAGGCTGAGCATTCTCCGTCAGAGCTAATTCGGCTTCTGATCCCTCAAAACACAGTTTTTTAAGGTTCACTTTTATTGTGTCAGAAGCCTCTTCAAAAAGCTCTCTGACAAGAGAGAATTCTTCAAATAAAAACCGGCCCATTCCCACGTGCTGGCTTCCCTGACCTGGATAAACAACTCCCCATTTCATCGTTAGTACCTCAGAAGTAAACTGCCGCTGGTGATTCCGGCACCAAAGGCCGTCAATAAAATATTTTGTCCTCTCTGGATGCGACCATCTTTGATGGCCTTATCCATGGCCACAATAACTGTGGCCGCAGAGGTGTTTCCCATATCTTCAATTTCAACAACAACCTTATCCATGGGGATTCCAAAATGCTTGGCGACAGCCTCAATAATCCGTACGTTGGCTTGATGTGGAATCACCCAAGCCACATCATCAGGAGTTATATTGTTGGCTTTGAGAGCCTCGTCACAGCATTGAGACATAGTTCTAACAGCATGCTTAAAAATCTCCCGACCTTTCATACGCACGTACTGCGACTTTTCATCTAAAACCTGCTGAGTGAAAGGCATTTTACTCCCTCCCGCCGGCAGAACAAAAAGGTCTCCAATGGAACCATCTGCATGACAATGGGAGGAGTATACGTAGGAGTCCTGGTCATCTGTGGCACGGGTCACAACGGCGGCCCCTCCACCATCACCAAATAAAATACAAGTATCCCTATCTGTGTAGTCCACATATTTGTGAAGTACCTCTGCTCCCACCACAAGAATAGTTTTATACATGCCCGTTTTAATAAATTGATCAGCAATAGTCATGGCATAAACAAAGCCCGTACAAGCTGCGGAAATATCCACTGCCATGCAATCTCTAGCACCTAGTTTTTCTTGCAGAACACAGGCCGTATTTGGCATCACCTGATCTGGTGAAACTGTGGCAAAAAGAATCATATCAATATCAGAGGCTTTCTTATGGGCCTGCTCAAGGGCCATATGGGACGCTTTTAAAGCAATATCACTTGTGTATTCTCCCTCAGCAACTATATGCCGATGAACAATTCCAGTGCGTTCTCGGATCCATTCATCGTTGGTTTCAACCAGCTTTTCTAGGTCTTTGTTAGTAAGAACCTTTTCAGGGAGATAGCTGCCTGTTCCGGCAATTCGCGATCTATAAAAACCTTGAGAAGTACTCATGATGCGCCCACCTTGGTTTTAAAAGGGGCTTTCAATAGGAGCCAATAGCTACTGTAGCTTATAGATTCGTCGTTGAGCCATTGGCCTGAAGCGCTTTGAAACCTCCCCCGCATATTTCAAAAAATCAGGCTTCAAATTTTGTAGCAGAGATCTGTTGACCCTTATAATAGTAGGCGCCATCAGAGGACTTAACGGCTCTGTGGGGCCTGTGTAGGTCCCCAGTTGTGGGGTCTGTTCTCATTTCATTTCGCTTTAAAGCATTGTGAGCTCGTCTCATGCCACGTTTAGAGCGAGAGATTTTGCTTTTTGGGCTGGCCATATCACACCTCAGGGTTTCCGTTCACAAAAAAATTCAAAGCGGTTAAACTACCTTAAACGCAGGTAAAATCAAGAGTTTAATTTAAAATCCTTAAGGACTGAAAAAGGGTTCCTGGCGTCGTCAGGAAGCTCTTGAGATGGGCTCTGCGATGACAAATAGGGATTCTCACAGGGCTTTTCACAAAGAGGCTTGAGAGGCTCATTCAAAATAATCAATTCACGAATAAATTCTCCCACATGGAGTTCTGGCTGATGCAGAATAAGGCCATCTGGACTCATAGGGTCTAACTCTGTGGAATGATTGACCTTAGCATTTTTGCCAGACCGGGGCATTTCTGGGTGAACCATAATAATTTCACGGGCAGTCAAATTTACGGAGTGCTTAAGATCGGCCCCACAGCGAGAGCATTGAAAATCCTGCTGGCTCATCACCTGGCCTGTCGCTTGCCAAATATTGCCCAGTCGTTCCACAAATAGATGGACCTTAAAGTTATTTTCCCCCAGAGTGTCTTTCAGGACTTCATTCAATTCAGCAGACTCTGCGGTGTACTCAAAGTTTTTACCAGAATCAGGTAACTCTTGAAGCATGATAACCTGTGGAGTTTCTATGGGTCGTTTCATGGAAGCTGTTTTACAACAATTTGCGTTAACTTGCAATGACAGCAAAGGCCCAGATACACTGAAAAAATCTCACGGGGAGGTTGAGACCATTGTTTTTGGGAATTCTTCGTAAAGCTATGGTTTTACTGTGTCTGATGGCCCTGGGGTTGCCAGCTTCTCTGCATGCAGCCTCCTGGGAGTTAGAGGCCATTAAAGGCTTTCCTGTTTATTTGGTTCCCAAGACTCAAAAAAACCATCGTTTAAAAATGCTCGTTCCTGGTGAAAGAGTGCTTATTTCTCCTAAAAAATACGGCCGTTGGAGAAAGCTCCTTGTCACTGACTCCGAGGGGAGAGCCGTCAAAGTGTGGGCTCATGTTGAGCACATGAAGGGCCGGGCTCGCATAAGAAAGCTACAAAAAGAAGAGACTTCAAAATTGGTCAAAGAACTGGAGTCAGAGCTCAGTCAAGTTCAATCAAAAAGAATCCAAAAAGAGCAAAGTCACAATCTCTGGTATAACTCTGTAGGCCTTGGACTCTCTTTGCATGTATCCCATCTCCAGTGGGGAAAAAGAACCTTTCAGCTTTCTGATGAGACTCTGTGGACGGTCTCCGAAGTCACCAGCACAACTTATTGGCCCTCACTCTTTGTAGACCTACCCGCGTGGTCTCGGTCTAAAGTTCGGTTTTATATAGGTTACAGGACTGCAGAATTTGAAGGGGAGAGCACCGCGGATTTTATTGGAACTAAACAGACCAGTTTTTCTCAAACTTTTTTGAGTTTGGGGCTTGCATACAAAGATTATTTTAAAAAGCGCAAATACTGGTGGGGTTTCGGTGCAGAAGGAGCTCAGGGGCAGAAGTTGACCATCGCCTATGACAACACAGAAATCCCAGTCAGTAATGATGACCTGCCTTTATTCATTATCTTCTATGTGGCTGCAGGCTATGATATGAGGCTAACAAATCATCTATTTGCCTTAGGAGAAATTCGCCTGGGTACAGTCTACAACCAAGACCCTCGTATTTATTTTATCGAAGGGGCTCTTTCATTGGGCTGGGCCCTTTAATGACCAGTATGTGATCGTCTAGTTTTTAAACAGATTCAAAATATGTCACCAAAGTGTCTCAATTTTTGACAGTCCATTTGTAAAAACATCTGATTTTCAGCTATTTGGCATTGGCATACAGAGTGCAAAAGAAAACGACAGTACGGATTGAACGGAGGATGATTCCATGAATTTGAAGCACTTAGCTCTGATTACATTATTTGCTTTTAGTACCGTAGCCCTGGGACTGGAGGGAGTTCAAAAGAGCAATATAAAACTGCCCTTTCATCACAGAATCGATACTTCATCCAGTGATAAAGCCAAACTAGAGTCTCAAATAAAAGACCTCTATAAAAAAGACAGTCAAAAAATAGCTGCCCAGACAGAGGAAGAAAAAATAGTCTCTGATTTTATGGACGTCGAAGTCCACTGGGGCGGTAAAAGTGAGAACGTCGTTGATCGTCGTATGAACTCTGTCAATCAGCCCCCGGCTCTATTACGAAAATAATATTTTTTATAAGTAGACTCAAGCTCAATAGCCTTGGGTCTATTTGGCTATTTCTTTTAACTGTTCGTCTACGGCTGATAAGCGGTCCATGACTGAGTAAGAGATCATATTAGGAAATAACAAAACTTTTTTGGACTGCTCCGGCAGCTCTCCATAAAATTTGGCCTGTAGATCAGAGAGTTGAAGTTTTATCTGAGAAATCCTATTTACCAATGCAACTTCCCCCTTTACTTTCAAGACCATTTCATTAAGGCGCGAGGTAAGCCCCATTAAACTACGATCAAAGTGACTTTTGAGGCTGCTCTTATCTGTAAGGTATCCGGAGTATTCGCCCAGTTTTTCCATATAGGCGTCTAAGGCTTTTTTAAATGCATCTTTAGAAGCCTTTAGGTTCGGGTGTGGGTTCCCCAGACCATAGAGTTTTATTTTAGGCTCCACTTTCTTATAGATATCTGAACCTTCTGAAATAGCAAGATTGACTCCCAGCTCTTTTTCTAGAAACTTCACATCTGCCTGAATCTCTTTCTTGAGCATAAATGTTACCAAAGCCTGAGTCCGAACCTCTTTTATGAGCTTGTGCAGGGCTCGCATTTTCTCTTTATCCCCGAGGGATTTTGCTTTTAGCATGTGCTTATGAGCGCCAATGTATTGCCCGTAGGCTTTTTGGGCGCTATCAGCTAATGTTTTGGCACTTTGAAGATCTTCTTTGGCGCTTTCTATCAGAAGCTTTGAGGAAAATATAGGCTTCGAAGCACAGCTTGAAAGCAAAAAAGTGAAAATAAATCCGACCCACAAACGTTCCATTGAAAAATTATAAGGGAAATTTCAGAAGCTGAGAAATAAAAACTAGGGACTGTGGGAACTCTCTTATAGAATCAAGCGACGCAGTTCCTGTTGAGAGTATATATAGTCAGCATAGATCATCGTATTGGTGATATTTCTATGTCCCAAAGCAACTTGTACCAGTCTTATATCTCGTGTCTTTTGATAAAGGCGAATGGCAAACGTGTGCCTAAGGCTATGAAAGGTTTTGGGGGTTGGGCGGTAAAGTTCCCAGATCTGCCGCAGCCGGTTATAGGTGATCGGAAAAAGCCGGCCACTTCCAGCCTCTGGAGTTAACGTTTGAAGGCTTTCAAAAACCTTTTCTTTTAAGGGAAGCTCCCTATCGTTGGAGCCTTTAATTCCCCGTATAAATAATGTTTTATCGTAGGGGTTCAGATCTTTGGTAGTGAGTAATAGAAGCTCCGTGGCTCGGGCTCCAGTGACTAAGGCTAATTTCAGCAGAGTGCAGTTGCGACGGTCGTTGTCCCAATAGGACTCTATTAACCACTCTAGTTTTTCGAATTCTGGGGGAAGAAGATATTTGTTTTTGTTAAGTGCATAGCGTTGCTTTTTTTGTTGAGGCTTTGTTGTCATGTGTAAAACTCGCGAGTAAAAAAAAATATCAATAATTATTATTTAAAATCTGAGGTTCTCCTCTTATTTCTCAAAAACTTTATCAGTATTAATTTAAATAATCAAGTAATATCAATATATTATAGCTATAACTTATAACTAAAAGTTATAGTCTATTTTAAAATTAAGGGTGCTGGGGGGTGCATTTTTAAAAAAGCCAAATCATTTCAACACTTAATGCGCATCATTATGGTCGGGTCCAGTTTTAAATATTGTATTTAACAAGTAATATTATAGTGATTTATAACTTTTATATGGTGTTTTACCATATTTAAAAAACTGTTTTTGCTTTATTTTTAAGCATAAAGGTTTATGGAGAGAAAAATGGACCTGGATCAAACCCTAGGGTCGCGAGAGTTTTTAATAGCATCATCGACCCCTAAAAAAACAAAAAGTAGCTTGCGATTGAAATATGAGGCCGAAAGATCGGTTCTTATTCATCAGTTAGGGGGGTTAGAGGGGGTTCGGAATCATCTAGGACTTTCCAAGCGAAAAATAAGCCAACTTCTTTTAGTGGACCCATCAGCATGGACTCGGTGGGTTAAAGATGAATCCCAGGCCCCTCCCCACATATATAGGGCCCTTCAGTGGTATGTGGAATTGATTGAAAAGCGCCCGGAGTGGTCTCCAAAAAATAGTTTTCACCCTTACACGGGCCAGTTTCAACCAAAATTCGACAAACAATGGGATGAAATTCAAGTGGCCATGGAGCAGTCCTTAGTGCGTATCAAAAATCAGTCCACAGATATGAGTGAGAAACTAGAAAAGAGCCGGGTCGAATGGGAACAGGAGCGAGTCACTCTTCAAGAACGCATTGATAAAAAAGACGCAAGTCTGACAATTTGGAAGCTTATTGTTTTGATTCATTCCTGCGTCTTTTTCTTTACTCTTTTATGGATGTTTATTTAGAAGCGGTCTCACTCGTCGCTTTCGCCAACATATGACGCAGTAAGCAGCTGCAAAAGGCGCTACTGTTTACTCGTCGTGATGTTCTATAGCTCAGCATTTAAGCACTTCGGCTTCAGATTTTTTTTCCTTGCTCAGTAGGGTATTTTCCCTCATTCTCCCCTCGACCGTCGATTTTAAGTTACGGAAAATACTGAGTGAAACATTTTTTGGGAGGTTCCTGTGCTCACCTTTGAATTGATCGAAAAACATGGAGAACATGAAGAGGTTATTTTTTGCCACAACAAAGAAGCCGGTCTCAAAGCAATTATAGCTATCCACAATACAAGCCTTGGCCCTGCCTTAGGCGGAACAAGAATGTGGAATTACAACAATGAGGAAGAAGCCCTCGTTGATGTGTTAAGACTCTCAAAAGGCATGACCTATAAAGCCTCAGCGGCAGGTCTCAACTTAGGCGGCGGAAAGGCCGTCATCATTGGCGATCCTAAATCTCAGAAAACAGAAGCCTTATTTAGAGCCTTTGGAACTTACGTCAACAGTCTTCAGGGAAAATACATCACCGCAGAAGATGTGGGAACAACTGTTCATGATATGGAGTACGTATTTATGGAGACCCCTTATGTGACGGGAATTCCTGTCGCCTTTGGGGGCTCTGGAGACCCCAGTCCCTATACGGCCCATGGGACCTTAATGGGCATTAAGGCTGCCGTGAAGGAAAAACTAGGATCGGATTCTTTGAAAGGGGTTCGCGTGGCCGTTCAGGGTCTTGGAAATGTTGGTTCCCACCTCGTCGATTTTTTAGTAAAAGAAGGAGCTCTTGTAACCATTGCTGATATTGACACCATTAAGACCAAGAGGATTTCTGAGAAGCATGGCCTAGAGATTCTGGACCCAGATAAAATTATTACCAGCGAGTGTGATGTTTTGGCCCCATGTGCTCTGGGTGCCGTGATTAATGATAATACCATTGGAAACCTAAAGTGCCAGACGGTGGCTGGAGGAGCCAACAACCAACTGGCAGAGCCTAGACACGGTGAACAACTGATGGAGTTGGGAATTCTATATGCTCCAGACTATGTGGTGAATGCTGGCGGCCTCATGAACGTATTTGTAGAGCTCGAAGGCTATTCTTCTGAAAGAGCTTTTGAGAAAACCACCCAGGTATTTGACAACCTCATGCATGTCTTTAAAATCAGTAAAGAAGAGGGCATCGCGACGCACAGAGCAGCCGACCGGTTGGCAGAACGTCGAATCACCCAGATAGGGGATTTGAGAAAACACCACCACGGACGCACAGCCAGACCTTTCAGTACACTGAAAGAAATGACCCGTCGCCAGAAGTAAGTTGCACCTCCTAAACAGTTAGAAATGGAGTTGATAGATTGGCTAAAAATAAAATATCCAAAGAAGAGTTAAAATCACCCGATGCTTTCTTGAGCTTTGCTGACAAAGTGGGACAAGGCCTTTCTGAGTATTGGAAACCTATTGCAGGTGGCATCGGAATTTTATTGCTGGGTGGCATCGGATATACGGCATTCACAGCAATGAACCGTGCCCAAGAGCAAACTGCCAGCGAAGCTTTGTTTAAAGTAGAGCAAAAAATCTCCAATATTAAAACTGAGCATGCTAAAAAACAGCAAGAATCCGTAAAAGACCTCATTGACAATTCAAAGGGGACTCAGAAGAAAACAGACGCTCGCTTAAAAGAGGTTCCGGAGCTGAGCTTTGATAAGGATTTTGCAAGCCTTGCCAAAGAAGTGGAGCAGGTGATTACCGAGCATAAATCTACGCAAAGCGCCCAGAGAGCTCGAATCCGCCTGGCTCGACTCTACATTGATTATGAGAAGCTGGACATGGCCGAAGCCATCTTGAAACCTGCCATAGCTCAGTCTAAAAAAGGAACTTCTCTTTATGGGTTATCACGAACTCTTCTGGCTTCTGTTCTTAGCTATAAGGGACAAACAGGTGAAGCCATCGAGGCTTTATCACAAATTCTCGATGACCAAAGCCTCTCTTATTTGCATTCAGAAGTTCTGCTCAAACTAGGGATTTTAAATAAAGAAACAGGAAATACACCTCGCGCAGAAGAACTCTTTCGTCGAGTAACAATGGAGTTTGGAGAGACCGAGGCTGGAAAAACCGCCAAAAACTTTTTAAAAATGATCCGTTTTATAGCTCCAAAATCAAAGACAACAGAAGGTAGTAACGCATCGGCCATCGATTTATAATGTTCCTTTTCATTGTCCAACTGACATTTATAACAGGTCTCAGTACAGCCTGTGTCAGCTGGAATACTCCTCCTCAAAAGCGTTTGAAGATTTCAAAGGTTTGGGTCAGGAATACTCCCGTCAAACCTTACTATGATTTTCGTAGAGTTCATAGAATGACTCCAGTTCTTACAGACTCCTTAGTTATTGCTGGCAATTCTATTGATGGACTTGTTGCTTATGACCGAATGAGCGCAAAAGAGATTTGGCGCCTCTCTTTGGAGGGCGGCGTGGAGGCCGGTGTTGCTGAAGACAGAGAATTTCTGTATTTTGGTGCCGGCGATGGCTTCTTTTATAAAGTCAAAAAAATGAATGGTGAAGTTGAGTGGTCTTTTCCTATTCGCGCTGAGGGGCTCGGACAGCCAACTCTCGAAGGAAATCGTGTTTACTTTCTGGCCGGTAACAATATTATCTATTGCCTAAATACTGACACTGGAAAATCTATCTGGTTGTACAACAGGAGGGATCCTTCCAATATTTCTATTCGTGGTGGTAGCCGACCCAGCATTGATGATTCTCATGTTTACGTTGGGTTTTCTGATGGCTCTGTTATTGCTCTCAAAAAAACTTCCGGCAATTTGGCCTGGGAGACTGTAATTAATAAAAATAAGCGATTTCAAGATGTAGATGCTCACCCTTATTTGGATGGTGATCGACTCTATGTTGCCGGATATGATCACTCTTTGCATAGCTTGAAGGCTTCATCTGGTGAATCACTTTGGCAAGTAGACCTTGGTGGTTACTCCAGTCCCTACAAAGAAGGTCAAGTTTTGTATTACTCCACCACCGAGAAAAAAGTTGTAGCTCTTCAAAAATCCACTGGACAAAAAATATGGGAGCACCCATTAAAAAGCCTTGGCACAGGTCCTGAAGAGTACAAAGGACTTCTTATTGTGGGAGAATTTCTTGGTCGCTTGAATTTCTTGGATATACAAACGGGTGAACTTATCAGTGATTTTCCACCAGGACGAGGTGTTCATTCAAAAGTAGCCATCGATAAAAAGAATGGGGATTTATTTTTTATGAGTGCTGATGGAAACTTATTCCACCTGAATATCCATTGGTCAAGTCAACAAAGGTTGTGGACTTGGGAAGATCAATGATTTCAAAGTCATTGAAATCATTGATCTTAATTCTATTCACTGTTTTTTCTCAAATAGCCTGCCAATCAGGGCATTGTCGGAAAATAGATAAATCTCTTCCCCCAGTAGTCACCCCAGAGCAAATGGATGACAAAGGCCATAATTTAAAAAAAAATGAAAAAGAAAAGAGAGTCTTTGTCTACAAATATGATGGGAGCCTTCAATGTGGACAAGGACGGAAAATTCCTTTAAAAGAAATGGCCGGACAGTTGGATGGCATTCGTATTTATTCTATGGAAAATAAAGGGGATGGTCTTATGCACATTCAAGTCTGTGGATCTGCAACGGGTTATGCCAATGTTTATGAAATCTCTGTAAAAAATAAAGCTGCAGCTATTGAGGCAGGGTTTAAGGTCTGGGAGTTTGAACAATGATGACTTTAGAAGATGTCACATCTCTGATCGTAGACGTTAAGGACTTTCCTAAACCGGGAATTACCTTTAAAGATATTACTCCCATTCTTGAAAATTCAGAGGCTTTTAGAGCCCTAGCGACTATTTTTGCTCAAAACACCCCTAAACAGGTGAATAAACTTGTTGCTATTGAAAGCCGTGGATTTATTCTAGCCTCAGCTATGGCCCAACACATGAACGTTGGTGTCATCCTAATGAGAAAGCCTGGAAAACTGCCCAGAAAAACTTTATCACAAACTTACCAGTTGGAATATGGTGAAGATCAATTAGAAATTCATGATCACTCCATTGAAAATGATGACTCTATAGCTATCATTGATGACGTTCTCGCCACAGGTGGTACTGCTGAAGCAGCTGAAAAGCTCATCACTCGTGCTGGCGGAAGAGTTGTGCAATTTCAGTTTTTAATCGAGTTGGGGTTTCTTAAAGGGCGTGACAAACTCTCTAGTCCGGTACTTTCCCATATAGTTTTGTGACTCAAAAAATCTTTTTTATAACTATTTCTACAGCTGTCCAGGCTCCCAATATCCCTCAGGGGCTAGGCTGCAATGCTCGTTTATCACTAAGCTTTGAAGCCTTTATGGGTCTAGATAACGAGTGGATAGTTTTAAAAAAGCAGATTCTACAAAAAGTAGATCATCATCACTTGGGGGCACTTCAAGTATTTTCAGATGGTGAACAAAGTTACTGGCAAATCCTTAGTGTTGTCGAGGACTGCCTGAAAACAAGTGATAAACTATTTTCCCATTGGATATTCACCTGTGTAGAAATTGCTGGACAACAGCGTTTTTGTAAAAGAAGAATCAGTACAACTCTTGAAGGACTTCACCCAACCTATGCAGGTTAAGATGATTCCCATCTTTGAAGTCCTTTTTCAAACCATCGACTTTATCTGCTGAGTACTGAATAATGGCCTCAGCAACGCAAGGAGAAGGCCAAGATCCTGTCTTGTCTTTGACAAAAGCGTAGACCTGCCCCACAGCTCCAGCCACTTGAGGTGCTGATTGTGAGGTTCCAGAAGCGTAAGCATATCCCGTTGTTGTACCAAATCTCAAAACGTTATATGTGGGAGCTGTAGACATCAAACCAGGCGCTAAATGACCATTGTTATTTTGAGTTCCTGGAGCGCTCATCTCCACATATTTCGTACTGTAATGACTAAAAGACGCTCGCAATTTATTTTCAGCCTGGGTAGCTCCCACATTTATGACTCCCTTATAGGAGTACCCATAAATAGCTGGCAAAATAGCAAATGTTTTATTGTTAATTTCTGTGGCCGGATCAGAGCCTGTACCATTTCCAGTAGCCAAAACCACAGAGACTCCGTCTGAAAGTAGCTCATCAAATAAAATCTCCCAATCAGGGTCAAAAGCTGTATTGTAAATAGGAAGTGTTCCCATTGAGATATTAATAACCTTAGCCCCTTTATCTCGAGCCCAACGTGCACCATTTAAAACAGCTGTTTTATAAGGGTTGTTCTGCCCAGTAGAGGAATTATAACGATAGACTTTAATACCCATAATTTTTGAGCGGTAGGGGATAACCCCCACAACACCTCGATCATTGTTGGCCGTTGCCCCAATTAAACCAGCGACATGTGTTCCGTGACCATCTTCATCATAAGGGTTATAATCCGTATAGGATTGAACTAATCGATCCAAACTCACTGCATCTACACCATAAAATGGCCCATCAATAGTTTTATTACTATTTGTTACAGTAAAGCTCCAATAGTTATCTAAAAGATCTGGATGAGACGTATCGATACCCGTATCAACAACTGCAATAATGACTTCAGAGCCATTATTGAGTAGTACATTCATACCCAAGGTTGGGTTGTAAATATGAGAAAAACCACCAGTCACATCAATAGATTCCAAATGTTTTTGTTGTTTTACGTAGTCATCATTAAAGGCGGGCCATGTAAAATTGCTCTCTGTATGTGACTGAAACTCCATTTTCTGGTTAGGGGACGCTCGTAAAACACAATCATCTTGTAAAAGTTGATTGGCTAACGCATCTAGATCTCCTCTGATAGGATGGTGATATAGAAACGATTGGATTCTCATTGACGTGGTTATTCTATTCCTGAAGTTATCATAGGTAAATCCTGCTTGGCTGTTCAAAAGACAAGTATTGTTCACGGTTATGTTTAAGCTATAATGGGGCACGCCATTAATGGTATCTACATGAGTGTCAGTAAGGTTTGAGAGGTCAATTTTTGAATAGGCTTTAAATCTTGATACCTTGGATTGGGTTTTTCCACTCACACCAGGATTGGAGCAAAATTGATTTATAAAATCTGGAGCAGAGAGTTGACTTGAGCTAGGTGCTGGTGCGGACTGTTCGCCACTAGCCCCTTTATCGCAAGAGGTAAAAAATAATACAGGGATAGAAGCAAAACTAAAAAATATAAAAAAACTAATAGACTTCATAGAATTTAATAATTCCTTAACTTTAAAATGGTTCAACCCTTGTGTTGGGGCTATTATATCCTTATACTGCTTTTGTTTCATAAAAAGACGTAGAGATTTCCGTTATTTGTATCATTATGAAACAACTAAGCAACATCTCTCTCCCAATGAGAATGGTGTTCAAGGCCTTCACGAAGACGGATTTCTCCAACGGCTTCAATCATCAATGCAACTTCAATATTTTGAGTAAGAAATTCCCAAAGTGAATCTCCATCTATTTTTAAAAAAACACTATTAGGGTTACAAACAATAGTGGCTGTTCTGGGGGAGGAGGCAATAACACCAATTTCCCCAAAAAAACCTCCTTGTGGAATAGTATTAATTTTTTTTCCATTGATCACAATTTGTACAGAGCCTCTTATTATAAGATAAAAATCTTGAGCAAAATCTCCCTGATGAAATAAAACTTCTGACTTCACGAACTCCTCAACAACCCCTCTAGACATAAGAAACTGTACGGCGGACTGATCCATTTGACTAAAAATTGGAGCCGAGTGAAAAAACTGATCCACAAGAATAGAGGTTCTAAAAGAATCTAAATCAAATGCAATGGTCTCTGACCTCATGTACTCCTTCAGTACATGAGAAGGAATTTTAACAAGTGTACTTTGTCCTTTAGAAATAGCTGCAGCTAGGCGTTTTTGATCTTCAAGAAGGCTCGATTCTCCAAAAACAGAAACTGGTTTAAGCGTCTGAACCTTAGTTTTTTTATGATCACCAGGGATTTTTTTATAAATTCGCACTTGACCTTCTGTGAGAACATACAATGAATCTGCAACATCTTCTTCTTCAAAAATAATCATTCCTGCCTTGAACATCAGAACTTCGCTCTGATCAATGATCTCATTAAGAACATCCTCTTGAAACCAACTTAATACAGGAATAGAGGTTAGTTGTTGATGCAAAATACCTTTGTCCAATTTATTCTTTTTTACAGACTTCAATAATGCTTGAAACAACCGAGTTAGTCGGGATCCCCACTCTCCTAATTTGCTGAGAATTTGATGTATAAGATGATAGAAACCAAATACTAAAAATAATCCCAAAAAATATAAAATATAAACAGATGCAGATTTATCCAACCAATTTTTATTGGAGAATAGAGTGTAATTAAAGTATGGATATGACTCCAAAGTAAGCTTTAGAGTAAACATTATAGTAAAAGCCGACCAAGCAAAATTATAGATCTTCCGGTATTCAATTTGATTCACTAAAGGATGCTTATTTAAAAAAGCAGAACCATGCCCCCCCTGAACCACAAACCAAGGGTTGTTTTTATCGAAAGGTTCAATTGATTTAAAAAATTCACTCATTTCACTTTTATAAAACGGATTGAGGTCCCATAGGGTAAGTCCAATAGCTATCAAAAAAATTTGTTGAGAAAAGTCAGAAAACCAGGGAAGCGTCGATAAAATAACAGAACCTGGAATAAAAACTGTAGCTGAAGTCAAGTGGTGTAGGCAACGTTCGTTCAATCGATCAATCAAGTGGGATCCTTCATGATCTATTTTAAAGAACATAGCAATTGGAGAGACTTCTAATTTTACATTATAGATTCGTCCAGTTCTAAGAGTAAGAAGAGAAAACTTAATCAAAGTTTTAAAGGTTAGTAGAATTGAGCTCGCAGCAAAAAAAGTTAAAAGTCCTTGGAAATAAGAGCCACTTTTCCAAAGAAAAGGAGCTTCCAACATAGAGCTTTCAAATTGTGAAAATGTAGAAATAACAGTAGAGAGAACTCCTACGCAAAGCATATAAAAAACTACAGGATAATTTGTATCTAAAACAATTTTTTTGATAACGGTTAGAGAAAAAGATGGAAATATATACTTCTCAAACCACTCTCGGGACTTATTTTTGAGAATTTGAAAATCTGGAACCTCTAGATCATTCCCATTTTCTAAAAATCCTTGTTTTTGAAGTCTCAGTATTGTCAAACAGACATTTTTAAAAGACACAGATTTGCTTTATATAAATTTTTTCAATAATCTCTTTAACGGTGTATTTACCTGAACAAAGCGTAATAACATCAACCATATCCATAGGAAGAACTATTTGATTGAATGGATCTTTTGTTTCAAAAATGACTTTGGTGCCGCGGGCGGTAAGTTGACCTTTTTTAAGGTAAGGTTTGAATGTCTCGAATCTCTGCAGACGACTGCCCATTTATCCAACATTCCTATAGTGTTCGTTAAAATTTTGCAATAGACAGATCAACTTTTTAATGGAGTCCGATGGCGATGGGATGTTTGTTAATAAAATTAAGCAATCAGAAAGGTGAATCTCTGTAAAATTGAAGCTACTTCCTTGCTTGTTAAAAACCTGAGGTTTCTTATCTTCAAAAAAATCAATGGTTGTCCCAAAGTAACTCAGTTTTGCATAGAGAGAATCTGCGTTAAAAAAAATTAACTTTTCATTATTCAACCCAACCCAAAGTTCGGAATACTCAGATTGAATAGCTTCGTTCTCATTCAATAAAGATCTTTTAATTTTTCTTCCCACCATTCCTGATTTTAAGTTAATACTTAATTTGACGTAAATATCTGTTGAGAGATCTTTAAATTGAAGATGAACCTTGTTGTAAGAATGTCCCACTATTACGGCTTTAAAATCCACATCTTTCTCATTGAACCAACGAAATGAAAGACTTATGATCTCTCCTAATCTTAAACCAAACCTATTTGTATCATTAAGAAGGCAAACACCTCCGAGACTAATATCCATGGCTTTTTCTACTTTTGAATTATAAATAATTTGTGGAAGTTTGGCACTGTAGTGGGAATTTGGATATAGGACTCTTACATTTTTTCTTCGATGAAGATTATTTTTTGCAGCCATTTTTTGGATGGAAGAAGACATTTGTGTCCAGTCATCATTACTCCGGCTGAACTTTGTTTTGAGCCAATGAGAAAGTTTTTTCATTAATAAAATATTTCCCTTATTTTTGTCAAACTTCAGATATTTATCGGTGAAAGCTAATATTGATTTGACTTAGAAAGCCGGAGACAAGCCTCAAACAGGTCTTTCGTCGGTAAAAAGTTCTATTGAGGAGAGATCATGATATTGGTAGGTTAAGAGTTCGAGAGGAAGACTCACACGAAATGGAAAAAAAGATCGAGTCAAAAGCTAAAAAACTAAAGCACCTTGGGTCTATAAGTCAGAAATTTTACTTTGCTCTAGGGTTAATCAGTTTAGTAATGGGTTTTATTGGCATTTTTCTTCCTATTTGGCCAACAACACCATTTATCATAATCTCTGCCTGGGCTTTTGAAAAGGGCAGTCCAAGACTTCATCGCTGGCTTGTCGGACACCCTATTGTTGGCCCTCCATTGGTCAAGTGGCAAAAATATGGAGTGATATCTAAAAGAGCCAAATGGATATCTATTATCACACTTGTCTGCAGCTTTTCATTTGTCATACTCACTCGCCCTATTTTGCTTTGGATGAAAGTCTTTTTGGCCGTGATTGGAATAACTGTCATTTTGTTTATTGCCACTCGTCCCTCAAAGATTTCGCCTCCAATAAGTTCATCTTTTTAATAAAGCTTCCGATATTTGCAATATGAAATATATATTTTTTTATATCCCATTATTTTTTGTCCTGAGCCTGGCTATTTCAGCTCAATCTTTTGAAACCTCTTGTGAGAAGGCTCACAAACAAGCTTTGTTAAAGTGCAAAGCTTATGAACATCATATTTCAGCAGGTCAAATACGTTCAATTGGAAGAGAAACCCGAGTGAGGGTCGCTGAAAAAGAAGTCGACAAACTCTATGGTATGGGCAAGTCTTGTGCTGAGGCTCAAAAAACCTGTAAAGAGGCCTGTACTTCCTCTACGAACGAGAATCACTCAAAATTAGATATTACAGATTTGATTGAGCTACAAAGCGACTGCTCTGAAGGCCAGGTTGCCGAGCATCGTTCTAAACTAGCTGAAAAGTACTTAAAAATGAAGGCCATCCTTGAAGAATCTAGAATACCTGCGAGTCAGTAAGGTCCACTCCATCAGGAAATAGCTTTAAAGAGTCTGACAAAAAGAAGCTCCCCCCTTTAAAAAAAGGTTTTGCAAACTTAGGTACCACTTGGCCGGGATCATGTCTCCAGACCTTTGTCCAAACTTGCCCTCTCAATGGACTTTGAGGGGGAGAATTAATAATGTCTTTGCCGCCGGCGTCTACAAAAACACCTAAAGTGTGGTTCCTGTTCCTGATTGAATGACGACCCACTCGGTCGACGACACAACCCATAAACTGTTTGGCTGACAAATTATAAGTATCATTTCCCTCATTATCCCAAAAAAAACCCATTCCATTGGCACTCCCACACCCTAAAGACAAGTTTGCAGCTTCATAAATGTCATTGCCTTTGAGATCAATAAACACTCCATAAGAAAAATCATGCCCAACGCCAAGCCCTAACTCCTGTCGCACTTGATATTTGTCGTCGCCGCCCTTATCAAAAAGAATTCCAATACCATAATGAGTCGCACTTCCTTGTGAGTATTTATCTGACAAGTAAGTATCATTACCTTTACTCGTCAATAACATGGATAAACCATACCAATACGAAAACCCTTGAGCAAAAAAACCAGCTTCAAATCTATTATGACCACCATCATCAATTAAAACAGCAACCCCACCGGACCAAGAGTGGCCATCAATAGTATCAGATCGCTTGCCTAAAGTAGCCCCTTGGGCAAAGCTAGAGTTCACATTTGAGTCAACCAGAGATGGAAAGTCCAAAGGTGATGTATAAGCTAAATAGGAGTCTGATTGTCCTCCTGTGTCTAATAGTAGTGAAGAGCCATTTGTAGCAGCAAAGGACTGTAAAGATCTGAATCCTGAATAACTGTCTTCTCCATCAGCATCTAGAAGAAATCCTCCCCCAAACAAAGAAGAAGCCTGGCAAAAACTATAACAATCATAAATATCATCGCCTTTAAGGTCCCAGATGACACCCAATCCAAAAATCCCTGAACCTTGAGAAAAAGAGCGGGCTCGGTAGATATCGTTGCCTTTCATATCCACTAAAAATGAATATCCAAAATAACCACTTCCTTGATCCGAAGGTAGGTTTTGTTTTTTTCGATTTTTATAATTCTTTATGCTGGTGGATTTCATGTCATTTTTTGCAAGCCAATAATCACTCCCAGAAACATCAATAACAATATTTACTGGCATAGAGTAGTTACTTCCTGATGCAGAAACCCATTGATCATCCCCTCCCAAATCCAGCGCAAGAAGGAGTGGCCCTGTTATGGAATTGGACTCATCTACGCCATTGAGAATAACCTTTCCCAAAGGAGTATTGACATGAAAATGAAACTTCTCATTGTTTTTTCTTTTAAGGAGTAGGCTTTTAGCCTCTTCTACAGCAATAGCTAAATCCACAGCCCCTGCAGATAGATATTTCATATTTATACTATCCGCAAAGTCTATCAATACAGGATCAAGAGCACCACCAATTCCAGGAGTATGGCGGGTATATTGAGAAAGAATTTTCTGAACTTGAGAAATGGAGCCTTTTTTGTTTTTAAAAGCTTTACTGTGCCAGCTTTTAGAGACTAAAGCCACTTCTATCAGAAACGCAGAAAGTTTTTGAATATCTAATGGAATTTTTTTTATTTTTTCAATTAATCCGCTAGGTGGTTTTTTTCCGCTCTTAATAAATATTTTTTTAATGGCTTTAAAAAGAGCATTTTTTTGTTGAGAGTGGTTTCTTGCTTTTTTTATAGGGTCACCAATAAGGTCTCTACGCACTCCATAACCAATTCTTGCCATACTGTAAACAATCAATGTCGATAAATCCTGTTTCTTATCCAACATCATATTACGAGTAATTTGAGCTAGAGAGGGGAGGGCACGCCCGTCTTTCATACTACTTTCCAAAAGAGGTGAGATATATTTTTGTCCAGAAAAATTTCTGATATCTGAGCTGTACACACTTATCTCAGAGCCTTTATAGACTTTGTCTTTAAAAATATCACTCCAGTCAGAGGCCCACGCCACTACGGGAAAAAGAAAAATTATAATAAGGTTCTTCCACATGATATCCCTCTCCAACTTTTTTAAGATAATTTTGAATATTTTATCTGCTTCTTGGCTCACATTCAAAAGGAATGATTGACCTATCTTCATGCAAAAAGTAGATAGTAAATAATGGAACACCTACATTGGCCGTTGACAGTCCTTAATCGATCTATTCCTTATAAGAATCTGACAGCTGCCAGTCAGCAGGTCGGAATATCTCAACCACAATTATCTCGCCTAATCAAACAGCTTGAAGAAAATCTTGATGTGACTCTTTTAGACCGATCCTCACCCAGGCACACAACTTGGACTCCAGAAGCTAGAAAGTTAGCGGAGATTTTTAATAAGAGTGAAAAAGCTCTCCAACAGTCTATTGAAGAGTTTAAAGATGGAAGCCAACAAAAGGAAGTTAGCATTGGTTGCCTTGAAGGGCTTTCCTCCTTAGCTGAAAACTTTGGACATAAATTACTAGAAAAGTCTAATGTTGAAACATTACACTTAAACGTTTTTGATCAAAATGACTTGGAGGCAAAATTTTTAGTTGCTGATCTCGATGTGGCCTTTACCTCTCGCCTTCCTAACAATAAAAAATTTACCTATCAAAAAAATATGGGATATCAATTTATTGAACCAGTGAATGATAAGAGATCAGGTATTAAAATTTATTCAACATTTGAATTCAACTCCTTAACAAGCGTACAAAGAAAGAAAAAAATTAAAAGGGTGATTAGCAATAGTTTATTTTTAAGAAAAAGTTTTCAAGACAGGTATGGAGGCAGCATTAAACTTCCCAGTAAAATTTTCGATGGAAGGGCTCCTCAGGGCGCTCTTCCCGTTGTTGTCATCGGTCAAGACTACCTCTCTAAAGAGCTTTGGAAGCTGGCTGAAAAGTTCTAGGTGCTAAGCGTCAAGATCTTAATATTTCTAAAGAAGTTTTTTTTGTTGTCATTCCCATTCTCCTATGCAAAATCACTGTTACTGCTGACGAAAAGGGCAGTGGTACGGCCCAGATTCTTAGGGGGAGGGAGGCCGAAGAACAAATGAAGTTTTTAATACTTTTATTTTCAGCCATTGTGCCCTCAATAGCGCTTGCCTCGTCTTTTGAATCAGAAAGTCTATCTGATGTTGCTAAAGAGGAACTTTTTGTAGACTCCAGTACCAAGCCAGAGCAAACAATGACAGCGCCCCGCTCTCAACACCTGGCCACTGTGTCCGTACACAAAAATCAAAGAGCTTTCAAACTCACTTCTCACTGGAGACTGGGAATTCGATATCAAAAAATGAAAATCAGTGGAACACCTTCTCTTGATTTTGTTCATCAAGAAAACTTTTCTGAATCTGTTTCGTCCATAAATTTTTACTCTGCCACTTTGTACAAAAATTTTACTTCCAAAACCCTAGCTGGAAGTCATTGGGGTCTAGGCCTGATAATGGCTGGGGGACAAGCGGACGCCACAGCTTCATCTACTAGCGGGAGGGTGATTAAGGACTTGAAGTTTCAGGTCTTACAAACAGCGGCTGATGTCTATGGTTGCTGGCCCCTCTGGAAAAGGCTGCACTTTATTAGTCATATTCAAGCAGGTGCAATGAACTTCACTCAATCGAGTCCTAATACTTCAGCTCGCTTTTCTCACTCCACAATTTTTTTAGCCCCGGCAGCAGGGTTGTCAATAAATCTGGGAAAGGGCTTTTTGTTCAGTATGATGTTTGAAAACCGGCTTTTTCCAAAAAGATCTGATATTGTCTCTGAAGCCCATCAGTTTTTACTGACCCTAGAAAAGGATTGGCTATGAGAGTTTTTCTGATTTTATTCATCGAACTATTAGGGGGTGACGTTTTCAATACACAGACAGCACTCGCCAAGGGTGAGCAAAGTCTTAAATTAACTCCTCAAAAAGTTGTGGACCGACTTATGGCTGAAGGTTTTGAGAAAAAGTTCGTAGACCTCCAACGCAATATTGACTCAAAAGATTACTACGATGCTAAAGGCTTTTTTGACTTTGCTTTTGAAGCTAAAACTTCTTACGAACAAATTCACCTTGAACCTCTGGGGCCATCTGAAAATGAACAAGAAGAAACCTACAATTTCAGTACAAAATTGTTAAAGTCTCTTGGTTGGGGATCTACAATGAGCCTTGAATACTCTAGGGATTCAGTAAGACGCCAATTAAACCCTTTTTTAGCCAACAACAACAGCCTCTCTACCTTTACAACAGACTTTGTTCACCTTGAACTAGAACAAAACCTTCTTAATAATTTTGCCGGAGGCATTCATGATAGAAGATTGAAGATGCAGGAGCTTCTTGAGGTTCGCAGAGATGAACAACTGCTTGAGTCTACGGAGGGTTTAATTATCGACGGGCTCGAACAATTTTGGAAAACCTATGTGGCCAGCGAGAATTTAAAAGCGGCCATTGATACAAGAGATCACTATCGTCGTCTTGTCCAAACCTCTCAACGAAAATCCCGACTTGGGTTTGCAGCTCCTGGAGAACTTTCTCGAGTGGAGGCCGAATATGAACAAAAAGACCAAACAGTCAAAGAACAGTCTGCAGCCTACTTGACAGAGCTTGATACTCTATTCTTGTTACTAGGGGTCGAAACACCACCAGTGGTGGAGTTTCACACTGGAAACGAAGGTATTCCTCCTCTTCCCAAGCTTGAGGAGTTGAGTATTGAGAACATGAGGCATTATAAAATTCAAAGGCTACTCACGCGCTCAATTGAAATTCAAAAAAAAATTATTGATTCCGAACAAACTCCAAAGCTTGATATCGTAGCTCGACTGTCTTATAGAGGTGCTGACGAGGAGGCTTCAGAGACTTTTTCTGATCTATCGGGATGGAATTCTCCTACTTACTTTGTGGGACTGACTTTTCAAACCTATTTAGGGTCATCCTCTCAAAAAGGTGCCCGCCAAAGAGCCATAGCCGAGTATAAGAAATCCCAATTTCAACTAGAAAAATCTCGATTGGAATTAAAAAACTTCTTACAAAAAGCTCATCGCAATGTGAGCGCATGGTACAAAATTGCTCGAAGCTCCAAATCCACAGTAGAAAAAAGAAGTAAAGCCTTAAAGCAAATTGAAGCGGCCTATACCCAAGGACGCTTGGATGTTTCTCACGTGATTGAAGCCTTTAATTTATTACTTCTAGCTAAAACTAGAATGACAACCTCAATAGGTAATTACCATATCTGGCGCAATTCACTGGCCAGCCTTAGAGATGAGTTAATTCAAGAGTTTGTTACTACAAATGGCGGAGAAGCTTCTCCGTGAAATCTACCATGCATTTTTTTATAGATAACTGGAAGCTTTCACTGGTACTGATGATTTTTACGGTGGTTTCTGGGTTATTGGGGCTTTCAAAAGTGAGGCGTGAGTCACGCCCCCCAGTAGACTTTGCCCGAGCTACAATCACAACTATTTATCCTGGAGCTTCCCCTGAAGAAGTAGAAGAACTAGTAACTATAAAAATTGAAGATCAGATTCGTGAGGTCGAAGGGATCAAAGATATTCAATCCGTTTCACAAGCTAATCGCTCCACAATTAATGTTCGAGTTGATATGGATAACGTCAACACCCGAAGAGTCATGGATGACTTGCAAAGAGCTGTTCAGAGAGTTACAGACATTCCTTCGGAGGTTCTTGATCCTCCAGTTTTTTCGGAAGCCAATGCTAAAGAAATCCCTATCATTCAGATGGCACTGATTGGCACTAACAAAAATAGACAACGAGATTTACTCGCTGATAAACTGAAAGATCTATTAGAAGACTCTGATGGAGTGGCTGAAGTCCGTTTATCTGGATTTAGAAATCGCGAATTTCAGATTCTCCTAAATCCGGCCGCATTGAATCGTCATTACATTGGCATTTCTGAAGTCACCCAGGCTGTCAAAGAACGAGTTCCCAATATACCTGCTGGTTATCTCAAAGTACCCGGGGATCAAAAGATGGTTCGTGTAACTGGACAGATTGATAAGGCCAAGGATTTAGGAGATATTATTGTTAGATCAAACTTTACTGGTCAAAAAGTTCGAGTTCGAGATGTAGCTCAAGTGCGTGACGGGGAGGAGGATCCAGAAAGCCTGGTCCGAGTCAATGGCCAACCAGCGACATTGATGACAGTCACAAAAAAAGCTGAATCTGATGCTATTCGTACAGCCGATGGATTAAGAGAACAACTGAACCACTTTATTAAGAATCTTCCTGAGAACTTTGAGATCATTGTTTATGATGATGAGGCTGAACGTGTTGCAAATCGACTGAATATTGTTATCAATAATGCTTTTACAGGTTTGATCCTCGTTTTGATTATTTTACTTTTGTTTTTGCCAGGATCTCTTGGCTTTATGGCCGCCCTCAGTTTACCCATGGCGATCTTTGCCTCATTAGCTGTAATGCCAACCTTTGATGTAAACTTTCACAATATTACCATGTTAGGATTGATTATTGCCATTGGAATGCTGGTGGACAATTCTGTGGTGATTAGTGAGAACTACGCTCGGTTACGCCTAGAAGGACTGGACCGCCAATCTGCAGCTCTTAAAGCTGTCCATCAATTTTGGCTACCTTTGCTGGCAACAGTCCTAACCACTATTGCGGCCTTTGTTCCCATGTTGGTGACTAAAGGAGTGATGGGTCAATTTATTATGTGGGTTCCTATTATGGTGACCATTGCTCTTGTTGCCAGCCTCGTAGAAGGCTTTTTCTTGTTGCCAGCCCGTTTACAGATGACAATTATCTCACTAGAAAAATATAAACTTAAAGCTCAGAAGGGGAAAAAACAAACATGGTTTGACACCTTAAGAGACAGATTTGAAGGTTTTATGAAAGTCGCTGTGGCTCGAAGATACCTTGTTTTTGGTTTAATTTCGGCCCTCCTCTTTGGATCTATTATTGTGGCGGTTAAATTCAACCGTTTTGAACTCTTCCCTACAGAAGAAGTGGAGTACTATTACGCACGTTTTGACTCTCCCATATCCACAACCATAGAAAATACTGATAAATGGTCTGGGGAGTTAGCCGAAAAGATTTTTGAAAAATTAGGAAGAGAGAAGATTCGTTATATTATTGCTCGTGCCGGAGTTCAGAGAGTCGGATTTAATGACCCAACAGCTAAAAATGCAGACTACGTCGGAATGCTCACTCTGGCCATTCCAAGAGAGGTGGCTGCAAAGCAAGACCCCCAAGAGATTCTAAAGCAGTTAAGGTCCATTCCAAAAGGAAACTTCAAAAGCCTGTCATTTGATGCCAGTAGAAATGGCCCCCCCGTAGGAAATGCTCTCCAAGTTGCATTTCGCTCAAATCACTACGAAAAAATGCAAGAACTAGCGGATAAATTTAAAGCTGAGCTAGCAAAGATCGATGGTGTTGTGGACTTGACAGACGACAAGATTCGGGGTGGACCTGAAATGCGTATACGTCCACGCTATGACCGTATGGCCAGCCTTGGACTGACAACACAGGATGTAGGAATGGCCTTAAGGACAGCTCTACAAGGAGCTATTGCTGATGAAATCTCTCTCAATGGCGAAGATTTTTATATCCGAGTCCGCTACAACGATGACGAAAGAGCTAAAGTCTCTGCATTGTCCTCCACTCTGATTCGTCAACCCCGAGAAGGCAAGCTGATCCCGCTGTCTTCCATTGTCGAAATGGTTGAGGAAGAAGGACCTGCTGTAAGAAAACACTATGATTATAAAAGAAGCATAACAGTTTCTAGCGGAGTCGTTCCTGCAAAGATCACCAGTGTGACTCTCAATAAAAAAGCGCGTGATATTTTAAAAACACTTAGTAAAGACTTTTCTGAAACGACCTACCGATTTGGAGGGGAGGATGAAAGCACTAAGGAATCCATGCAATCTCTGAAAAATGCCATGCTTCTGGCTTTCTTTGGTATTTTTGTCATTCTTGTATTTTTATTCCGAAGCTTCATGCAACCGGTCGTAGTTTTGAGCTGTATTCCATTGGGCCTGGTAGGAGTTAGCCTTTCGTTTTGGGCTCACGGAAGACCTTTAAGCTTTTTAGCCATGATTGGGATTGTAGGACTAGCTGGTGTGGTCGTGAATTCTGCAATTGTTCTTTTGAGCTACATTAGTGACTTAAAGCAGGAGTTGAAAGACTCTGTCTCTAGGGATACCGTCCTCGCCAAAGCCTCTGCCCATAGGTTACGAGCTGTTCTAGTGACAAGCCTGACAACCGTTGGAGGTCTTTTCCCAACAGCCTATGGAGTCGGTGGATATGATTCACTGCTGGTTCCTATGACTCTTGCCTTGGCCTGGGGTCTCGTCAGCGGCACACTTTTGACCTTGATCTGGGTTCCATGTTTTTTTGCCATTGTGGAAGATATATCACAGCTTTTCTACAGACTGATGGGATCAAGATTTCAACCAGCATCAAGCAATGCAGCACAGAAGGAAAGGGAACTTCAATGCACATAAAAGATCTATTTAAGAATATATGTATCATAATGTTATTCACCCCAATGCTCGGCTGCGACGCAGGATTCAACGAAAACAAAAATGACAATGAAACTTTAAAAGAATCCAGTAAAATCCTCAATGAGTATAAAAAGGTTCAAGGTACCTACGAAGGAACTCTTCAGTTATCCATTGAAAATCGAACTCTTCCCGTAGACATTGAAATTCGACTCAAACCAGAAATTTCCTACGAAGGGCGCTCTGATGGTGAGTTAATTCCTCAAGTAAGCCTCAATGGTTCTTTTCGAATCCTTGATTTTCTTTGGCCCTACAATGAAGTTAACTTTGTAGGAAGGTATTGGTACGCACAGGACGGGCGCATTCAAATGTCAGGAAATACCTCTTTGAACTTCAATGAGAAAGAAAAAGTTGTTTGGTTTCAAGCATACCCAAAAAATCAGGCGCTCGTCCGCGGAGAGTTTTGGGGTCCTCAAGGGCTTGTTGGTCCTTTTCAGGCATCTTTAAAAAGCAAAGAGGTCCGAGCGCCTGGAGAAGGTAGTGATGAAGATTTAAGAAAAAGACTTAAGCAGTCTTATCAAAAACTTTTAGGTGTTTTTGAAGGAAATACCTACGCCCCCCAAAACCCTGAAAAACACCGTAGAAGTTTAAATTTGAGATTTAGTTTTTTTCTTCAGGGCACAAGCTTAGGGGCTATGCTAGAAAAGGTCAATTCTGTTGGAGGCTCTGCAAGACCACTTGAAGTCAAAGAGTATCAACCAATGACGGGTTTGATCATTGTCGAAGGAAAGCCTCTTGGTGGGGTCGGACGAGTTCCCGGTTATGGCACATTTTACGCTCGTGGATATTTACGCCAGGATCGTCTTCTATTTGAAGATATTACGGATCATTATGGAACTCTGGGAACCTACACCGGGACCAAGATCCAAAAAGAGGGCAGTAAATAAGAATCGGTAACTATTGGAGAGCCAACAGGAGTCCTTCACTTTCCTCCGATAAGTTATATTATGTTGCATTATAGGTTATTTTTGAAAGAGAGGTTATTCTATCTTGCGCCTAAGCTCGATCATTTTGGACTCTTTGTTGCCACTTTTCACATAGTCTTTAAAATTAATTGCCGTCTGTGTGAGCTCATCAATTTTTTGAACCACTTCCTTAATGCGATTTAAAGCTTTATGGGCCTTATCAAAACGTTCAGGGGTTAATGACTCTAGGTTCTTTCCTAACATGCCTGCAGCAACTGCCAATGGGTTATTGATCTCATGATTATATGTAGTAATCATAGCATGAGTCGTTCGAAACTTCTCCAGTTCCATATGCTTAATTAATAACTCGCTGGAACGAATCACTGCCTGAGTTTTATAAACAATCACTTCAGGATCAATTTTCTTGTCAACAAAGTCATCGGCTCCAGAGTTTATGGCCGAAAGTAGATACTTTTTATCCGTCTGGCTGGTTAGAATTATTATAGGAATATGCCGAGTCTTGGCATTATTTTTTAGCTTCATTGTGATTTCAGGGCCTGTGACCCCATCCATCTCATAATCAATAATAAAACAATTGGGTTGGCAGATTTCAAGAATAGACATTAATTGCTCTTCACTCTGAACCGTCTTGACTTGATATCCATAGAGGGTGAAATGGCTTTCAAAAAACTTCAAAGCCACTCGACTATCGTCCATTAAAAGTAGGGTTTTTTTCTGATCATCCATGGAATTATGATAATCAAGAAGTTCAAAAAAGTCGAACACTTGATAGGGTTCTAAAATATAACTTTGGTTTTATAAAAACTTAATTTACATGTGCCTTATTGAGATTGTAACAATTGAGATTCCACAGGAAAATCAAAGTTCAATACTGGAAGCTGACACTCTTTAACCTTTTTATACCAAGCCTTACCTTGAGGGTCCCATCGAAATCCAGCCTTTTTTGCTTTGTCTCTGTCGTCATAGCTGACTTTTGCAATTAGCTTCATCTCTGGGGATTGTTGGAACTTCTCTACTTCAGAAAAATCATATTTTGAAAACACTTCTAACATACTTAATACATCAAAGACGGCTCTATGTGAAAATGGGTTTAAAAAACCATGTTCAGCGCAAAGATGAGTCAGTTTTCTAGTACCGATAAAGTCTGGATAAGGAATATCATGAATGGTGTCAATCCATGGAAGGTGAAGTTTTAAACCACATTCTTCAGCAGCCTTTTCAAGAAATAGCCTGTCAAATTCACGACCATTATGACCTACAAAGTAACTACAAGATGGCATTAAATCAGCCAATCGCTGCATTCCCTCACTGAGTGAGATGGCGTGTTTCTCAATATCTTCGTTGGTAATTCCTGTGATTTTAGTGATCTCCGCAGGTACAGGGATTTCAGGTTGAATCAACTCGCTCATTAACTTTAAGGGTTTTTTTTGCTCCACATCCCAGACCACAGCGCCTATTTCAATAATTCTATCAGTTGCCGGGTTAAGTCCTGTCGTTTCTAAATCTAATCCCAATACAATCATAGTCTCTCCTTTGATTTTTTTGCAGAAATGGACTTCTACTGTGAACTTTCGATCTGCAGCCTAGAGTTTGCATCCAAATTTTGTGATTGAAGCCCCTGTACAAAACGTATAAATCCCCTCACCTGCTTGCTAAGAAGTTCTCGCAAAGATTCATCAAGAATTTTTCCATCTTTTAAAATGGACCAAATATTAGATAAAAAGATTCTTTCGGGAAAGATATAGGCATTTCTATATCCAAAAACCCCCTGAAGATGCTCCACAGGGCGCAAACCACCGAATTTTCCTCCTAAACCTGCAAAAGCCACAGGCCGAGACTCAAAGCTCAATGGATAACTCCAATGATCAATAAAATACTTTAAAATTCCAGGGTAAGACCCATTATACTCTGGACATACAATATAGAGCCCATCAGCCTGGTTGACCTTTTCGATGGCACTTTGAATAGCTTCGGGTTTTTGCTCTGAGTACTGATGACCATCCAGCTGGGAGAAGTCTAAGCGGCTCAGGTCTAAAATCTCACATTCAGCTCCTTGGGCCTCAAAGAGACATTTAACGATTTGGCTGACTTCCAAACTTCGGCTGGAAGGACGGTTCGTGCCTGAAATAATACAAATCAAAGAATTCTCCCCTCAATAGACCCTAGAAAGGGCCGAAGTTTAAAAGTCGAAAAAGGTCCAGGCAAGAGGAATGATAAATTGCCCTTAATGTTAAAATTCACAGAAATTTGTTTAACTTTTCCTTATTTTTTGTTAAGATCTCATTAATTAATCACTGATAGAGTAAAAAACGGAAAAACAGTAGAAAAAAGGTACGTTGTAGGATGAATAAAGCTCCCTCTCAAAAACGAATTGGTCAATTTCTTAAACAGCACCGTGTAAAAGCAGGCCTCACTCAATCTGATGTGGCTCAACGGCTGGGTTACACCTCTCCTCAATTTATTTCTAATATTGAAAGGGGGCTGTGCTCAGCTCCAGTAAAACACCTAAAAGACTTTGCCAAAATGTACCACCTTGACTCCGAAGAACTTATTGGCCTCCTACTTTCTGAGCATGAAACTCTGTTAAGAGAAGCATTGAATCTGAACTCAAAGGCACCTCACCTGATGACGTCAGACTCTGTAGAAACCCCCCAAAGATTCTCCTCTTAAGACAGTTTAAACTGGCCCGTCATTTCAGGTCAGGTTCTAACTCCTGAAGTACTTGGGCTCTCCGTTTTTGAGGTTGGTGAGTAAAAACTACCGCCCCTCCGGGTTGGTGTTTCCTGAAAGTCCTCGCATCCAGCTCGGCCCCCTTCGGGGCGAGCTTTCAGGAAACCAAAGAGTCTGTTTTTCTATAGGCCTCGCGGCCAGGAAGGCCGTGAGAAAGGCCCTGTCAGGATGCAAAACAGTGATCTATCCGGATCAGCCTTTGTAAATAAGAAGCTGTCCAACCCTTGAAACCTTGAGGCTATGGGCCCTTTTTCGTCATCTCTCTGTAAAGACTGTGCCCATTTTTGTGCCGATTTAAATTCGCCTTAAACGGATTATACGTAAGGCTATCGTAGCTTTGAATTCAGCATGAGTCTTTAAATACCTCTCTTGCAAATAACTACAGTCCTATTGAAGTGTTGGATTGACCATTCCTAGAAAGAATAATTTCTCATTTCCATGCATAGAAAAGTTTGCGTTATTAAACAAAGAAAAAATAAAAACCTTTTGACGATGGTTTTTCTTAAAAAATTCACCTTGCCTCGCCACCACAAAACCGTTGTTCCATTCCCATTGCTAGGCTCATAGATCCCCATAGGAGTGATCTTTTTTTCTCGGAGAGGTCGAGCTGGCCTTTTTTGTTAGCAGCCCCAAAAAGCCCACCTCGAAGTAAAATTCTAAATTTGAAAAACCATGATATATTGCCATTCGCACTCAATAGTTTTTTCTGGCATCGAAAATGGAGGTCCATTTGCAGCTACATGAAGAACTTCTTGTTTTGAGAAAACGTGAAAAAGAAATCGGTCATCTTATTATTGAAAAATTGCAACAAATGGAAGACTCTCGACTTTATTTAAAGTTGGGACATGGAAGT
>JAUILT010000124.1 GCA_030432925.1 Bdellovibrionia bacterium | reverse complement strand
GAAAGTAGGTGGTCAACGCCAACTGATTATTCCTCCAGAGCTTGCCTATGGAGAGCAGGGCATGAAGCCCCATGTATTTCCAGGAGCTATTATCCTGATAGAAGTAGAGCTCATTCAGATCAAATAGAGACCGTTGTCTTAATTGTGCAGCGAGCAAATTGGGCGAGTAAATCTTTCAAAAAGCAGAAATCTATCTGATTCTTTCTGAATTACCGGTAGAGTCCCTTCCAAAGCACACAATGGGGGGGAGTTTCTCATGACAAAAAAACTATTATTCATTCTAGGCCTTGCTGTATTTACCACTCAGACTCAAGCGGCTGACTGGTATCCATCATCAAATATCACACAAAAAAATTCTATTGAGTTTGAACCTCTGCAATGCCCTACGATCGGAAAAGACTACTCTCAAATGATTGGCCAACTACAAAGCCTACAAGACTCCATCAAAAAAGATGCCAACTGCGGACAATTAGCTAAAAATCTGGAAAATATTGGCTTGCTTGCTGGTGATCGAAGAAACACTTTTTTGGATGCCGTTGAAAAGCTCCGTAATGACGAAAACCTTTCAGACAGCGATATGAAGAAAAAGGTTATTGATTATGCTGAAGATATCACGGTCGCAGCAGGTTCATTAGGAGTGATGCTCGCTGAAGGAGATCAATGTTTTGGTGACAAGGACCCTGTAACCGCTTTAACTGCCCTGTCTTCTTTTGTGAACGAAGCCTCCACCTTGCTTTCTGGTATTGGTGGTCCTTGGGGCTCAGCACTAGCTATTACTGGAAAAGTCAGTGCTGGTTTTCTAACAGGTATAAGTAAGTTTATTGAATCCCGCCCTGGTTATAAATTTTATGACAAAAAAGACTGGCAAGGCTACGTAGAAACTCTTTGTGCCTTTCACGAACAGCAGGAAGCAATCAATGCCCTCATTCATCCAGAACAAGCTATTGATCAACTCAACCATCTCAATCAAGAATTGCAAAAGCATCTAGAACTTCTAGAAAACAAGCTTCCCAAGTCCACCTTGCTGATTCAAAAATTTAAAGATCATGACAACGAAGGACTGAGGCAGATCTCCTCAGAAATCAATACCAGCACTGACTCCAATATCGGAATCACTATGGTTCAACTGCTCGCAGCTCAACGCTGGTTAGAAGTACGAATGACTACTATCATCAAAGAAGCTGACGATCCTCTGGCACCCAGTAAGTACCTTGTTCAAAAATACAGAGATGAAATTGAAGAGTTTATGGTGGATCGCCAGGGACCTGCTTTCATCAACTTTCAAGAAAAAGAGACCCAAAAAGCCCTCAGAGATCTTGACTCTTTTGTCCTTCAAGAGGGCCACATGATTTATCGACAAATTCGCAGCTTTGAACTCAAAGAGGAGCCTACGATTCCTCAGCGCCCTCATAACCCGTACCTTAACAGCCTTTACCCATCCAATCAGGAAATTCTTGAAAAAATTCTTAATGTTGATGAATCCGAATTTTTTAATAAAAGTGAGTGGGGTACTCAACTGGCCTCTTCTATTATTTATTTTAAGAGAGAACTGAGGCAAAAATGGGATGCAGTCAATATCACAAACGGAACTAAAAAGTCTTTTTGTATGTTTTTTGAGCGAGCAGGTTACTTGAATATACAACTACGTAACTCTTGTTACTCATCAAGAGGTCGTAAACAGGACCTTCAGATTAAAGACTGGCAACAAATGGGACTCTTAAAATTCACACCAGTATATCTATCTCGATCGAACCATCGATTCAAAGGAAACACCTGGTCGGAAACTTTAGGGCATTGGGTGAATTCGCTATAAACTTGACCTCAAAGCTTTAATACACCGATCCGGTTTGAATTTTCTCCAGATTCAGACCAGATCGGTATAAAGTCTCTCACAAGGATCCAATAGCGAGAGAAAAGCCCTGAGATGTATTATTAAAGTTTTCAGCTTGGTCAAAGGCCACTGATAAAACAGCAGGGCCAAACCGAGCCTCCAACCCTAGAGTGTAGTGAGTCCTGGCACGAGACTCTTCCAGACGGGCTGGCTCCTGATACCCTCCGGCTCTGATATAAACCTCGCTGGAGCGGTTTTTAACCGCTTCATATTCAATACCACCGTGTAAAACAGTCTGTTTTTTGGATATGATCGATAGACCTGTTCCATCTCCAAAATACCCACTGCCAGCATAAACACCATTTTTGACTTCAGAGAGAGTGTCCATATCCAAAGTCATCATTAATCGAGAGCTTACATTAGCGTAGATTCCCACAGTGACTTTTTGAGGGCTAACCCCATCACGAAAGGGAGAATGATTGATTAACTGAGCATTAACAGACTCATCCACATCGTAAACTCTTTCTTGCACCCAAGCCACCCCCACCCCTCCCTTTTTACTCCGATAATTCATTCCCACTCGCAGATAGCCTCCTTGGGCCTCCACAGTGGTTTGCGGGGTAAAGAAAAATGGATTGGAAGATTCAAATGTATGTTTAAAGAACTCATGGTGGTAGCTCGCTCCCAACGAAAAATACTTACCAATTTTTTTTGCTAAAGCCATATCTCCTGACTGAATATTTATTTCTGAAACTTCACCAGACAGATTATCTGTTTCCAAGTGATAGGGTTGACTCCAGCCCAGTCCCAAAGACCAGGACTTCCACCCAAGAGACAAGGCGTATTGAAAATAATCAAAAGGGGTAGCATTATCCATTCGAGAGTCTGTTTTAGCCTCTCTATTAGTGACCCGGTTGAAAGTCCCATTTAAGTCAAACTTCCAAGAAGAAAAAACCAATCCTGCAGGGTTCGCAACCACACCTGTTGGATCATCACTCAGAGCTGCATAAGCTCCTCCCATTCCCATCACACGAGATGACCCCTGAGGGTATAGATTGTACACCCCGTAAACTTCTGTAGATGTCTGAGCTTCTGCCAGAAAAACTTGTAGGGTGATCAAAATAATCAGACACTTGCAGTAAGGCATTTCTTTATTCTGTAGGCCTGATTTAAAAATGTGAAGCCATGGACATCATTTCCAGTCTGGATTAAAGACCTGAGCCAGGATGTTGGGTTTTCAAAAAATACCTTCGCCGGTTAAACTTGAGTCTGATACTTCAACTTTCAATATAAGGGCCAGATACTTTTGAAACTCTATCACTGGATAATTATTATATTGATGTTACCCAATGCAGTTTGGGCCAAAGACTTTTTTGTAGAACCCTACGCAGGTGTCAGTAAAATGCAAGTCTTAAGTAATGGCACCTACGATGTAGCTAATGGATTCTTTCTTGGAGGAAAACTAGGCCTCAATTTTGGCAAACAGTTTTTTATTGGTGCTGACTACCATACAGCTGGCCCCTATAACTTTCATGCCCCGTTAGGGGAAACCGAATGGAATACTAAAATGATTGGAGGGGGGCTGGGGGCTGACTATAAGGTTATCCGCTTTTGGATCGGTTATTACCCTACCGATGAGCACGAAGATTCTCGCTCAGGAGGAGTCTATAAAGGACATGGAGTTAAAGTTGGCTTCGGACTTAAAATCAATAATAAATTACGGGCAAACCTCAGCCTTGTGTTTCATGAAATTGATGAGGTTGAGTATAATAACAACTCTTCTGAGCAAGAGGGCATCTCTGCAGAGTCTGCCAATGTATCCATTAGTATTCCCATTGACCTCTAATGAATTAACCCAAGCGCATTCCAAACACTCCTAGAATAATCAAAAAGGCTGATACCGTTTGAATCCAATTGACCTGATCATTAAAAAAGTAAACTCCTACAAAAAAAGTCCCCGCAGCACCAATCCCTGTCCAGACAGCATAAGCAATACTTATAGGTATATTTTTTTGTGCCAGCCAGAGCATAAAACCGCTAGCAGCTAGACCTGAAATGGCAATCCCTAACCCCCACCAAAACCTTTTAGGATCTTGAGATAGCTTTAAGCCCACAGGCCAACAGATTTCAAAAAAACCAGCGACAATAAGGTATAACCAAGCCATAAATACCTTAGGGTTATTTCATGAGAAAGGAGACAAACTTCCATCGACTATTAGACGTCAACCCCAATATTTTTTGAAGAGAGTAATCTCCTGACCCAGAAAGAAAGATTGCTAGATACCCTGCCATAAATGTGAGAGGAAACTCTTGTTTAAAAAAAGGATCATTGGCATGAATGATAAAAGCCGCTACAGCCATAGTAATCATCAACGGAATAGTGGCAAACCGAGTGAAAAGTCCTACTACGACAAGTCCCGCACAAATAACTTCTGCAAAAATAGCTAAGACCAGTGACAATTCACTTCCTACGCCCAATGGGTCAGGAAAAATGGCTGATTTTTCTGAAAAACTCATCATTTTAGGCCACCCGTGAGAGATTAACATCATTCCTCCAAAATAGCCCCTAAGGATAAGTAAGCCCAATTGACTCATAAAAAACTCCTTTTCTGATAATTTCTCACCCTTTATTCAAACAAAGGAGTTAGGAGTTGTCGAAGATAATTAGGCTTTTCAAACAACTTCTTCAATCACTTTTTATAGATCCTCTGGACTAAGGCTTAGGGTTATGCTCCATATAATAAGATTTATTGATCACCTACCTCTAATATTTTAATAATCAAAAGGACCGTGACTTACCGCCTAAAATACCTCATCCGTCTTATTTTAAATCTTACCCTACTGCTATTCTTTGGTTCCGCACACGCCTCAGTTAAAACCTTCGACAAGCATTTTTCCACAGCATTGGTTCAAGTGGATCATCGCTATAAATTGAGCTTTACCTCAGATCTTGAAGACATTGAGTCAGGAGTGGATTACCGAGCCAATACCTCATCTCTCAGTGGTGTGGAAGTATCCTATAAACTTCTAACTCTCGCCTATCTAACATCTAATGGTTTCTCTGAAGAGAATATTCACCAAAAAGGTAAGACGTCCTATGAGGATCTCCGTGGAGGGCTATTTTTGGGCAAAGATTATCAGTGGGTACTTCTAGGTTACTATAACCGCTATAAAGGTATGTATATTCAAAATACTCCAGAAATTGACCCTCTGGCAGCACTGTATCTAAAACGCTCAGATATTGAAGCCTTCAACGCTGGTGGGGCTTTGATGTATATTTTCAGTCCCAAAAGCTTTTCAGCTGCAGCCGCTTATGTGCAAACTGCTCAACAAACAAAGTCCGGAGGGTCCTTATTAGGAATGCTTTCTTTTGATGCCAATAAATTCACAGGGCATACTGACTTGATCCCCGATAGTATTGAGAGTCAATTTGGACCTGAGAGAGATTTAAGGAAGGGGGCATTTGCTACAGTCTCTCTGTCACTAGGATACTCTTATACTTTTGTGTGGAACAATTTTTTTCTGAACGGAACCCTGTTATTAGGCCGAGGTCAACAAACAAAAAAATATGAGTACGGCACTACAGAGGTCTCAGATACAGGTTATGCTAATAAATTCAATCTAGGTTACTCAGTGGGTTATAATGGAAAAAACTTTTATACTGGGTTATCGTATGTTCTGAATGAAACTGAATACTCTGCAGGGTCCATTCGTGTGGAGCCTAAGCTTGAGTCCAGCCGCTACTTTATTGGTTTTCGATTTTAAAAAATACATTATTTTGAGTAGAGCATACTGATCCAGGATAAGTTTTTTAAGAAAAATTCACACCTATCTTAGTAAGAACTTTTAGATAGCCCAAGTACCCCAGAGCCGTCACTGCACAAGCTCCACTCAAAGAAAGCCAAAAATGCCCCCCCCATTTAATAAGTAACGGGAAAGTAACAAAAAATAATAATGAAGGAATGACGACCCAAAAAATTCCCCAGGACAAGTCCATCACTTTTGTTGTGCTTTTAGTTTCTGCATAGAGCCATATCAACGCTAGAATAGAAGTCAAAGGCAAAGAGGCAATTACAGCCCCCATCAAAGTCCACCGCTTAGCCACTTCTGAAACAACAACTACTACAAGAGCAGTTAAAATTACTTTCGCTATATACTGCCACATATATCGTCCTCCAGATTTTTTTATCCAATCCCACATTAAAATAAAGTGATCTTTTTCTGCTTCAGGAGCCGTTAATAAAGACACATGATCATAATCCAAAAGGTGGCCCATATCTCGCCCCTAGTAACAATAAATGTGAGTTGATGAGTCATTCAGTGAGATTCAAAACCAATATTTTCACTACAGAGCCAATCATGACAACCGCATTGAAAGGCTTGATGACCTGCTTCCTTACACTTTTGTGCAAAAGTATCTGACTCTGTCATTTGCATAGTACACATGACGTCTTTGGGAATTTCTTTACAGGACCTTTGCTCCCCCTTGAGGTCATACCCCTTCCATTCACCAGAAACGGTCAGAGTGTTTTCACTCTTGCTTTCAGAGAGAGGAGCTTCAGACTTCTTCTCAAAGCAGCCCACAAGTAGAAACACAATAAGTACATAGGCCATTAATCTCATAACCCCTCCCAATGGGTGCTTCTATTGTTTATTGGCCTTATAATGAAGTCAAAATGATTCTCAGCATTGACGCCCTCTCCGAATCACCTCATACTCCGCTCTTTAAGGCTTTTCATGAGGAGGTTTTATGAAAGGGATTCTAGTGGGGTGGATCATTGGGCTCTTCTCCATTTCAGCCACTGCGCAATCACCTGCCAACATATTAATTGATGAGTTTCAAAGAGTCCAAAATTGGATTGGAACCCAAATTCCAGATGGGGAAGTTGGTGGGCTCTACGATTTTATACAAAGAGATGGCTATAAAATCCTGTATTCAAAACAATTTGACGGAGACCATGACACAATCCGGTTCTTTTTGAATCGTAAGGCCCCAGAGCAGGACTTTGCCATTACCTACCATTTGAGCCGACATATTACGCATGGAAGAACTGTGCTCCGTAGGTTTATTGGACCCGAACCCACTGGATGGCGCAATGATACTGTAGATTTTCACACAAAAGAATACCTAGGGGCTCAAGGTGCCCAGCATTTGCGGTTCAGGAAGGACGAACAAAAAATCCTTCAGGAGTGGGGTTTTACTTGGATTGATTGATGCGGCATGCCGTGGCGCGGCCCGGAACCTTAGTTAGAGTCTCGGGCTCAACTTGAAACTGAAGGATTTTTTTGATGACGATTCAGGATAATTGCGTGGTAGCT
>JAUILT010000123.1 GCA_030432925.1 Bdellovibrionia bacterium | reverse complement strand
TAGATTCTTCTAATGGCCGTGAGCCTCTTTACTACCTACATGGTAATAATAATATCATCCCTGGCCTGGAAAAACAGCTGACAGGCAAAAAAGAAGCCGAAGAATTGAATGTCGTCATTGCCCCAGAAGATGGATACGGTGAGCGCAATGATAGCTTGATGACAGAAGTCAAAAAAGAAGAGCTCACCAGTGTTCCCCATCTAGAAGTAGGTATTCAGCTTCAAGCTCAAACGGCCCAAGGTGTTCAAGTTTTTACTGTAGTGGCTATCAATGACGACAATGTTATCCTCGACGGAAATCACCCACTCGCTGGTGAAGAGTTGCATTTTAATGTCACTATTAAAAGCGTTCGAGAAGCCACCAGTGAAGAACTCGATCATGGCCATGTTCACGGGCCTGGTGGACATCAGCACTGATTATGACCAAGATCTGGAAAAAGTGCAGTGTCTGCAAAAAAGATATTCCACTGAAAGGACGCTATTATGAGTGTAGCGTCTCAACTTGCACAGGAAAAAGAACCGGTTTGATTTTCTGCTCAATTCCCTGTTTTGAACGGCATTTACCGGGAGCAAGGCATAAAGATGCTGCGGCCATTGAGAACACAGCTCCAGCAATTGCAACAACTCCATTGGCCGCCGATAACTCTACGAAAAGTGGTGGCCAACGACGCATTATTCCTGCCAGTAGGCCTATCACTAAAGACTCAACGCCTTTAAAAAAATCCAGTCATTTTGAAATTCTTGTCGTGGTCTCAAAGGTTAAAAAGTACATTCAAGAGCAAGGAGACATGAATACATCCCAATCTGTCATGAGTCTGCTCTCTGATAAAATCCGCCACCTTTGTGATGTTGCTATCGAAGAGGCTCGTAAAGACGGTCGAAAAACCGTCATGGATAGAGATCTTAAGTAAGACTGATCCGGTTTTTAGCTTTTTCAGGGTTTTTGAGACTGAGTTATAAGCAAGTCCGCTTCAAAAAACTGAAAAATTCAAACCCGATCAGTATATAAGTATTGAGAGTTCCATAAAGCTCAGGCAGTTTGTCCTGATGATCCAAAATCCAGAATACTCAAAACTACCAGAGGCTTACTACCAGAAAATCCAACCCACTCCAGTGCCTGCACCGAAGTGGATTTTATTTAACGAGTCGCTTTGTAAAGAATTGGATGCATCTCCTGAAGAGTTTAAAAATCAACTCCATATATTCAGTGGAAATACTTCTTTTGAAAGAGTCCCAGCTCTCGCACAGGCTTATGCAGGTCACCAATTCACCCATTTTAATCTACTTGGAGATGGGCGAGCCCATTTAATTGGAGAATGGAAGGACTCAAAAAATCGACTTTGGGAGCTCTTGGCCCCATGTTAAGAGAATTTTTAATCTCTGAGGCTATGCATGCTTTGGGAATACCTACCACCCGTAGCCTTGGAGTCATTAAGACTGGAGAAATCGTCCTACGCGAGACACCCCTCCCAGGAGCCATTGTTGTCCGTATGGCTAGTAGCCACCTTCGAGTAGGCACTTTTGAATACTCTGCCACGTTAGAAAGCAGAGAGCAGCAAAAAGCACTGCTAGATTTTGCTATTCGCAGGCATACCCCTGACCTTAAGAACTCAGACAATCAGGCATTAGATTTTTTAAACCAAGTGATCCACCGACAGGCTCAACTTGTAGCTCAATGGATGAGTGTAGGGTTTATTCACGGGGTGATGAATACTGATAATATGACCATTTCTGGAGAAACCATAGACTATGGGCCCTGCGCATTTATGGACACCTATGATGCATCCACGGTTTTTAGCTCCATTGATCGAAAGGGAGATTATGCCTATGGCCAACAACCTTCCGTTGCCCAGTGGAACCTTACACGCCTAGCTGAAACACTGTTACCGTTGATGACATCGTCACTAGAAACAGCAAAAGTTCAGGCTATTTCAGCCCTTAATGACTACCCTAATATTTTTGAGGAGCACTACTTTACCATTCTGAGAAAGAAATTAGGGCTGATGTCAGAGTCCAAAACGGACCGCCTTTTATTTGAATCCTTATTTCACTGGCTGTACCATGACAGACAAGATATGACAAATTCCTTTGTTTACCTTACAAACACTCATGCACAAGAAATAGAAAAAAACCCCTCAAAACTGTTTCAAAAATTTTATCATAACTGGATACGTAGACTTAAAAACCAGGGAACATCTCTTTCTGAAATGCAGGTTGAAATGGCCAAAGTCAATCCAACGATTGTACCTAGAAACCACAAAGTAGAAGAAGCCCTCACGGCAGCAGAAAATGGAGATCTCTCTGTCATTCAAAAACTCTTGGATGCCTTAAGGCAACCCTTCTCTCGAGATGAGCGGTTCTCAGAGTACAGAAAGCCCCTTAAAGACCACAGCAAAAACTATAAGACCTTTTGTGGAACTTGATGGAATGGGTTCATCATGACTCCATGGAGCTTGGAGCCTATATATTGTTCTTTTCTTCAGGTGCTATCTCGTGACTAATAGAAATATCTAGGTCTTTTGCGGCCTCAGACAGTGAAACCCATTCACCTTGAGTCAACTTCAACTGCCCAGACCATGAACAGACCGTAAGGATTCTATTACGCCCTTTTAAAAAAGGGTAAAAAATCAAAAACATTCCTATAAAAAGCATCGATGTATTGGACACCATAAATGCTGAGAACCTCCAAGACTCCTCACTCACCATAAATAAATAATTCATGCCCATTAAAGCCAGAGCCCAAACCAAACACAGCCAAGGTTGGTATCTAATATTTAAAACTCGCATGGATAAAAAACCTATATAGCGCTGACAGGTCAAAGTGCAAATGACCAAAAATATCATAAGTGTTTGATAGCTCAGCCCCACTCCCGGACGCTCTTTTATAACGCCTAAAAATTCCAGTTTTTGAGTGACAAAGGCAAAAAATAAAAACACCGTTGAAGAGATCAACAAGGCACAAAGGGCAAAACGAAAAGACTTATCCTTCCAAACAAATTCCATAGTAAGAAGACTAAACGCCAGCGCAATCAGGTAAAGACTCGTTGGCAATGAAGATGGAACTAAATACAGCCAAACAGGTGAAACATCTAAAACCAGCAATGAGACAGAAAACAATTGAACGCCCAGAGCCCCAAGTAGGGACACCATTTTGATATTGATTTCAGGCCGCATAAAAAATATTAGCAACCCCAATAATGCTAAAGATGTATACAGCGTCATCACCGCAGGAAAATTAAAGGGCCTGACAACTGGTTGGATTCCAAAGAGGTGCCCCAAAAAATTGACCAACAAAACGGCAAGGCTCAGACTCACCAGTGGTGTTTTTGAACTCACAGTTGGCCTCCTTTGAATCAGCCCCTCTCTAAAAAATACTATGGCACAGATGGGTGATAACAGTGAAATAAAAAAACGAGATTTATTTATTCTTTTTCTAATGAACACCTGCATCACTTACTTATCGAGGACCTGCCTTAAAGTTCATTTAAGAATGAAGGATCTGCAGATAAAGTTATGACATCTCGGCAAGCTGAGTCACAATTTCTGTGAATTTTTGCTAATGAATTGAAATCATAGGTTTTTATTTACAACGGCCATTTTTTTTACTATCGAAAACATATGCAATTTTTTAGCATTCATCCCCTCTGGCTGACTCCTATTCTCATAGCTATTGCCGTCATCACACTCTTTTTGACCATTGTATGGTTGAGGGCAAAAAGTCAGATTCGAAAAATAAGTAATAAATACCGAGCACTCGTAGAGAGCTTCTCTGACCTGGTATTTTTACTTGATGAAAACGGTTGTTATATAGATATCATTGCTAGCAAGGAAACTTTGCTTGTCAATAAAGCCGATCACCTCAAAGGTCGCACCATTTTTGAAGTCATGCCCCAAAACAGTGCCCAGGAAATTCATCAAGTTATCAAAAATACCTTACAGTTGGGTCCTCAGACCATTGAATATAAACTGAATGTTCTTAAGGGAGAGCGAATTTTTGAAGGACGCACTTCAGTCTTAAAGTCAGACAGTCACTTTAACTCTTCTTTAGTGGTCTGGGTGAGCCGGGATATCACAGAAAAAGTGGAGTTTGAAAAAAATCAAAAAAAACTAAAAATTCAACTGATGCAGGCTCAAAAAATGGAGGCCATCGCCATCACTGCAGGTGGTGTTGCTCATGATCTCAATAATCTTCTCTCCAGCATTGTGGTCTATCCGGATTTTATTCGCGAAAAGCTACCTCAAGATAATTTTGAAATAAAAAGGTACCTAGATCGTATCAAGAGTGCGGGAGAGCAATCCGCCTCCATTGTGAAAGATCTTCTTGTAATGTCTCGAAAGTCTAATAGAGAATCTCAAATTTTAGATATCAATAAGCTGATCAAAGAATTTTTAAATAGCTCAGTGGTAGATATGCTAAAAAGTAATTACAAAAATATTCGACTGCTCTACGAACCTATTCAGTCTGAAACACTAAGGATTAATGGCTCAGACATTCACATGACTAAAGTTCTTATGAATCTTATTATCAATGCCTTTGAGTCCATCTCAGGTTCGGGTGTAGTTAGAGTTACGACCTATCGAGACCCTAAAAATCACGTTGTCATTAAGATCAGTGATACTGGAAAGGGAATATCAGAGTCTCAACGCGAACAAATTTTTGATCCTTTTTATAGTGACAAAAATAGTGATAAAAGTGGAACAGGCCTAGGTTTAGCCGTTGTCTGGGGAATTGTCCAAGACCACCATGGCAATATCTCTGTAGAAAGCCTTCCAGGAGAAGGGTCCACTTTTTTACTAGCCTTTCCTGAAGCTATAGAACCATACAATAATCTACAAAATCCAACCTTCACACAGCAAAAGTCAAACTCTCAGCATACAACGCCTCCCGCCTCCAGAATTTTAATTGCTGACGACTTTGAAGATCAGCGAGAAGTCATGGGTGAGGCTCTTGAACGGCTGGGTCATAAGGTCTCCACTGCATGTGATGGGCGCGAAGCTTTAAGCAAAATTCTTAATGAAAAGTTTGACCTTGTATTTTTGGATATGAAGATGGGCGATGACTGGGACGGCCTAGAAACCTATGAAAATATTCTTAAAGTGTCTCCGAACCAAAATACGGTGATTGTAACAGGTCACTCTGAAGATGAGCGCATCAAAAAAGCTCTTGCCCTAGGGGTTCGAGAAGTTGCCACTAAACCCATGAACTTTCACCAAATTCAGGCCTTGGTGGAACGCTCATTAGCGTCAAAAGCTCCTTGCTCTCTTCACTGAACATCCGGTTGACACGGAGCTTCAAGGGTGTTATCTACTGATCTTTCGTAAGGGAATCTGGATCCAGCTGAGTTCTCTTTAAGCCACAAAACCTCTGGAACAGGAAACTCTTTTCATGCAGCACTTTGAGTCCCTGGGTCTTCCCGACTCACTTCATAAGTCCCTAAATTCCATTGGCTTTATTGAACCCACCTGGGTTCAAAAAAAAGCCATCCCCGTGCTCATTAAAGGTCAGGATCTGCTGGCCTGCTCCGAAACCGGATCTGGTAAAACAGCAGCTTATTTGATTCCCATGCTGAAGGAGCTTTTTGAAAACCCCAAACAATCAGGGTTGATTCTAGCTCCCACCCGAGAGCTGGCCCAGCAAATCTCTCAATTCCTTAAAACATTGATTTCCAATGAGGGAAAGTTTCATATCGCTACTCTCGTCGGAGGGCAGGACATTCGAAAACAGTTCAAATCTCTACAAAAAAAGCCGCGAGTGATTGTGGCCACACCGGGACGCCTGATTGATCATCTCAAACGCAATACAGTTCAGATTCATAAAATTCAAACTCTTGTCTTGGATGAAGGCGATCGCATGATTGATATGGGGTTTGAGCCTCAACTTCGACAGATTCTTCAGTACCTTCCGATAGAAAGACAAACATCTTTTTTCACAGCCACCATTGATAAAAAAGTTCAAGAACTCTCAAAAAAATATCTTAAAAACCCAACCACCATCATGATGAATAACTCCCGCCCGGTAGCTAAAATCAAACAGTCTGTAATGAGAGTAGCTCTTCAAGATAAAAATGAATCTATTTTAAATGAACTCAATGTTCGCAAAGGTTCTGTGGTGGTATTTTTGAAAACTCGCCGGGGAACAGATCAATTAAGCAAATATTTATCAGATTTTGGTATTTCTGTAGACTTGATTCATGGTGGGAAGTCCCAAGGTCAACGTAACAAAGCCATTCAAAATTTTAAAAAAGGAAAAACTCGCGTTCTATGCGCAACAGATGTGGCTGCCCGAGGCATTGATGTCCCTCAAGTGGAACATGTCATCAATTATGATCTCCCCATGCAAGATGAAGACTATGTTCACCGTGTGGGTCGAACCGCCCGTAATGGTGCAACAGGAGAGGCCATTAGTTTTGTCACCCCCAGTGAGCATAATGACTGGAATCGTCTTGCCAAAAAATATGAAATCCCAGGAGCCCTGCTAGAACCAAATCAAAAAAAAATCAAAAAAAATAATCGACCTGCTAAAAAAGCTTCTGGAAAAAAGCGTCTTGGAAAAAAAAATCGCTTTGATAAAAAGAAGACGTCCCGTCGCAATACCTCGTCACGAAACTCAAAGAAGTCCTCACCCACAAAATATGTGAATTGACTCACTGGCTTACTATGGGCCGTCTACCGAATTATAAAGCCTTTGTTTTTCATATACACGTTCGATGAATAATGTCCGATATAACCACCCAACCAAATTTTCCATTACATCAGCCATATTCAAGTATTGATCTTTGATGCCCTTATTCCGTTGACTGGAAAACCACACAACAATTTCTCCGGCAGAGATATATCCTTCGAGCCCGAAAATCGAATATTTTTTTAAGGCCAGGTGACGGAAAGAGCTCGACCATAATTGCCAATGACGCCCATCGCCATGATTGCAAATGTAATCGCAAAATGCTTTGGAAACCTTGTATAAGAATCTGGTCCATGAAATTTTGTTTTACGAACAGTGCTGTGAATTTTGATTTTAAATTTAAGGAGAAAATCTATGAAAAATATAATTTTAATATTGAGCTTTTTAGTTCCGACATTTGCAAACGCCTTGGCCGCCGACAGATTCAAGTGTGATTTTGAAGTTATTGATGAAAATGGAAGATCTACCAAAAAGAATGAAGAGTTTTATATCGC
>JAUILT010000122.1 GCA_030432925.1 Bdellovibrionia bacterium | reverse complement strand
AGAAAAAAGGCATAAAAAAAGGGGTTAGCTTTCGAGCTAACCCCAGTTCAGGTCCTTCGGCTGCGCCTCAGGACGACATGTCTAAACTTTTCGGTTCGAATAGTTTGACAATTGGTGGACGCTACAAGAATTGAACTTGTGACCTCAAAGCTGCCAGCAGAGTGCTCTCCAGTTAAAAATAAACTCTTAATATTTACCTGCTTTTGATGTTTCAGACATTTAAACTCACACCTAATATACTGTCTTTACTTAAAATTTCAACATTCCTTGGTTTTCGACAACTTTTTGACGAAAATTCGACAGCCATTAAACTCTAGCTTTCCGGAGGCTTTCAATTAATCTTTCCTCTCAAGAGAAAACGGCGTTCCACGAACGACGACTTTGTACTGGCTCAAAAATTCTCATAAGCTCAAGCAAGTCGAATCGAATACAACCAAGATCGAAAACTTCACCCCTACTCCTTTGACAAAAGGTGAGCTGGGAACCATAAAGCTTTATCTGAAATCTAAAAAATACACTCACGTCCCAATTTCATCGTTGTCTTTGATCGCGGACTTGTAACAAACGCTTGGTTCGTCTGACGTGTTTTCAAGGTAAGGACATCCTGAGAACAGACTTTTTATTGGCTGAGTGCCATGATCAGTTTTTGATAAATACCATCAAAGCCCCCATTGCTCATAATCAAGATAGTATCGCCCTTTTTAGAGACTTGCTTCAACCAAGCAATAATTTCATCACTACTCTGCCCCAGAAATGCTAATTTCCCCTGATCAGTAATGCCTTTAATGACTTCTTCTGAGGAAAAGCGCTCCCCTTCAGCAATTTTTGACTGATCAAAGGGAACTGGTAGAGCCACGGCATCCGCCAGGGCCAGTGCCTGCATAAAGTCTTCTTGAAAAACCTTTCTTCTAGCCGTTGCAGAACGAGGCTCAAAAACGGCAATAACCTTACCACCTTTTTTTTGCTCCTGAATAGACTGAATGGTCAGCCGGACTGCAGTAGGATGATGGGCAAAGTCCTCAATAATATCCACGCCTCCAGGACTGGCTAATACCTCTTGCCGACGTTTGACGCCCTTGAATTCTGCCAAAGCCTGCAGGGACTTTCTTTGTCTCCAACCAAGTGTCTCACTCAATGCAAAGCACCCGAGGGCATTCATGGTATTGTGTTCACCAAAGTATTTGATGGCGATATCGGCTATCTTTAAACCATTATGTTTCACGGAAAACTGATTGCGCCCTACAATCACTTCTCTGTCCACGGCCTGAAAATCCCCGGAGTTCAACCCATAACTTACCTTAGTTTTACAGGGACTTTTAGCAGCCAGTGCCGATACTTCTGCATCATCACTGTTGTATACAAGAGTTCCTCCTTCAGGAATCAGCATCATTAGCTTTTCAAAAGCCGAACGAATTTCATCAAGACTGTTATAAATATCAGCATGATCAAACTCAAGACTGGTAAAAACCACATGCTTTGGCTTGTAATGAATGAATTTGGGAACCTTGTCAAAAAAAGCCGTATCGTACTCATCGCCCTCAATAATAAATGTGTTTTTTCCTGGAGCTCGAAAACTTCTACCAAAGTTTTCTGGGATGCCACCAATCAGCCAGCCCGGCTCTAAACCCTGATTTTCTGCCATCCAGGCCAGCAAAGATGTGGTTGTGGTTTTGCCATGAGTTCCAGAAATAACAAAGCTGTCCCGGTCTTCAATGACAAATTCTCCCAAAGCTTTTGGCAGACTGGTGTAAGGAATATCAGAGCTCAATAGCTCTTCAGCCTCTTCAAAATTCTTTGAAATCACATTGCCCACAATCACCAGATCCGGACGGGGCTCCAAATTTTCTTTTTTATAGTCTGACATGACGGGAATGCCTAGCTCCTCCAATTGAGTAGACATGGGCGGATAGATATTGCGATCACTGCCCGTCACCCTGTAGCCCATACTCTGCAGAATGCCTGCTAAACTACCCATGGCTGTTCCGCAGATTCCCATCAAATGAATGTGTGCACCTGTTTTGGGTTTTTCCATAATGCTATTGACTCCTGTTTACTCGTCAGTAACCGCCACGAATAATTTCTTCTCGAATAATATTATGAAGTAACGGACGTAGATCCTTAAATTTGTTGTTTTTTCGTGTGGGATGCACACGGTTACTTAAGATGGTCACCAGAATATCAAATTTAGGATCATACCAAAGCGATGTTCCTGTGAACCCCAAACTTCCAAAAGAAGATCGTGAGAAGTAATCTCCCGATGAAGATCCTCTTCGAGAACGTTTCCAAAACCCCAATCCCCAATCTCCTATAGACTCGGGCACAGATCGAGCAGTGAATTTTTTGAGAATCGCCTGGTTGGCCACGAAGGATCTGGACTTTGTTTTCCAAGCCTTTCTCAGTAATAACCCCCACCGAGCCACATCCTCAATGCGCCCAAACAACCCAGCATGAGAAGAGACTCCGCCAAGAGCCCAACAATTGTCATCGTGAACCTCACCTCGAAGGGTCTTCTTTCTCCAAGGGCATTTCTCTGTGGGAGCATAGAGTTTTCTGGATTTTTCAGGCTTGTTGTTTCTGTTAAAGTGAATTCCACTAACACCCCAGGTTTTAGCCATCTGCCTCCAGGTTTTATCCAAATCCTGATGATGAATTTCTTCTAATAAAAAACCAAGAACCATAAACCCCAAATCTGAATACACACAGCCTTGTGTGGGGTCAGGAGGAACTTTATAGATTTCTTCCTTCAATTGACTCCATCGATAATGATGATCCCTAGGGCCTTTTAATTTTTTATAAAATGGCCTCCACCACGGCATTCCCGATGTTTGGTTCAGTAGCTTTTCAACAGTGACATTCTGGTGAGGCCACCACCAAAGATAATAGTTAATATCCTTATAAAGATCCACTTCACCGGCCTCAACTAACTTCATAATAGCCGGAACCGTAAAGATCTGCTTGGTCATAGAGGCCAAATCATACCAAGTCCAGACTTCACCCACAGCAAGATCTGCCAGTAGCCTCCCCCCTTTATGCACCTGGCATTTCAAGCCTGGAGCGTACTTAGAAAGATCTAATTCAAGTTCATTCCAAAGCCTGAGTTCAATGGTCAACTCCAGGTCTGTCATTGGCTTCCTGTCTTTACATCCAACAAGAACTCTGTTGCTGCTCGTGAGAGTGTCGCCTTGGTATTTAGAGGCAGGGTTCTTTGCACTTTCCCATGCCCCACGGGAAGCCCTTTAAAAACAGGAATATCGGTGGACTCTGTAAACCGAGGCAATACATTTTTCCAAAGCAGATTTTTATCGGCAGTGCTCACCAGAAAATCCCCTAACAATAGGCCTTTACAACCTTTCAATGCACCAGTCAGCTCCAACTGGGTGAACATACGATCTATTTTGTGAGGACGCTCTCCAATCTCTTCTAAAAATAAAAAATGACCCCGACAGGAGGTCTCAAGACTTGTGCTCATGTGGGACAACCAGGTGACCATATTGCCGCCCACAATGGGAGCTTGAATTTTTTGAACCTTTCTGGCAGCAACATTGAGAGGTTTTAAACCACGAAAAGACACCTCTGAAATCTTACCTTTCAGAATTTTTTCTAACCGCTTCATTTGAGGAGCTGCCAACAACCCCGTTCCCAGTCGATCAAACAGCGGAGAATGCAGTGTGCTCCAGCCCCATTTTTGAGCGGCCCAAGCATGCATAGTGGTAATATCGCTGTAACCAAGTAGAATCTTGGGCGTTGTACCGGCTCTTATATCTTTCATATGAGGCAAAAGTCGGAGGCTTCCATACCCTCCTCTTACGCACCAGATCGCTTTGGAGGACTGAGACTCTATGGCCTTTTTAAAATGCTGAAAACGGATCTTATCTGTATGAGCAAGAAGTTTGTCTCCATTAAAAAGAGTTTTTGGAAATCGAAGTCTGAGCCCCCAATCTTCAAGAGCTTTGACACTGGCTTTGATCTCTTTCATAGAGCAAGCCGAGGCTGGGGCCACCAAATCCACGATATCCCCTTCTTGTAGTGGCTCCCACCCTTTGGACTTCATTTAAGACTCGCTTTCATCAAGACCAAACAGGCCGGTGGGATACTTTCCATCAAAACAAGCCGCACAGTACTCATCCACCGATCCTTTTACGGCTTTTAACATGCCTTCAATGGACAAATAGGCCAATGTATCTGCATCAATAAATTTTCGAATGTCTTCGGTGGACATTTTGGAGGCAATTAACTGAGATTTTTTTGGTGTGTCCACTCCGTAGAAGCAGGGCCCTGTTGTGGGCGGAGAGGCCAATCGAAAATGAACCTCTTTGGCCCCTGCCGCGCGTACTAGACGAATGATTTTTTGTGAGGTAGTCCCTCTCACAAGGGAATCATCCACAACCACCACACGCTTTCCCTTGATTAAATGAGCCTGGGGGTTGAGTTTGATCTTCACCCCAAAGGAACGAATACTTTGGCTGGGCTGAATAAAGGTTCTGCCAATGTAGTGATTGCGGATAATCCCCAACTCAAATGGAATTCCACTTTTTCTAGAGTAGCCAATGCTGGCAGGAACACCACTGTCGGGCACCGGAATCACCATATCCGCCTCAACGCCACTTTCTTGAGATAAAACCTCCCCCATGCGCTGACGGCTCTGATAAACGCTCTCACCAAAAACAAAACTGTCCGGACGGGCAAAATAAACATGTTCAAATACACATTTGGCCAAACGAGGACTCTCTGCAAAGCGCGATGACTCCAAGCCTTTGTCACTGATGCAGATGATCTCACCGGGCTCGATCTCACGGATCAACTGAGCACCAATCAAGTCAAAAGCGCAAGATTCAGAGGCAACCACAAAGGCCGTACCTCCATCTTTTGTTGGCCTTTCTCCTAAAACTAGTGGACGAAACCCATAAGGGTCCCTAGCGGCAATCAGACGGTCATGGGATAAAACCACCATAGAAAAAGCTCCCACCAGCTGAGGCAAAACCTCTTTCATACACGCCATTAAATTATCTGATGGATTTTTAGCCAAAAGATGCAATACGCATTCAGTATCGTTGGTTCCCTGAAAGATCGCTCCATCACGAATCAGTTGCCGACGCAAAGAAATGGAATTAACGATATTTCCGTTATGGGCAATAGCTACTGGACCATTAAACAAACGAGCCGTGAGTGGCTGAATGTTGGTGACAAAACTCTCTCCCGTAGTGGAGTACCGGACGTGTCCAATAGAGGCTAACCCTTGAAGGTGATTCAAGCTCTCTTCTGAAAAAACATCCCCCACAAGGCCCATGCCCTTATGGGCCACATGACCATTTTCACTCAGTGCCACAATCCCAGCAGATTCCTGTCCCCGGTGCTGTTGAGCATAAAGACCCAAGTAGGCCATCTGTGCTGCTTCAGAGTCATTCCAGACGCCCATGACGGCGCATTCGTCATGCCAGGCTTTCAAAATGAGTCCCCCATGCAGTGCTATATAATTTTTTGAGAAAATCTGGGCTCACCGATGCTTCGTTGTTCACCACCAGATCATCATCTCCAGTAGTTCCTAATAGCACCAACTCCAGGTAGGTGCTAACTGCTTCACTCAGCTCCAGACTCTCCTCACTCTCAATGATCACCTGATACAGACGTTCTTGAAACAAATTCTGAGAAGTTTCCACTCGAGCACCCATTCCATTCAAAGTCATCCGACCAAGGGCATATCCCAAACCAAATTTTCCTGCCACTCTGGATGAAAGTAGCTTTTCTTCCCTCACCCATTCTTGAAGTTGACGAGATAGGGCCACACACTGTTCTAAATTCACACCCCCACTCCAAGAACCTGCCTCTCCAGAATTAACCTCGTAGATCAGGCCGTCCAAAGTGGCTCCACTTTTAGTCTGCAGAATATAGACCTGTCCACCTCCTTGAAAATCATCTGCTGGGATGGTGTGAATGTTTGCTTTCAGTCCCACGACACCCGTGCTTGGCGTGGAGGTCACATTTTTGTTCAGAGTTTCATTGTAAAAGCTCACGTTACCACTAATGACTGGCGTATCAAACTGTCGGCAAGCTTCTGATAAGTTCTCTACGCTGGCCACAAATTCTGACATCAGCTCTGGCTTTTCAGGGTTTCCAAAATTCAAGCAATCTGTGATGGCCAAGGGCTCAAAGCCTTTAGCCGCCAGCTCTAGTGCCGGATAGACAAGGGCATCTGTCCCTCCCAGGGCTGCATCCACGCGCACAACATGGGGTCGGCATCCCAAAACCAATCCCAACGCCCGCCCAGAGGACTTCAATCGAATCACAGAGACACTGTTTTCACAACCTCTGGAGGTGCCCCCTCCCACTCTTTGATCATACTGACGGTACACCCAGTCTCTAGAGCAGCCTCTCTGATCAGATAAAACTTTTTTAAGAGTTTCACAAAATAGATACTCCACATTCTCCAGCATGTCTTTTTTCTTTGGAGAGGCCCAAGCATTGTAAGGCCTTTCATAGGCCGGGGCATTTTCAGTGAACAAAAAGGGATCAATGCTTGTGAGCTTTTCATCACCCCAATAAAGGTCCACAACCCTATCTTCCACCACTTCTCCAATAACCTCGGCATCCAGGTCCCATTTTTCAAACACCATTTTGATGGCTTTTAATTTTTCGGGCTCACACACCAACAGCATGCGCTCCTGGCTTTCTGACAATAAAACCTCTTCGGCGTTGATAGAGGCGTCTCTTTTAGGCACTCTGTTGAGATCAATTTTAAAACCCACACCGCCTTTGGCGGCCATTTCAAAACTGGAACTTGTGAGACCGGCAGCACCCATATCCTGAATAGCCACTACAAGTTCCTGTTTCATCACTTCTAAACAACTTTCAATCAACAGCTTTTCAAGGAACGGATCACCTATCTGCACTGTGGGCTTTTTGCTTTCGGACTCTTCATCAAAAGATTCACTGGCCATACTGGCGCCATGCACACCATCTCTTCCGGTTTTGGCCCCCACATAGACCACAAGGTTACCAACGCCTTTGGCCTGAGAGGTCACCACTGGATCTTCCGGACCGAAGTAACCCACAGCCAAAGCATTGACCAGAATATTCCCATTGTAACTTGAGTGAAACTCTGTCTGACCGGTGATGGTAGGAACTCCCACACAATTACCATAACCCCCAATTCCGCGAACCACCCCATCCACCAGGTGAGCCATGCGATCAGCCTTTGGCTCGCCAAAGCAAAGATAATTGGCCAGAGCCACCGGCCGGGCCC
>JAUILT010000121.1 GCA_030432925.1 Bdellovibrionia bacterium | reverse complement strand
CAATTGAAGGAACGCTGGTTAAAAGATCTGTGGAGAACCTTAAAATCCGTGCCGTCTTTCCGGAGTCATATTCACTAAAGTAAATTCCAGCAGCCATTCCCCAGGGGATACCAATGAGGCAACACAGAAAAACCATGACACCACTACCCACAATGGCGTTGGCCATACCACCTCCGACCTCGCCAGGTCCCTTGGGGAGCTGAGTAAAAAATGCAAGATCTAAAGCCCCAACTCCCTTGTAGAGAACATACCCAGAAATAGCTAAAAATGGAAAACAAGCTATCAGGGCCAAAAGAAGTAAAACTCCAATAACAAGCTGACTTTTGAGTTTTCTTTTTCTATCTGTAAAGCTTGTCGCTTTTAGGTTTAGGTTATTTGGCACCTTTAAACCCTTTCTCCACACGCCAAACAATAACTCTGGCCAGACTGTTAATGGCCAATGAAACGATAAATAAAGCTAAACCCACGGCTGTCAATGCTGCTAACTGAAGGTCTGTATCTGCCTCCGCATATTGATTAGCTAAAATAGATGCCATGGTTTGGCCAGACTCAAACAGTGAAGCCTTGATCACGGCCTTATTGCCAATCACCATTGTCACGGCCATGGTCTCTCCAAGAGCTCGACCCAACCCCAAGATCACAGCACCAATAATGCCAGAGGTTCCTGTTTTTAAAATAGCCAGTTTAAGCATTTCCCAACGAGTCGCCCCCAAACCCAAAGCAGCCTCTCGATGCGAAGATGGAATCGCCTTAAAGACCTCTCGAGTGATAGCTGCGATAGTGGGGGTGATCATGATCGCCAGAATAACTCCAGCACATAACATACCCACTCCCAAAGGGGCCCCCTGAAATAACGGCAAGAATCCAAAATAATCACTCAAAAAAGGTTGAACAAACTCTCTCAAAAAAGGGGCCAGCACAAAAAGACCCCAAAGGCCATAAACAATACTTGGAATAGCCGCCAACATCTCAATTAAAAAACCCAAGGGTTTGGACAACCAAGTGGGCGCCAACTCATTGAGAAACAAGGCTACACCCACACTGACAGGAACTGCAAAGATCAATGCCAAAAGTGAAGAAACCACCGTTCCGTAAATAAACGACAGGGCACCAAACTCCTCTGTCCATGGATTCCATTCTGGGTTAAAGAAAAAACCAATGCCAAACTCAGCAAAAGCTGGCCAAGACATTTTTAAAATCAGTCCAATCATACCGACCAACAAAAGGACCACACTCCAGGCTGAAGCTTTTAATAGATAGTAGAAAATCTTGTCGCCCAAATGAACATCACGCCTCTTATTTGAAACGATAGTCATTTCAGAAGAGACCTCTTTGGAAAATAGAAATTTTTCCATAATTTCAGTGACCATATTGCGAGTCTTCCCATTCTGCGGCATTGAACCGCCTAAAATGTCACTCTTTTGTCTCTATAGAAGCAATGGTTTTCTTTATGCTCTCAATCAGCGACTTTGGTAGCGGAGAGTAATGCAAAGGCGACGCCAACTTTTGGCCGGGTCCCACGGCCCATTTTAAAAACTCTACAATCTCCTTGCCTTTTTGGCCTGGCATTTGTTTATGCACCAATAAGTAAGTAAAGGCAGAGATCGGATAAGCTCCTTTTGCTTTAGAATCCACAATAGAAAGACGGTAATCATGAGGAGCCTGAGCCTTGGCCTCCGATGCAGCCAGAGACACTGAACCTGTACCAGGAAGCACATATTCTCCAGATCTATTTTTAATTTGGGCCATCTGTAGCTTATTGGAGATAGCATACGTCATTTCCACATACCCTATAGCTCCAGGGTTATTGCGAATTAAGCCTGTGACACCTTCGTTTCCCTTTCCGCCCAGGCCTGTAGGCCATTTGATGGCCTTGCCTTTTCCATACTTTTTCAACCAGTCAGAACTAATGGCAGCCAGATATTCTGTAAAAACAGATGTTGTCCCTGACCCATCAGAACGATGAGCAACAATCACATTTTGATGAGCAGGCATCTTCACACCAGGATTCAGTTGGGTGATTTTTTTGTCATCCCATTGGGTAATCTCCCCAGAAAACAACCCAATAATCACCTCTGGAGTCAACTTTAAGCTCTGCTTAACACCGGGAATATTATAACTTATAGCTACAGCACCCAACGTTGTTGGAATATGAAAGATTGTTTTTTTAGATTTGGCCAACTGCTTGTCTTTCATGGGGGCATCTGTAGCTCCAAAGTCCGTAGTGCCTCTCATAAATTGACGGATGCCCCCTCCACTCCCAATAGACTGGTAATTGATTTTCACACCCTTTTTTACCCCAGCGTATTCAGAAAACCACTTGGAGTACAGTGGGTAGGGAAAAGAAGCCCCAGCCCCATTGATGAGCAGGTCCTTAGAGAGCCCCACCTGAGAAAACACGGCAACGATAACAAGCACAAAAATCTTTAAAATATCCATACTTTTTCTTACCATTTTCAGGAGCCGGAGTTCTGTCAGGGTTTTGTTAAAATCTCTCCCTCATTTTATACCAATCCGATTTGAATTTTTCAGGATTGGTACAACTGTAGAACCTAAGGTTTTTTGAGAAATTTTTATAGTCTGCAGAGAAAGAAAATGATACCCCTACTGGATGACTCAACTGAGCGTCAATGTGAATAAAATAGCCACACTCCGCAATGCTCGAGGCCAAGACCTCCCTAATGTTGTTCAAGTCTCCAGAGATATCATTCAATGGGGTGCTGACGGTATCACTGTCCACCCACGCCCTGATGAGCGCCATATCAAACGCCAAGATGTCTATGATCTTAAAGGGCTCGTCGATGAAAGTCGCTCTAAAGGCTCTGTTGTTGAGTTCAATATTGAAGGCTACCCGTCTGAAGACTTTTTAAGACTGGTTGAAAATACAAGACCCGATCAATGCACCCTGGTTCCGGACCCCCCAGATGTTATTACCAGCAATGCTGGCTGGAATCTAAAAACTCAAAAAAGATTACTTACAGACGTCTTATTGCACTTAAAGCGCCTGAATATACGAAGCTCTCTTTTTCTGGACCCTAAAGATAACAGTTATGAGCACTGGGAAGCACTGGCAGGCTTAAAGCCAAACCGAATAGAACTTTACACAGAAGCCTTTGCAAAAAACTTTGGCACTGATAGCTACTCCTCCGTGATTCAAGGCTATCAGGCTTTGGCCTCCCAAGCTATGGAGGCTGGCATAGGGCTCAATGCCGGCCATGACCTCAACCTACAGAACCTGCCGGCTCTAATTCATGATATTCCTGAAATCAAAGAAGTCTCCATTGGCCATGCTCTCATTTGTGAATCCCTGTACATGGGCCTTGAAACGACACTTCAACACTACTTGAAAATCCTGAAAAAGCCTCAATGAGCCTTGAAATTCACCAGCTCCCAGCATTCGATGACAACTACCTTTACATCTTAAGAGATACTCAATCTGGAGAAACGGCTGCTGTGGACCCTGGTGATGCTTCTGTTATTCTCAAATTTTTAAAAAACCACCGTTGGCCTTTGCATAAAATCTTTATCACCCATCATCACTTTGATCACACAGGAGGCATTGCAGCCCTTAAACAAAAAACAAAAGCTCAGGTGTTTGCTCCCAAATATGATGAGCATCGAATTTCTCAGGTGGACCATTGGCTGGAGGAGGGTTTAGAAGTGACTGTCGGCTCCTATAAAGCACAGGTGCTCTTTTTGCCAGGTCATACACTGGGGCATATTGCCTACTACTTTGCTTCTGAAAAGGCCTTATTTAGTGGTGATGTTCTCTTTGCCATGGGGTGTGGTCGCTTATTTGAAGGAAGTCCAGCACAAATGTATCAGTCTCTAGAAAAAATCAAAACCCTCCCACCGGAAACAAAAATCTATTGCGCCCATGAATACACCCTGGCCAACGGTCGCTTTGCTCTCTCAGTGGATCCCAACAACTCTGACTTACTACAAAGAATGGATATTGTAGAAAACCTCCGACAAAAAAATCAACCGACCCTACCGACAGACCTACAACTGGAGCTGAAAACCAACCCTTTTTTAAGGTGTCATAGCCCTGATATCCGAAAAACTGTGGGTCTTACCACAAGCCCAGAGCCCCAAGTCTTTGCTGAAATCCGAAAAAGAAAAGATCAGAATTATACCGATCCGATTTGAATTTTTAAGGATTTTTGGGGTAGAGTCATGAATCTATGAGAACTACTAAGAGTCTTTGTATTATTGCGTTGTTCGTTATTACAAGCTTTCCGGCGACTTCTGAGGCCTGTGCTCGAACCCAAGCTCAGTTGGCAGCAATGCTTCCCACCCTTCAGGTGAATGACACCTGGGCTGAGCGGATTGAAGGACATTGGGCAAAAAGAGCCGGTGGTACTGGGTGGAATATCATTTACTATAAACAGCGCCTAGCTTTTGCTATACAAAACCCCATTACAGGCACTAAGGACGCTCAATTCATTGAGGTTTGCCCCTCTTCAAAAGGCAATGACTTCACTGTCAGGGGAGAGATCTTAGGCAAAGACCAAAACTTAGAAATCAAGGTGTCTGGTCAGAACTTAAGGGTGATGAGTGGAGTCGCAAGAGGCCTGTTTAAAAAACGTAACAAGAACCGCCGCCAGATTCTTGATGAGTTCTCCAAAGAGCTTTCACAGCTCTAGCGAGTGCTTGAGCCGTTCTTTAGAGAGACTTTTGAAACCAAAGATTAGACCCATCTTCACTTTCAGGAATAAGTTCGCAGGAAAACTCTTGCAATTCAAAACCAGAGTTAGGTTTAAGAGTTCTTACGACTTCCAAACTTGCTTCAAAATGAGCAGTCTTCTTAATTTGCACAGATGTAGGATTTTTAAAATCAGCTATAGTGAAATATTCAATTTTATCAAAATTCATTATTAATGATCTTCTACCAAAGTCTTTGCACTCAGGAATACGTCTATTGAGTAATCAAACAGACCAAGATCCTGGATCCTCTTGCAAGTAAGTTTTAGCAGGTCACAACTTTATTTGCCGAACCCAGTCGGAACGAAAATTTTCGAGCCCTAAATTTTTTGATAACTGTGATTGGCTGGCAAATCTTTGTAACAGACGCAGTGCTTCGACTAGACGGATTTCTTTCGCTTCATCAGCGATACACTCATCGTCTTATAGCTTTCCTGATTTTTGCCTTAATAAATTCTTTATATACTTTAGCTTGAGAGGTAGTGTGAAGCCAATTGTAAGATAGGCTTTGTTTTTCTGGGTTACTTAACCACATTCGGTAAAGTAATCTTCCATGCTCACGAGCTGAATCTTGATATTTTCTCCTACCGTGAATAACATGGTGATTTGAGATGAGCTGTATGTCTCCTGGTTCAAAAGTCATTTCATAAGTAATTTTTGGATTTTTTGCGACCTCATTGTACTTAGAAATGAGATCAACTCCCTCAAGGGCTTTATCTTTTATTTTTTGATGTCTCGTTACGGATTTAAAGTAGTCAAAATGAAAGAAAGTTTTCAGGTCTCCAAATGCATAGGAAAGTGGCTTTAGCTTGATATAGTCAAGCCCTCCTTCATCTCTAAGATCAAAGTAAAAGTCGGAAAAAAGACGTTGATAGTCGTTGGGATATTTCTCTAAAAACTCGTTAAAAACTGTTATCGAGCTTGCAATTAGGCTCTCACCACCTTTTGATTCATTCCTAATACATAAGAGTGCGACCATATCAGCCGCATCACAGTGAAATTCAATTTCTGAATCTGTATGGTATAGTCGTGAATCAGTATATTCTTTTTCCGTAGCCTTATTCTCAACTCTTGTTAATAGTTCTCTTTTTAGATTTTGCTCACCTGGATTTCCGATATGAAGGCCAAGTCCCCATAAGGCCATAGCGTAATCTTCATGACTCAAGGTCAGTTTTTGCAGCCCCTTTATGATTAGAATGCCTTGTCCACTACAAACATGCTTTCTCCAGCTATCTGTTGTTTCGGCAGTCTTATTCAGTTGAAAATTCTCTTTAGTCATTCTTTCTGTAGGAAGTCCACTTGATTTAAATTGATTGAGCGCATCCTGGATTTCCTCCAGCTCAGTGGTGCTTAATTTGTAAATGTGATCATCTGTGGAATCGAGATCGGAGGCGTACCAAGCCGCAGGATGATTGATAGGGCCGCTAGGGACGTACTGATGAGGGCGACCAAAGTACGATATGGTTTGTCTAACAACTGGTCTTGGTCCCTTCACAAATGCCTCCGGTACGAATTTTTGATGAAGAAGTTAGCCTTCACTATATCTAATAATCAACAGGTCCTCGACCATAAAATGAAATTGAATAAGTCTCATCAACGACACATATTATCACTATGGATGAGACCGAAACTTTTGGTCGTCAAATTTTCACTGATAACAGCGATGAGTGTTGGCCAATACTCCGCTTCTTCTGGTCCAGGAGTTCTTTAATAGATTCATCTATCTGGATCGTACCAAAATCCGAGTTCGTCAACACTTTGTTTTTTACCTAAATAAGCTTTCAAAACCTTCCAAGATAGACCAGGTAAAGAAGAAATTTTAATTTCTTTACGGTCAAGGGTTGCAACTCTCACTGAAAAAAGTGTGCCGAACTTTTTTCCTTTAGCTTTAGCATGATTAGCCATAGAAATCGAAAAAACTGAGTCCTCTGCGACTAAATGATCTTCGGAAAATCCTCCAATCTCTAGGGCTGAATCCCTCCTAAACACAAACATTGCACCTTGTATTTTAGAAATTTTTGTAGGTTCATTTCGACTCCAGAGTTCCACCACATCGTCGACATTTTACAGATTTATTAAGAAATCGGGTTAGTTACACAAAAGAGGCTTTAGCCTCGATAAAAGAGAGACATCTTCCTCCATGCCAACTTAGAGTTTTTGGTTGCGAAATCAAAAATAATTGGACAACTTCTTATTTACAAAGGCTGATCCGGATAGATCACTGTTTTGCATCCTGACAGGGCCTTTCTCACGGCCTTCCTGGCCGCGAGATCTATAGAAAAACAGACTCTTTGGTTTTCTGAAAGCTAGCCCCGAAGGGGGCCGAGCTGGATGCGAGGACTTTCAGAAAAAAACAACCAGGAGGGGCGTTAGTTTTCAATAATCATGGAAAATGACGCTTTTTGTGGCACCAACTACAAATACGGAGAGCCAGCCAACTAAAAAGCGAAGAAGAATCAAACCTAGACTCTCTTTTGAGGAAATCCCATTGAAAATTATCCTGTTTTCAGAAATCAAATTCTAGGAGAGGTTTTTTTCTTCTCTCTCTAGG
>JAUILT010000014.1 GCA_030432925.1 Bdellovibrionia bacterium | reverse complement strand
CATTTCCCGGTCGAGCCAATACTGAGCACCATTTTTCACCAGTTTTGGTAAGCTCGTATCAATACCTGGGTGACTTAATGCATTTATCGACTTTTTGAGTTCATATATCATCAGGACTTCCTTTTAGATTCCTATACCAGTTCAAATCTTGTGAAAAAGCTGTTTTTCAAGTTATCACATTCCAGTTTTTCAACAATGTATCCCGAATACTGTAAATCCGAGGCACCTCCATACCTCGATGATGCCATATGGATTAAATTTTGACACGTCACCTTGTAGACACAGTCGGGGACGCTATTTGAATGAACCTCATCTTCTATTGCAAGCTCATTATCAGTTATTTTTATGCGTCGCGTAAAGGAGGCGGGGCTTTGAATTCCCCTTCCTGTCATCAGCATTCGAACTACAAATTTCCTAAATAAATCACTCAGAGGGGAAACTCTCAAAATACTATAATTAAGTATTCTCAGCACAATTTGCTTTGCAGGAGAAACCTCCCGATGAGCGGACTTAAACCCCCGAGACTTCACTAAAAGCTCACCATCCAGTGGATTACCCTCCACCCAACTGGGGGAATCTATATTCTTGGAGCCGTAGAAGCTTTTACCAAAAGATACCAGTACACCGCCGTCTTTGAATAAAAGCCTGCCTCCCCTGTAAACAAGAGTCGAGCCACCATAGTTTTTATGAATGTAAATTTTGTAACCCCTGAAACTAAAACAGCAAAGTCCCATGCTATCCAAGGACCAACTGGACTTATCTAACTCACCGTGCAAAACGTTGTCCTGAGCATTGGAATAGGCCTCCAAATAATCATCGAATAACCTGATAAAATTATCAAACTCCAGATGCTCAGGACGCATCGTCAGGGTTTTCTCTATCCCACTTCTAACCCTTGCAGCAAGTTCGGAAAATTCATCTGGCAGCTTACTTGCCATCCATTCAATTCCACTCGGGTAAATAATGCTGGTGTTTCTGCTGCCAAAACCGGAATAGATTGTTCCATCAGGCATAATAGCTTTTTTCAGAAACCTCGCTGAACCCAAACAAAGCTCAAAACATAGCTCCCTGTCACTCCCATTCAAAATAGGCAAACATTTGACCAGATACTTGAGAGCACGGGTTTGATATCCAGGATCTGCACCACTGTACTCCTGGTGCCAACCTTCGGTATCGGTCCATTCTTTTATTTGATAAATATTTTTTAAGGCATGTTTGTAAAACTCTTTGTCTCCCGTCAAATCAAATGCACATAAATATTCATATGAATGATGCGCAAGATGATTGCTGATCTTCCCATAGGTTTCTTCAGAATGAAGTGAATATTTCATGAGTCTTAAGTAAGACTGCATCACAGAACTGTCTGATTTGTCCCGCTTCAAAATTAAATAGTATAGCTGGGATAAATCTAAACCTACCTTTGGATGCCCTTCATTTGGGTAGGATTGATCAAAAGAACCATTGCGCCTTTGGATTTTCAACAAATGATCCAAAACAATCTTATGAAGATCTGTGCGGTGAATTTCAAAAACACCCAACTCTAAAGCTTTGATCATGGGCACCATTGCAAAACACAGAGTTGAATCTTCAAAATCCCTTTTTTTCCAACCCCAGTGTATCCTATCAAAGGACCCGTACGTTTCAGTATTAACATCCAGATTAAGGGATCCAAGGAGCCTCAGATAATTTCCCTTAGCACTCTGAAGGTAAATTGATTTATTGAATGCTTCCAATCCAACCTCTCTACGAAAAATAAATTTTAGTGCCCAAAAATGAATGCCGGAAAAGCCGCATTGGAACATGTTTTATTAAACTGGTAACAAACCTGTTATTCTGAGCACCATCGTGCGTTTCCTCAACGCCAAATAGAAGATCATATTGGGGCCTGACAACGGCACCCAATCTCTCTTTGAACGTAATTAGTCCCTCTTGGCTTCGATGGTCTGAGCCAAACCGATAATTGACGAAACCATTGTTTCTGCCCCAAATAAATGCCTGTAAAAACAAAAAATCTGTAACACGCTTGAGTCTTTTAGAATAATCGTAGGCCAGATGACCAGAGATCATCTCATCACCATGCAAATAGCAGATAAGATATCCAATTGGTCCACTCTCATCTTCCGCACTGAATACAACTGTTTTTTTTCCAATTCCCTGTGCGAACTTTCTAAAAAGGGACTTTGCATACGGCAAAACACCCAGTCGAAGTCGTGATTCCAGATACAGCTCATAAAACCTGTCAATATCCCACGAATCAACCTTGAAACTGAGATTAAAAACCTCTTTTGCCCTTCTGTTTGCCTTTACAGCAGACTTGTGAAGGCGTGACTCCAACTTCGAATCTAGTGCCACATCAGAATTCACCATGGAATAACTTCCATTACAATACTTTGACACATCAATTGAAAGAGAGGAAAATACGGACAAATCCTTGAATATCGCTGACTTGCCTTTTAAAAAATCTTTGACGCCTTCGAAGCAATCATCAATTGAAGCATTGTTCTCATGAAACTTGATTGCGGCGCGATCTCTATAGGGCGTGGAAACCAGGGTTTTAGATAGCTTGTGTTTGAAAAAAATCAATTCCAGGCGTTTATCACTATATATTTCTTCATTCACCCAAAACTCAGATCCCATGATTTCCCGAAAAAATGAAGTAGCCTCGAAGGTAGTATACATCAATCACCCCCATCAGGATTTCGCTGCCCAATAATGCGGCAAAATTTGAAGCCGCTAACAACGAACAGGCATGAGAAAAGAATAAAAACCCTGATAAACATGGACGTCGTCACCGACTGTACCTCTGAAACAGAAAATAACTGTGCCGACAGACCCATGACCGCTTCAGAAATCCCCAAGGCTCCAGGAGTTATAGCCAATAATATAGAGAGGTTTCTTATACTTGCATATAAAGCAGAGGCAACAGATTCAACATCAACTCCAATAGCCTGAAAGGCGAAAAAAACACACCCAACAAGGCACAGGGTTTCAATAAAACATAAAGGTAAAATTCTCCGGAAAAACTCCATTCGGTAACACTGAGACAGAGTCGCTACTATATTGTCCAAAAACTCAAACCCTACTTTTATATTTCTATTGTGTGCCAAACTTACCAGCATTCCTGACAAGATTATTCCCAACAATATCGACAAAAAAAACAAACTCAGGAGTCCGTATTCTGGATAGAAAATCATGAGGACAAGTAGTCCTAAAAATGCATCTGCAAATATATGGTATATCAGTGATGCTAACTGAACAGACCCTGCTTCCACAAACCTTTTCCCCGTTGCATTTCTAATAAAAACAACCATCATCGCTGAACCTATGCCCAAGTGGAGAACCAGATTAACTATCGTCGCAGAGGCACAGATTTCAACACACTTCCCAGTAGAAGTTTTACCATTAAAAATAAAAATGAAATTTTTGAGAATCAATCCACGAATCATCATCACCAAACCAGCAAAAAGTACTCCCACAGCCAGACTGGATATCTTAAAGCTTCCTCTGGTGATTTCCCCCCAATGACTACTAAAATAGAAAACAAGGCCGACCAGAACTGCCAGATACAATCCAAGCTTGAGTGTATTAGCAAAGGTAAAAGTCTTATTTTCCATAACGATCAAAAAACTCCACAAAACCTGTTATCACCTGGATAGCTCGTTCAAAATTAGTTTCCCCTCTTTTGTGTCTTAAAACTATGTCCCTGACACCTGCTGGTTTAAAAATTCCCATATTTATCAGGCGATCTTCTCCCAGCACGTGATCGCCAATGTACTCTCCCCAGCTTCCACTCTTCATCCACTTGTTACCGGGAAGGTCAAAACCTCTTTTGGAAAAACCCTTCGCCAAGGCGTGAGATCCATTTCTGGCCAAATAATTCTGTACCGAACTTTTCACGATAGGCTTGACTGAGCCCATTTCGAACTTTGTCTTTAATGGCAGCTTCAAAGCAAAATCCACGACTTCATTTCCCAAAAGCGGAACCCTTTCTTCAACGGATTTTGCCATCGTCGCGTTATCTCCAAGACACAAAATGGCCCCCTCTAGGAAACACTTCATATCAAGATATTGCGCCTGATCAATAATGTTCCAATCAGAAATTCTTCCGTGATACTGGGAAAACATCTCAAACGGGTCATGCTCGGCTAATTTGGCAACAAAGTCTTCAGAGAAGATCATCTTTAGGTCGACTCCGACAAGTGGATTCTTAAAATTAAAGAAAGTTCGCAGTGGGTCACTATCAATGGCATTTAAAAATGCCTTCGCCTTATAGCTGAAAGGCAATACCCCTTCTCCAGCAGGCAAGCGATTGACTATCCCTGAGAGAATGGAGTTCGAAGGTTTTTTTACAAAAGGTCGAATCATTCCCGAAAGCTTCAATGCATTTAATGTTTGATATCCACAAAAAAGCTCATCTCCACCAGCTCCATTGAGTACTACGTTAACGCCATCATTTCGCACATGCTCCGCCAAGAATGACCTGCCACTATTAATCCAAGGGTACAATGGCTCGGCATAATGCTCTGAACGCTCAGAAAAGCACCGGATCAGCTGATCCTCGTCCATCCTCACCACTTCACTGGAAAAATTCAAAAAATTTGCAAGCCCCTCAGCAACACCTGACTCATCATATTCAGGATCGCCGAAAGCCAAGGTGTATGTTTTTGGCCTCACACCATTCTTATGCAACATTGACAGAACAAGACTCGAGTCATAACCTCCACTCAGAAACACACCCACAGGCACGTCTGAGTGAACCTGATATTTTACAGCTTTAGAGACACAGCCTTCCAACTCCTCACTGGCTTCATTCTTGCTGATATCCTCTTTCCTGGTGAAATCGAGCTCAAAATACTCCATGAGATTCAGGGACCCATCAAAATGCAAATAGTGCCCAGCTGGGAGTCTTTTTATTTTTGAAAATGCAGTCCACGGTTGTGGTATAAAGCCCTGATGCAGGTACATGGAAAGAGCTTTAAAATCAAGATCATCAAAAGTATCAGAATACTTCAATATGGATTTTATTTCACTCGCAAAGACAATCGAATCTTCCACCTCAGAATAGTAGAGTGGTTTAATCCCCAATCTGTCCCGAACCAAAAATACCTCTTTGGAGGTTTTGTCGTAAATACATGCCGCAAACATCCCATCGAGCATTGGAAAAAAATCAAGACCAAAAGCTGAAAAACCGTTAATAAAAACCTCGGTATCAGATTTGGTTTTGAAAGTAGCACCCCTGGAGATCAATAACTTTCTTAGTTTTCTGTAATTATAGATCTCTCCATTATATACACACACATACCTTCCACAGTAACTGTGCATGGGTTGGTTTCCGCCCTCAAGGTCAATGACCTTCAAGCGCTGGTTACCCATCGCTATATTGTCCTGCTGAAAAACACCCTGATGATCAGGGCCCCGGTGCTCAATACTAGTCAGCATTGGTTCCAGCACTCGCACAAAGTCGCTACCAAAGTCACTTTCAGAAAAAAAACCGGCTATTCCACACATTTTTCATTCCTTAGGAACCTATACATGGGCATTCATCACCTCACTGGCCTCTGGCATCTTCCTGAAATCAAAACCCTTACCCTGGCAGTACTCCACCACTTTCTTGTACAGTGAAATCCAACTCCAATGCGGATCTGCTCCACGACCATGCCAATTAATTGCAACCTGTCCCTTTCTCTCAAAAACTTTGTCCAATACCCGACAGCATTTCCTATAGGCTTCATCCTCAGTAAGCTTCATTTCATAAAACAATGTTCCATCCATAATCAGCATGGGGATTTCGATCAGGCTCTCCTCTTCGTTCACATAGAGGGGAAATGCCCTGCCGACCCCCCCCCGAAATGCCAAATGATTATTAAACCCCCAGCTTGAATCAACCCGAATGCCAGCATTGAATAAAGACTCGTGCCCTTGTTTTTCTGACAAATTCAACCAGTGCTGCCGGGAAAGCTTAATAGTTTCACCAAGCGACTTTTCGAGCCCATTTATTTCATTCACCAAAGTTGACTCCGAAAGCGAGTAGTACCCACCGTGAATGCCGATGGAGGGTTTATAAGCCCTTAGAAGCTCCTTCAATTCAATAAACAAAGGATGTTCTGAATTGTAAGATGGGTCCAATACCCACTGTTTGATTCTCGCAATACCTGATTGAGGATATGGATTGGCCACAAAAACGGTTGAATTTGACTCTTCCCCTCCAAGCTTGTCGAAACTCAAAAAAGCCTCAACACTTTTCAAAAAACTCTTCGAAGAGTAAAAAAGATCCCTATAGGACTTTGATCTTACAAACGACTTTGCTCTCAGCTGAACGGTTGGCCAAAGATAATCTAGGTCATGAGACAAGAAAATCACTGGCCTTGTGTGCGGAACCTTCTCTAGCCGCACCGAAAATTTTTCCAGAAATGAAATACAAAGATCTTCAAGATACGGCTCCTGATAAACTTCACACTTGGGATAGCCCGCAAAAACCAAATCCCTCTGTGCCTCAAAAAGCTTGTACCAGCTATTTAAAAACTGCTGGGCACCTTCATTGGCCTCTAAAAAATCCAGAAACTCGTCTGAGACAATATAACTGAGAGATAAAATTGACAAAAATTGCTTTTTTGCTATGGTAGGAATACTCATGCTATTAAAACACCCGCTACCTGTCGCTTGTTTTCATTTTTGGGATCGCATCCAGACTGTTTTGCAAAGCCAAAATATGCTTTAACAGCTCTTCCTGCTGCAATTTATTGACCTGTATCATCACAACGAAGAAAAAGATCTGAAACCCAACAATTGTGGATACTCCGGCAATAATAAATGTATGTGGTGAGTACTCTAAAGCTGAATTCAAGGCCATCCATATGTCTGCTGAAAAACCTTTATCAGTCACTCGATAAAATCGAAAGATAGACCCCAAAACATTAAATGACTCCCAAATACCAATTGCCAAAATTATCAGGGCCGACCATTTAAGAAATCTATTTGGACGAATCATCAAACCATATAAAAGGTGATTTTTGATGGCCCTGGAAAAAATAAGGTTGGTTTTTCTACGAGCCACCGGTTTATCAGCCTTTTTCCAAACCAACCGACCTGGAATTTCTTTAATATTTGCATTCAGCAGGGCCAGCTTCCTAAGGATTTCCAGATGAATTTCCTTACCCTTTTCAACAAAAGTGAATCGCCGAACCAACTCCCCGTCGTACCCACGCACCATACATGTCACTGTTGAAATACGACCGTAGAAAAAACCAGAAAGAATCCAATTGGCAAAACGAGAGAGCAGTAACCTCTTTAATGGGACATTTTTTGAGTATCCACCTCTCATATAAGCGCTAACTACAACCACCTCAACTTTTTCATCAGCTTCAAACTCCTTCAAAACATCTGTAATATGGCCGACATCATAGGAAAGGTCCGCATCGAGACTTATCACTTTTTTACCACTGGTGGCCTTAAAACCTGAAGACAGGGCAAATCCCCGCCCCTGATTGGGGAAGTAAGATACATTTCTAACAAAGGAATATTTTGACTGCAGGCTCTCTATAACTTTTTGAGTGGAATCTGTAGAGCCATCATTAACAAAAATAACCTCATAGACCAAATGAGGGTGGGTGCTGGCCATGTAGGAAATGATAGTTTCAGCTCTATCCTCCAGGTGATCCCCTTCATTATAACAAGGAATGACCAATGACAGGTCCATGGAATCAACTTCTCCCTCAGGCAGGTGACAAATCAAAAATCAGTGTTCATTATTACCATGGTCGGCCTCGCAAACCAAATCATGCATTTGGATGAATGCCAAATCCAGAGTATAGCCCGTAGCGTTATATATTGGGGCAATCCTGCCCTGCCCCGGCCTTGAAACTAGTAAATCATCTCAGGATCTTTATACCATTTGAACTCCAGCAAGTTGCCGGAAGGGTCTTCTAAAAAAAATGTCTTGTGTTCTTCACGTTTACCCTGAAATCGAAAAAAGACGTCTTTGAAGAACTTGAGCTGAGCACCTTTGGATCTCTTATACACATCCTGAAACTCCGCCTCTTCGACGAAAGTGACTCCGAAATGCCTAGGGTACATTTTAGGCTCTGGAGGTTCATATCCCTCATCAAAGTGACAAACAACCTGGTCTCCAAAAAAGTTCAATGTAATTCTGTCTTCGTAGGTTCTTGCAACTTCGCACCCCAATAACTCATAGAACTCTTTTGCCATCCCTAGGTCATGGGAAGGTATCGCAAGATGGAAAACGTTTTTGGGATCTCTCATTTACCCCTCCTCCTCAAAAAAATATAGCGTATCCGATCTCAACCCCAAACGCAGAGTTTCCAACGCGACGACATCGTTAAATGAAATGTTTCCAAGGTTTACGTTAGCTCCCATTTTCTTGATGAAATATGTCTGCAATGACTTGTTCGGAGCCTCAAATACAATCTTGTTCAAATCCAGACCTGATGCTCGAATCTCCTCAATCAACCCAAAGCGAAGCTCTCCATTTTCCCTGCAAATACCGCTGGTTCCACTCTCCCTCGACTCCGTGATCACATAAACGGCGCCGGATTCAAAATCTGATTTCATCAGGTCAATCCAACTTGAAGGACTCAGTAGCTTGGACCGTTCAACATCCTTGTAGCCCACCTCAGTCAGCACTTTAAATTCTTTTGAAAGTTCCTTGATATAATTGCGCCGATCTTGAATTGGCATTTCGATGGTCCCATCAGAGACTTCTACATACGGTACCTCAATTTTTTTGCAAAAACTGACAAACTCTCCGACTTTTCCCTGTATTACTGCCTTTTCAAAAAGAGTTCCACCCAACTGATAACCTATACCATTCTTTCTAAGACAGCTCACTTTTGTCATTAAGTCCTTTGTTACAAGAGCCGTTCCCCAACCAAACTTAACGGAGTCTATCAGCTCACTATGGCTCTCAATAACATCAATGAATTTTTGAGTGGGAAGCCCATTGTCGAGAAGAAAGTTCAAACCGAAGGTTCTTGGTTTTGACGCCCGATTTGGAAGCTTTATGAAATCTGTTTCAATCATGTATCTACCTTTTTCAGAAAAGTCTTTTCATCTTTGTTTTCCAATTTCATAACAAAAGCCGGCGCTCCAAATCCAGCACATAAATCCAGATCCACTTGTTTGAACTCAGGCATACTGTTATCCAAAAACTTCTTCGCACCAAAGCTTCCCCTAACTCTGTTGATGGTCAAGTCCTCACTGGTACTTAATCCCAAAAGCGAATCTTTCATAAATTCTGCACACGCACGATCCTCATCAGATTGAGGATTTGTCGCTATCAAATTTACAACGCCCCTTCCCGGCAGCAAAGTTTTGATATACTCAACAGTGACCTTGGCCCCCAATAGTCCGGTTGCCAGTGAATAATCTGATGTTTTGGCCGTCAGTGCCGACTTGACCCCATTTGTCGTTTTCATGAATACCAAATAAGACGGATCAAGATGGTTGTTTTCAACTTCCTCAGGAGAATTCCCCAGATCAAACCCGTCTATTTTGTAACCATTTATTTCTCCCACAAGATAAGACTTGGGAAACTGCTCTTTCAACAAAAATGCTTCCTCAACGGTTCCAACCAGTCTTATGGACTCAAATCCCTTTAGGAACAGGAAATGTGTGGTGGAGAATGCTCTGAGTACGTCTATAATTACGACGACATCACCGGGGGGATCATGATGATTTCCATCAAAAATTCGAACATTCAAAGCCATTCCTGTGTTTACAAAAATCCTTGAAATAAGTAAAGAAAGGCCCTTTCCCAGCTCAACTTACCACCCATATTGCGCGCAGCGTTGCCTAGCGCTAAGTGGCAACAGTTACTTGAAAATCAAAGAGATTTCCGTGATCTTCAATCGTTGGTCCAAAAACGGTCTTCGTCTGGAAAAAACGAGCTGATGAACATCCTCTTATTGAATTGCTATAGTCGTAATGCCCTTGCCGTAATTAATTCACTTGGCAGTAATTTCACTGTCTTTGGCGCCACAGCCCAAGTCGACCACTTCTTTTTCTTTAACTACAACCCTGAAAAGGTTTTCAAATCCAGAAAGCTCGAGAGTATTTACAGGTACCCCAATGCCACGAAATATCCAAAAGAATGCTGCAAGGCCATTATAAATCTAAGTAATAATCTCAACATCGACCTTATTATTCCTGTTGGCACTGATTTGACAAACCTGGCTTCAAAATACAAACAACAGATTGAAAGAGCCTCAAAGGCCAAAGTTGCTGCTGAAAACTTTGACAAGCTGGAACCGTTAACAGATAAATGGAAGAGTTATGACCTGCTCAAATCAAAGGGGGTTCCCTTTCCCATAACAGCACATGTTCATGACAATAGCTCCGCCAAAGATGCTGCCACCCAGGTCCCGTTCCCGGCAGTACTCAAACCCTGTAACTCCTCAGCATCCATTGGTGTCATGTTTTTTGATACAAAAGATGATTATCTTGATTTTTTAGAAGATCAGTTTTTCCGACAAAACTCTAGATTCAGCTCTTATGTACTACAAGAAAAAGTGAATGGAGATCTTCACGATGTCACGTCATGCTCCTTCCAGGGTAAACCTTATTCTTTGCTCACACAGCAGAGACATCTTGCGCTATTTGATTTTGGTGGCGGGGGAATTATTAACAGAACCACAGATGACAAACAAATGAAGGAGGTAGCCTCCAAGATTCTAAAATTACTAGATTGGAATGGCGCTTGCTTATTCGACTTTCTGAAAACATCAGAGGGCAAACTGTACCTTTTGGAAATCAACCCCAAAATATGGGGAACAACTCAACTTACAATATCTGCCGGCTCAAATATTGTTGAACAAATCATTGACATTTTTTATCACCAGAAAGAACCAGCCTCATATCTGGACTACAGGGAGAATCTTCTCTACAAGTGGTATTTCCCTGAAATCATTTTTCATCTGATCCAAAAACCCCGGACAGTCGGCGTATTATGGAGAAGGGTAAAAAAGGTTCTGAGTAATAATGGAGCAGAAAAATGCTTGAACAATCTAAAGATAAAAGATTTACTTCATAATATAGGCATTGTCTTGGATCGAGAAAGCCCCAAGTGGTAGGCTATAAGTGTGATTCCTTTTGTTACTTTTCTTATCCTCTCATGGGCTGCGATCTCCTGCTCAGCATTGCTGTCCACCTCTTTCCCACAAAAGCTCCGCCTCAAACTGTTTTTTGTTTTTCTTGGGTGCGGACCAATTCTTCTCGCATATTTTCTTGAAGTACTTCTTAGGTTATTACCCGAGCAACCCCTAATTTTTTATACGGCGTCTCTTTTTGCAGCACTTATTTTAACTACATTCTTTTCTATATCCCCAATCAAAAAACTATTTCACCAATTCAAATACAGAGCTTATCAGGCTCACCTCCTGGACATGGGTTTGTTTGTGTTTCTTTTTGTCTTTTTGCTGCTTTATTTCTGGCAGTCACTTTTGCTCCCACTAACACAAAACGACGCCCTTCAGTACGCAACAATGGCAAGAATATTTTTTAGCGAATTGAATCTGACAAACTATCCATTTATTAAAGCTCATAGTACTGGATTCATGGCAGGAACATGTCACCCTCTTGCGAACCACATGTTAATTTTTTTCACTTATTTGATACAAGGTCACTCAGACTCCTTTGGGGCAGGAAGAATTATTCACCCTCTTTATTTAATTTTTCAGTGTTTGGCGATAATTGGATTTTTAGGATACAAACGTTTGAGAATAGCCCTGCTCACATGCATTCTCTTGCTCTCTATCCCCGCAACCTATCAAATGGCACTCTCCTTTTCGATCGATTCGTTGAGGATTTATGGCGTAATGGCGGCAGTATTCTCCCTGTATTTCACATACTCAAAAGTTAATGCAACTTACAAGATGATTTTTTGGAGCTTGTTTCCAGCCATTTACTCACACAATCTGGGAATAATATTAATCCCATTCTATGCCTTTTACGGCGCGGCACAGGCGCTGATTAAAGGGAACAAAAGCCTGGCATTCCCTTTTCTCTCACTCTTTCCCCCATTATTACTTTGGGGATTTCACTACATCATCAATTTTCAACATTTCGGATCACCCATCAGCGATAATCTGGAGATGTGGTCTCACCCACTTGTTGGATGGAAAGATTTTGTACTCAGAGCATCCGAACAAACTGATTTGACTTCCAGACTTCTTTCGAGCCTTAAGATTTTTACGCAGCTTGATAACTTTGGATTCATTTACTTAGGCGCTGCTGTTTCTGGACTTTTAGTTGTTCTATTAAAAAAATACCGTGAGAAGGTTCTGCTGACGCCCTGTTTGTTCATTTTGTTTTTCTTCGCCCTACTCTTTTACTCCAACTTTACTGGAATGCCAGATTTAACTGATGGAATCAGATACGTTTCAACCATCGCTCCATTTGCCTGCTTAGTACTTGTAATCACCGCAAGTAAAATATTTGGAAACACTAAAAATGGATCGATTGCAACTGTTATCACAATTTTCCTGCTGTCAGGGCTGTCACCTTTTTCACACAACATCAGAGATGATATTAACTTGACCATCAAAAAATTGACTTCCGAGGACTTGGCTTTTCATGGAGATGAGTATAGGGCCATCAATAAACTCGAGTATTTTAATCACTTTGATTTTATCAAAAAAGGAAGCCAAACTTACCTGATTTTTCGAATGGCGGAATTTCCTTACTACTCTAGAAATCTGTTTATCAGAGACTATGATCCCAGACTTATTCCAGCGTACGAAAATAAAGACCCCGAGAGTGCCTTTAATGATTTAAAGGATCTGGAAATTGACAGATTATACCTTCCCAACTACGCAAAGCCGACCATTTACAACACCTCTATCAGAAACTTGCTCTTCAATCCCCGTTTTTCAAACTTGGTTTTTCAAAACAGTCTGTTTTCCATATTCGACCTGGAGCTCAATGAGTTCACTTCACAAAGAATTGAAAGAGAGGATCGCTCTCAGTCGATTTTATCCAGGGGCAATATTGTTTGCGACTTTTCAGACACCTGTTCTTCCGAAGTAGTTTGTCGGATAACAACCAGCGACAATCCGGTTATAATTTCCGGGAACACCAAAGGAAGTGGGTTTTACGAAATATTTCTCATTACAAGACCCCTGAATTCTCAGGGAGGCAATGAATTTAGAAAGGTCTGGTCCGAGGAGGTTCAAGCTGACAAAAAAGCAATTTTTATCCAAACTTTAATACCTGAAAAATCTTGCTTTATAGGCGCGGGAGCCCGCTTGATTTCCGGCGATTATTTTGAGTTAAGCAACATAGAATTCTATGAGTTGATACGTGAAAATATGGAATAAAAACATTGTATCCATTTTAGCAGTGATTTCTTGTGCGCTTTTTACCTTTAAAGCCATTGATTTTGAAAATCAAAGGGTGTTTGACAAATTTCACCCTGCCAACTACGTAGAGGCCTCAAAATCCCATTCTCATTATCAGGATGACTGGGGCATGCAAGTCCTCCCTCTATATGATCGTTCATTGACAATGAGGTCTTACAAACTATTGGATTCTATTGGAATTACCCCCATCCAAACTGACTATATTTTCGGGTTTCTGGTAACATTGCTTTTGGCTTTCTCCATCTATCGCCTTTCATTCTTGATTACAAAATCCGAACTGGCCGCCTATACGAGCGTAATCCTCGGCTTGCTCTCGAAAGTCTCCAACTTAAATCTTGCACGATACGGACATGGACTGGAAGGATATGCCCGGTTCATAAGCCCTTACTCATACGGCTGGGCACATGGCTTGGGCATTTTGGGGCTTTCCTATGCCTATCAAAGAAATTTTCCTGTGGCATTTTTGACAATTTTTCTCTCTTTTTTATGCCACCCTTCTATTGCATTTTTTTACTCTTGTTTTTGCGCATTCTCTTTTGTTTTCTCTGGAGAAGTTAAACAGAGATCAAACATCATCTCATTCCTTCTTTTTCTTTTTTCAGTATTGATAGTTTACACAACTGTTCTTTCACCAGCCGGCCTGCAAGTGCAGATGGTACCAGATGAAATCTGGCTTAATCAGGTAAGGCTTCTAAATTACCATTGGTTTCCTTCGGCTTTGAGCCTCTTTACCTCAGAAGCCTATGATATTTTTATGCCTCTATTGGCGGGATTCATTTTTTCACTTTTAATAGTTTACACAGAACCACCAAAACGATGGAAAAGGTTATTTCTCATATCAGGACTCTTTACAGTTCTAGGGATTTCAATTTTCGGATATATTTTTATTGAAATTGTTCCAATTAAATCAGTAATTCTGTTGTCACCCATGAGATCTCAAACTATTGTCTCTTTGGTTTTTATTATCCTTATCGGAAAAATAATCTCCCAGCAAGTCGACTCTCCCACATTATTTTCAACACCTCTGGCTCTTACGACTTTTATTTTGATGACGACCACACGGCCTGGTTTTCCATTTATCTTAATTGGACTCCTGGTTTTAATTACCTCGTCTAGTCGGATCACAAAAGTTTACTCCGGAATCGTCATTGGACTCTCAGTTGCCTCGATCATTTTTGTAAAGCATTTATCCGGTATCTGGGAGCCACTTGCTGAGTTTGATACAGAACGACTAAACCTAGGAATTATGGGGGGAGCCTGGAAGCCGATTGGATTTGAACAGAGATGGATTTGGGTATTTATGCTGGTCATAGTACTTGCTCTTAGTTTTTCATATTTGGTGCGACTCAAAAAGGCCTCTTATATGGCTTTGTTGGCCTTGGTTTTATTTTCCTATCCACTCAGTCAGCCTTACCTGAAAAACTCTGAACATATTGCAAAGGCGAGGGATTTTGCCTCCATACAAAACTGGTCAAAAAAAGAGACCCCTGCTGACTCCATGTTTTTGATAGATCCCGTTGCTAACTATTCCTGGAGATTCCAAACTAAGAGAAAAAACTTTGGGAACTTTTGGGGATGGCTTCATGATTCCTTTTGCTACTTGCCAACCTCTAAATTACACACCGAAGGCTCCAGGCGGGCATTACTTTTTGGATTTGACCTGAAAGACTATCCTCCAAAATTTGCGTATGAAAAAAGTCACTTGAGTATCATTGAAATGGATTTTGCTGATAAATATTTGAACTTATCACAAGAACAGGTATGGCATTTAGTGGAAGATGAGGGCATAGATTATTTCATCGTCGATAATTCCAGAATACCTGAAGTAATTAAATCTTTGGATCTTGTCTTTTCAAATTATTACTTTTCGGTTTACAAAAGTAATAATTAACTTTTCTATAACTGTGGGACTCCATTGTGGTGAGCTGATTTCGTTATTCAAAACTCTCTCGAAAGCAAATTTCATCTTCACAAACGCGCGATTTTAACACAACGTTGCTTAAATAAAGCTTAGGATATTGGAAATTTAACTTACCTGGAGCAAGACTGCTCTTAGATAATTCAATGACCAAACGAAAATGTGATTCCGTAGGCTTAAACTTCAAATTACCTAGTTGCTGTGCCCAGTCATATATCCGCTCACCCTTTTCCAAAAATTTACCCATGATGCTTCTAGCGATCAGCTTTGGGCTTCGCATTGGAGTAGATTTGTTCAAATTGTAAGTTACATTATAATTCTTCGCATTCTCAGAAAGGACATATCCTGTTATCAAGGCCCTGTTTCCTTCAGAGTTTTCCATAAAAACATTTATCAAACCCAGCCCTGAACCCTCTAATAAGAGTTCAAAATCCTGAGTCAATTCAGCAACCTCAAACCATGGTGAAGCAATTTTTACTGGCTTTGTTTTGCCTCCATAGGCCCTCAATATTCCATCACCCTTTTCGCTAAAAGTTCCGAATATGTAAGGATTAACGTTCCAGTTTTCTCCATTTAGGCTCCACCCGTCCGGCAGCTCTCCCAATAAAACTTCGTCTTCTATACTATATTTGTTTAACCTAATATCGGAAATAGACACTTCCGATCTGTCCATAAAGGTAAAGCCTAACCTAATTTCAGAAACTCCTTTAGAGATTTTAAACTGAGCAACCTGCTGCCGTTCATCGTTTACTAAAATTGATTCCTGAATCCATCTTCGCCTTAAAAATCTTCTCTTGTCATATTCATACAAAACCAACCTGAATTTTCCGTTTCCCTTTGAATTATAGTCTATTGTGTAGTTCCCAGGACCAACTTTCATTTCGTATCCAACGTGACTCGGCACCAAGCCCGGGTTTTCATATAGAGAAATCATATCTAATGATGTTCCTCTGGGCCGATAAGACATATCAATATCAATACTATCAAGGCCTTCAACCTCAGAGTGCTTGAGATCCAAAAATAGGCCGGATATAACACGCCATTTGTGGGAAAACTCACCCAATATCCTCCGTGATTCTACCAGACTTACAGAGCCCCCTTCCTCTGGAGATCTTAACTTCAAAACTTTAACATTTTCGTGTTCAAATAATATTTCTGTGAGTTTTGGATCATTTAAAATCGCTCTAAGCTCTGTGTTTTCAATAAATGGTAACGCGTAAGGGGGGATGAAAAAATGTGTAATCCCCAGACTATTAAGTTCTGCAAGCGCTAGAGACTGATCTGTTGCCTCGTATAGCTTTAGTAGTCGCGGGTCCAGATAAGAATAGAAATCGTTACTAAGATAGTATCCAAAGTCAGCTTGTCGCCCCACATAGAAAACAGAGCTCTCACTAACGTTTCTCGCTATATATTTAATTGCATCATACAATGGAGTATTTAATGAATCCGCCTTGCCTGAGGCTCCTCCGCCCCAGCTAAAAAATGAGCTGTCTGACTGAAGGAATATGCGATAACAATGTCTAATATTATCTTTGTAAAGATAGATGAAACTTGCCGCAACCAATAAGAATAAGCCCCAAACCTTAAGCCTTCGCATAAAAAGCTCCCCACATCTTATTCAGAAAAACCGAAAGACCATATCCTCCAAAACATGCGATAATAGGCTGAATAGAAAGAAAATACCTGGGGTTTTTCACCAGCTCTTGGGATCCCAACGCCAGAGAGAGAATAACCAACAGATAAAAGCTCAAAACAAAAACCCCCATTGCAGAATACTCAATTACGAAATTCTGTCTTTGCTTCTCTCTGCGAAAGGACGACAGAAAAAACAAAAACCCAAGTAAAGCGAACCAGTAAGAAGCCCCAAAAGAAAAACGGTCAGAAAACCCCCTGAAAACCCCATAGAAAATACTATCTGTTGTTGTAAAGAATCCCCGCTCAATTGAGAGGGTTTCGAAAAATTTTATATGAGGAATATTTGCCACACTGATCTGGTTCAGATCACTGATAATATTGCCCGAAGACAATATATTCTTATAAAGGTCTAGGGATACAAAGAGCAGACTAATCAGCCCTGCTGTAAATAAAAGCTTAACTTTTGTTTTTATAGAATATTTCGCCAAAAATAAAACGGATAGGGCTATTGGCATTCCCAGCAACACCCCCAGAGAATGGCTGTAAAGAGTGCCTCCTGCGACAATCCCCAGCAAAACAGCAAAAATAGGTCGAGGACTTCTAATTAAAAACAAAACAACTGATAACGTAGCAAAATCAGCAAAAATTCTGATAGAGTCAATGTGCGAAATAGCAAACTGATAATAAAATACCGGTGTAGCAATCAGAACAGAAGAGGCTAGTATCGAGGGAAAAAGGCTAAGTTCAAGCATACAAATGCTGAAAAGGGCAACTCCCAGAAGCAGACTAATGGTAAAAAATATACTGACTAGCTTGAAACCATTGAAATCGAGCTTCCCCGAAGTGTAAAATCCTGTCCATGCAATCAACCCTACATAGCCTGGAGGGTGAGTCCAGGGACCATAAAATCCGCCAGATTCTTCTGCATCCCTCACTGGGTAATATTCGAGATTTCTCTTTTCAAGTAAAAACCTCGCTGACTGCAGATATTCCAGTGTGTCATTCCCTGTAGGAGGCATCATTATTGTCTGAAAGGTTCCTACACTTACTATCCCAATTAAAAAGATAAGGGCAAAATTTACCAACCATTTTTCTGAACTTCTGTATCCATTTGAAAAGAAAGCATTCAAATCAATGATGTCTTCTAAAAGATCATATGAATTTCTAATCAAAACTTTATAGATTAAAGTTGCTGCAATTGGAGCCAGCTGAATAATAACAAATACTATGAAATACGAAATCTTTTCTCTTTCGGGAAAAAACCATAACATTAAAGTAAAAAGTCTGGAAGTTAGCAGAGGTGAGATTCCCGCCAATATAAATGAAAGAAACACTGAATGTTTCTTACTCAAAGAAGTACTCAAGCTACGAACGCAAAAAAAAGTTAAAACTGGGATTACTATAAAAGTCAGAACAAGTATGAGTTTCGGAACCACTAAACCATCGTCTCCCTGACTTCAAGACCATTACCATTGAGCACATAAGTATCCTTGGTATTGGGACACACCCACTCTCCCGAACCCTCAACAGGCAGGTCGATACGTTCTCCAAAACGAGACATCCAGCCAATCTGTCGGGCCGGTACGCCTGCCATCAGGGCAAAGGGTTTGACGTCTCCACGGACTACAGCGCCAGCTGCGATAAAGCAGTTTTCACCCAGCGTGGCTCCACAAATAATGGTGGCATTGGCACCAATAGTAGCGCCTTTTTTGACCACAGTGTCCAGGTACTCGTCTTTTCTCTCCACCGCAGACCTCGGATTGATCACATTGGTAAACACCATACTGGGACCACAAAAAACATCGTCTTCCAAGTGGACGTTGTCATATACAGAGACATTGTTTTGAATTTTGACGTTATTACCAATAGTCACTCTGTTACCGACAAAAACATTTTGCCCCAGAGAACAACCACTGCCAATTTTGGCACCACCGCAAACATGAGCCCAATGCCACACCCTGGAGCCATTGCCAATCTCAGCACCTTCATCAATGATTGCAGTTTCATGTTTGAAAAAGTCAGCCAAGGGACACCTTCCTGATCTGTTCAGCGATTTTAATGGCCGGCAGAGCATCGGAAATTTCATAACCTTTGCCAGATAGTACATCCTGATACACCGTTTTATGAAGTTCCGTAAATCCTGAACTGAACTCAAACTCTTCGCCATCAATGTTAATGGAGCGGAAGGTCGTTTTCCCGGATTCCACGGCCTCTTTTGGCAATTGAGAGCGATCCAGGGTCAATAGCCAATTCACTTTGGCTTTTTCCAACTGAAGTGTGCCCTTTTCCAAAAGCTCAGACTTTTCCTGAACCTTTACATCTGTTGCAGAACCAAAAATCCAGGTCAGCATATCAAAAAAGTGAATTCCAATATTTGTTGAAAGTCCGCCGGACTTTCTTTCATCACCCTTCCAGGACTCCAAATACCAATTACCCCGGCTCGTCATATAGGTCAGGCTGACCTGATGATCATTTCTGTTGGCCTCAGCCACTTTCTGCCTCAATGCCAGAATGGATTCATGCACTCTCAACTGCAGAACTGTGTAAACATTTTTGCCCGTTTCTTTTTCGATCTGCATCAGCTCTTCAGCTTCGGCGCTTGTCAGGACCAGTGGCTTTTCACAGATCACATTCATACCGTTTCTCAGTGTGAATCGTGCATGGTGGGCATGAAGGTAGTTGGGAGAACAAATGGATACCCATTCGATCTCCTCAGGAGTTCCCCTTCTTTTATCCACCTCACTTTGAAACACTTCAAACTCAGTTTTAAACAGGCAGTCAGGAAAAAAACGATCCATGATCCCCACAGAGTCATTTTTATCATAAGCCAAAACCAGATTATGGCCACCTTCCTGGATAGCTTCAAGATGTCTGGGGGCAATGTATCCCCCCACTCCAATTATTGCGAAATTTGCCATGATTTAAGCCCTTGAAAGGTTGGGAGCGTCTTTATGGTTTCGATATTTCCCACGAGTATCCACAAGTCGCTTGGCATTTTTTTGAATCAGATCGTAATCAAATTTCTCGTGATCTGTTGCGAGAACAATACAATCAAAAGAATTTAATTTGTCCGGAGTTAGCTCAACACTGGACAACTCAAAACTGTGCTCTCTCATTTTTGGAAAAACAGGAACATGAGGGTCTGAATAACTGACCTCAGCCCCTTCGTCTCTCAAACGCTCCATCAAAAATACAGATGGAGACTCTCTCATATCATCGATATTTTTCTTATAAGAGATCCCAAGAACCAGAATCTTTGAACCGTTGATGGATTTTTGATCCTGGTTCAGGGCCTTGGCGATTTTCTTCACCACATAGGCAGGCATATTGCCGTTGATCTCACCAGCCAGTTCAATAAAGCGGGTGTGTACGCCGTACTCCCGGGCTTTCCATGTCAGGTAGAATGGATCAATGGGAATACAGTGACCGCCAATTCCGGGCCCCGGATAGTAGGGCACAAAACCAAATGGCTTGGTGGCGGCGGCATCAATCACTTCAAAGACATCAATGCCCATTTTGTCACAGACAATTTTGATTTCATTCACAAGGCCAATATTTACCGCCCGGTGAATGTTTTCCAGAAGCTTGGTCATCTCGGCAGCCTTGGTACTGGAAACAGGAACCACCTCGTCAATCACACCCTTATAAAGGGCCATGCCCACTTCCAGACACTTGGGAGTCTGGCCTCCCACCACCTTGGGGATGGTCCGCGTGGAGTGACTCTTTCGGCCTGGATCTTCCCGTTCAGGGGAAAACACCAGTGAGATATCCTCTCCCACTGTCAAACCGGATTTTTCAAGACGTGGCATCAACTCTTCTTCAGTGGTGCCCGGATAGGTGGTGCTTTCCAGTGAAACCACATGGCCTTTTTTAAGATAAGGCGTGATGGTCTCCACAGTGGTCAGGACATATCCCAGATCAGGCTCTCTGTATTTGTTCAATGGTGTAGGTACACACAAAATGATGGCATCAACATCAGTAATTCTTGTAAAATCCGTTGTAGCACTGAAGCCTTTATCTACCAGCTCCTCAATGGCGTCAGATGGAATATGCTCGATATAACTTTTTTTGGCTTCCAGCTTGTCAATTTTCGATTGGTCGATATCAAATCCAACCACTTTGAAATTTTCTTCTGCATAGCGAATAGCCAAGGGCAATCCCACGTAGCCCAGACCCACAATTCCGATAGTCGCTGTCTTGCCGTTTAGGCTTCCGATCAAATTTTCCATCATAGAGTTCTCCGAATGTAGAACAGGCAATATATCCAGAGGACCCGGAGGTTGCAATTAGCAACCGGATTTTGCAATGCGTAAACTTGTGTCCGCCCCGCCTGTCTCCGGCTACGGCTCCACATTCCAGCGGCTGAAATAGCAACTCCAGCTATTTTTCGAATGGTTGTCCCAGCTTGGAAAGTGAATCCTGCTTTAAGGAACCTGGCACCCACAACTGCAAATAGGCAAAGTAATGGCAGAAAACTGTCTCTCAAACGACCGTTGTAGGGAGCCACATAGCCAAACACAGCCACCAGAATAAAAAATGGAATTGTGACAATTGTGACAATTCGTGCATCAGAGGTTTCCTCTTTGACCAACTTCAAAAACCCAAAGGGAGCCAACACAGCAGTGATCTGATACAAAAAACTACCCCAGGCTATCAGGCTGGCCGGTCCAAAATAGGAGCTGATTTTCACCATGGTAAAATATGGAGAAAGATAGAGTTTCACGACGGCAATCGGATACGGAAGTGTTTTATTGATCTCACTCACATCCGGAAAGCTCAAATATTGTGTTCTGTAGTTTTGAATGGTGGCCAAAACATTATCGACACTGAAAGCCCAGTAAAATCGACAGAACAAATCATAGCCCACAGCCCCACTGATCAGCATTCCCGCCTTCAACCATACAGGAATTCGTCGGCTGAAGATAATTAACAGACCCATAGCCACCCCAAAACAGGGAGCCAGATAATGCCTCTCATTCCCCAGCAACAGCAGCGCCAGACACAGCAACAAAAACTCCTGCCACCGCCCGTGCCTGTGAATTCTGAACATATAATAACAAGCCATGGCCACAAGAAACTGAACCGTGGCCTCCTTGTAAAAAGTGACCGTGTAAAATAATGCCGTGGGCAGCAGAATATAGATGAGGGTGGCCAGTCTTGCGGCTCTGTCATCCACCAACTCTCTGGAGAACTGAAACAGGTAAAACACGGCTCCCAATTTCCCCAGCATCAAGGCTAACCCACTAGCCAATTGGTTCACTCCAAAAACCAGAAAAAATACACCGGAAAGGACATGAGCCAGATAAAGCTGACTGTTGCCGCTGGGAACACTTCCAAAGCCGTTGCCCACAAGAAAGCCGACCACATTTTCAGCCATAGGCACATGGGTGGACTTGCTGTCCACCACCCATAACATGGCACCTGTGGAATCCAGTAAAGCCACGCCCAGCAAGATCCCCAGGTGAACCGCCAAAGTCATGTAAATGACAGGCCGGACACCCGATACATTTTTGAAAATGAGATCCTGATGACAGTAGACATAATAAAAAATTCCCGCCACAAATACCGAGTGAAGACCCGCAATCACCTGATGTAAAATGTGCCCATCCAGGCTGAGCAAACATCCCAAAGCAAAATGCTCAAAAAATAAAATGACGGTGAGAAATGAAAAGCTCTTCAAACCCAAATATCCCTAAAAAACCAACACGCTTACTGGCTGAACTTTCTGCCCCCTCGACCAAAAGCCCCGTTGCGTCAAATGACTTCCGCTCTCGTTGCCTTTGTACCCAAGACTCACCTATATTGGCCTTTTATTCAAGGATATTTCCCTATGCAAATACCACTCTATGAAAACACCATTCTTGCTGAAGAAAAACAGGCTATTTACGATGTGGTCGAATCCGGTCAGATGAGTTTTGGTTCCAAGTGCCTGGCCTTTGAGGATAGGTTTGCCACTCATCTGGGTGCCAAAAATGCCGTGTTCGTCAACTCAGGCTCTTCAGCGAACTTACTCGCTTTCTTTGCATTGGCGAATCCCCTGGTAAAGCTTCCAGATGGACAACGACGCATCACTCCTGGCTCTGAGGTGATTGTCCCTGCTGTCACTTGGTCCACAACTATTTGGCCCATCATTCAAGCCGGAGCCACTCCAGTCCTTGTGGACTCTGACCCTCGAACTCTTCAAATGAAGTCGGAATCCGTAGAGGCAGCAATCTCTGACAAAACCGTCGGGATTTGCCCGGTACATGTTTTAGGCAACTCCTGCGACCTAGATTTTCTTCAAGACTTTGCTTCCAAAAACAGTCTCTGGCTCATGGAGGACACCTGCGAGTCTCTTGGCGGCAAATGGGAGAGCCAGTTCCTTGGCACCTTTGGTGTGGCGGGAACGTATTCGTTCTTTTTCTCCCACCACATCACCACCATTGAAGGAGGCATGATCACCACCAACAACGATGAATTTGCTGAACTCCTTCGCACCCTGCGTGCCCACGGCTGGACAAGGCACCTAAAAAACAAAGACAAAGTAGAAAAACAACACTCTGACATCGATCCCCGCTTTTTGTTCATCAACACCGGCTTCAACGTGCGCCCCACAGAGATCAATGCCGCCATTGGCCTGATTCAAATTGAAAAGTTGGGTCGTTTTAACGAACGTCGGGTGCAAATTGCCAACACCTGGAACAACGAATTCTCTGAACTCATCGAAGCCGGAGAGATCATTCCAAATACGCCCACCACCAAGGCCAGTCCGGTGTTTTTTGGCTACTCGGCCATTTGTAAAAATACAGAAACGCGCAACAAGTTTAAAGACACTCTCGACAAGGCTGGCATTGAAACCCGACACATTATCTGCGGCAACATGGCCCGCCAACCGGCGTTTAAACACTTTGAACACAGGGTGGCCGGAGATCTCGACGGCGCTGACACCATTATGGACCGAGGTATTTATTGGGGGGCCAACCCCGGCCTATCGGATGAGCAAGTCAACTATGTCACAAAAACCGTAAAAGATTTTTTTAATTGATTGTCACTGGAGACAACTTATCGACTGTCGTACCGTCTCCGAGCTGCCCCTGAGCATTGCTCCCCCAACAGCGTGTCTGACCATTTATAGTCATGCCACACACATGATACTTTCCCGACCAGACATCCATATAATCATTACCAACCATCACTGGAGTCCCTTGCGCTGTGGTCGTGCCATTCCCTATCTGCCCATAAGTATTTTGCCCCCAACAGTAAATCTCATTGGTGGAGGATTTAAATCCACACACACTTAAGTCACCGGCCACAATTTTTGTGAACCCAGAAACTGTCACTGTGACAGCTGCAGAGATAGCATCAGTGGAGTTTCCATCTCCCAGCTGACCCGCGGTTCCTCCGCCCCAACACTCAACAAAACCCCCTGTTGTACGAAGGGCGCAGGCAAAGTTCATTCCTACAACGACCCGACTGTAACTGTTTGCCAAAATAGATGCCCCCACAGGAGTAGAACTGTCAGTTGTACTGTCATTACCCAATTGCCCAGAGTCCCCACGCCCCCAACACTGAACAGCATTGGTGCTATCTACGGCACAAGAAGTATTATCCCCCAAAGCCACATCAATAAAGCTACTTCCAGAACTGATCGCCGTCGGAATCATCCGGTGAGTGGTGGTGCCATCACCCACTTTTCCATAAAGGTTGTTCCCCCAACACTCTATGTTGCCATTGGTTTTCAAACCACAAGAGTGAGCTGAACCCGTGGCAACCTTCTGCCATACAGCTCCTCCGGGAAGTGACGTGGGCACGCTCCGATCGGTTGTTGTATTGTCACCCACTTGACCATTACCGTTAGACCCCCAACAGTAACCATTGCCTCCTGAAGCCACGGCACACATGTGATTTCCATAGGCACTCAAATTCACCCAGTTGGTTGGGCCATTCAGCTGTACGGGAGAGGTGGCACTCGTAGTGGTATTATCCCCCAGTTGCCCACTGGAGTTCAGTCCCCAGCAATAACCCGTTCCTCCAGGGTGACGCCCACAGGTGTGTTGGTGACCAAGAGCCATCATATTGTAAGGTTGAAACCCTGTGCCCTGCACATCCCGAGTTGCATTCACAGCCCCCGCACCGTTGTCGTAGTCTATCTGAATTGTCGAAGTGGCTAACCCTGCAGCGGCCGGGTCAAAACGAACCTCAATATCACAATTAGCTCCGGCATTGAGAGTGGGTCCACAGGTACCAGCCGTTCCAGGGTAGGTGCCTCCAGTGTACTCGAAAGGAGCTGCTAAGGTCGTATCATTCAAACTGGAGGCCTGAAAGCCTCCCACATTAGTCAGAGTGAAAATATGTGATAAAGGAAACCCCACCCCCCGAACTCCATAGTCATAAGGGTCTGCTTCTGTGATCACTAAGCTCGCTGGAGTCGCCCCCGTTCCAACAACATCATGGCTCAAGAATTGGGCTCCGGCACCATCATTATAGGGCAAACTCATAGTTGCGGCGTGGGCTCCCGTCGAAGCTGGAGAGTAGGTGACCTCAATGGTGCAATTGGCACCAGCAGCCAATGACCCTCCACAGGTCCCAGTGCCCCCAGGATAAGCTCCACCTGTAAACTGAAAACTTCCACTCAACCCGCTTCCGCTCATACCTGTCGCACTCACAGCTCCTGTATTATTAACGGTGAAAACCTGTATCACGGAGCTTCCCACAGCGTGGGTTCCAAAGTCATAGGGAGGAGCTCCCCCGGACACGGCGAGAATAGCCGGGCTAGACCCATTTCCCTGAACAGCCAAACTTACGGAATTGGCTGCAGCACCGTCATTGTAATCAATTTGCACTCCATCAGATGTCACACCCACTCCCACCGGAGAATACTCAATGACAAGTGTACAATTAGACCCCCCGGCCAAAGTAGCCCCACAACTCCCTCCTGTTCCCGGATAACTGCCCCCCAAAAACTGGTACGGAGACGCCAAACTCGAAGGGTCCGACATGCTAGTTGCACCCATATATCCAGTATTGGAAATCGTCAGAGTCGCTACAGAAGATCCCCCCACAGCCACATTACCAAAGTGTTTTGTCACAGCATCGTTGATCATTAACAAAGCCGGTGGTGTATAGGTGATCGTGTCACTCAAACAGACACTGTGGTTCCCACTGGTATCTTTAAATTGCACATAAACTGTTTGAGTAGACCCACCGACTCCCCCTAAAAGAGTCCAAGATTTTGTTGCGGCATAAGACTCCCAAGTGCCCCCAGTCGCACAACCAGCCGTGTTGGTTATATACATAAATGCCGCATCTGTAGCTGCCAGGTTCACAGTGACCGAAGTCTCCGTGGTGGTACCAGCGCCTCCGCTAATGCTCACAGACGCCGCTGTTGGTCCGGAAGTATCTTTGACAAAACCCGTTGAAACAGAACCAGTATTTCCTGCAAGGTCTGAGTGGGATGCTGTCAATGTCACCGAGCCATCTGCAGCCCCAGAGTAGTCAAGACTGGCCGACCAGCTCCCGGAATGACATGTCACCGTCGTAGAGGACGTTCCTGAGAGGTTCACACTTTGACCATTTTCACTGCAGCTTCCTGTCACAGAGAAGGTGCTCACATTTCCCGAATGGACAAAGGACCCATAAGCCGGTGACGCAAACCCCACGCTGGGAATGGCCGTGTCCTTAACCCAACTATAAGATGTTGCAGACATCAAATCCTGATGGAGACCCTGGCTATCCCCACCAAGAGCACACAACTTTAAGGGTCCATCTGCAAAACCTGCAAGACTGTCTGTGATATTAGAAGAAACCTCCAACCACGCCCCATAGCCTGAAGACGAAGAGCAATCCAGACTTCCCAGCCCCAATTTATACTGATAACTGACCAAGTTCACGTCTCCACTAATGGACACATTTAAAGCCATCGCATTGGATTGGGCCCCCGGCAGCCCTCCCAAAATCACAGTGGGCCCTGTCACCACATCTACTGGAAGGGGACCAAATCCAACCCCCTCTCCTTGACAAGAGTGAAACTTTCCTGAAGCACTGAGCGAGGCTTGAATCGCCACTTTGTTGACAACATCTGGAATAAGATCCGTTGTGACTTTGCCCATTTCAAAGGGGGCCGACATATCTGCCAAAGGCAATGCCTCCTTTGCGGAGTAAACGCATTCCTTTTCCCCAAATGATGTCAACCCTATGAGCCTTACCGTTCTGTTTGGTCCCGAAGGAACATCCAGCTCCACCTGAGAACCAGCAGGAAACAACCCTGCCAAAAACCCCACAGAAAAAGCGACGGACTTGTCAGAGCGCACACACTGTCCCTTATCAAGACCAGGACCAGAGACAAACACAGCATAGCAATTGATTTCATCATAAGCTGTTGGATCTGATTGAGCCCAATCAGTGGCACTAAGAGAAGAGGAGGACTTTTGAGAATCAAAGTCTATGGCTTTTCCCGAATTCGGCAGCTGAAAAGAAAGGGTTGTCTTCTTATTATCCATATCTCGGCTACAGGCCGACAAAGTCACTGCCAAAATAACAACTGCAATTTTACAAACCCAGTCACTGATCCCCATACGTCCCTCGTTTTTGTTTCAATGATTCTGTTATCCTTATCGGCTAAAGTCGTGGTTCAGAGGAGGGCTCAGTCTTTGAAAAAAGCCAACAGTATGTGGTACACTGAGTCATAATTTGCATTTATGGATCGATCTGAGGCGCTCACCCATCCCGCTTTGATCTACCCATATAAATTCCTGGGTGATACAGTTGGGCTCTCAAATAAATACGACATTTCTCAAAAAAGGTTCGTTAACTATGGCCTACAAAAGCCTGACCACCAAAGAAGATTTTCACCCGGACACCCAACAGTTTTTTAATGGCAAAACTGTCTGTGTTACTGGAGGCTCTGGTTTTATTGGCAGCCATGCCGTGGAACAACTCGTCACTTTGGGTGCCAAAGTGGTCGTCCCCAGCCGCCAGAAAGAGCCTCTATTTTTAAAAAATGTTCTTTCCAACGTAGAGGTGCGCACGGGTGATCTTTCTGATTATGCTATCGCTCTAAGAGCCACTAGGGACTGTGATGTGGTTATCAATATGGCTGCCGATGTAGCTGGTATTGAATATAACAAACGGCACCCAGCGAGTATTTTTCAAAGCAACCTGACAGTATTTTTTAATGTGATCAAAGCCGCCAACGAACAAGAGGCCAAACGCTTTTTAGTATGCAGTTCGGCTTGCGTATACCCACGCCACTGCTCACTGCCCACCCCTGAGACGGAAGGCATGAAAGACGAGCCCGAACCCACCAACTCTGGCTATGGCTGGGCCAAGCGTATGGAAGAATTCCTAGGCCAAAAATACGCTGAAGAGTATGGACTCAGTGTCGCCATTGCTCGGCCCTACAACAGCTACGGCCCCAGAGATAATTTTGACCCGAAGTTCTCCCACGTGGTCCCGGCTCTCATCAAAAAAGCTTTTGATGCCGAGGGGGATACTTTTGACGTATGGGGTGACGGCTCCCACTCTCGCTCCTTTCTCTATGTGGATGACTTTGCCCGAGGCTGTTTAGAGGTCGCTGCCCGCCACGCTGAGGCCGACCCAGTGAATATTGGCGCTTTTGAGGAGATCACCATCAAAGAAGTCGCCCAAATAATTGCTCGCTTTGTGGGAGAAATAAAGAGGAAAAAACTAGAGCCTCAGTTCAACCCCCAAGGTATCACCGGACAGCCTCGCCGTATGTGCGACACCTCCAAGGCAGAAAAAATCATTGGCTACAAAGCCCAGATGCCTTTTGAGCAGGGATTAAAAAATACTATCGAGTGGTATGCCAACGCCCTCTAAAAATTTTCTTTTTATACAATCAGTTTCTACCGATCCGGTTTGAATTTTTGGGATTGAGCTGGAGACAGATCAGAGAGTATTTTTAAGCAGACTGAAGCCGCCGTAAATCTGCTTGGACCATCATGGTTATCAACTGTTCAAAACTCACCTGAGGCTCCCACCCCAATACTTCTCTTGCCTTTGAAGAGTCTCCCACGAGCTGACTCGTTTCATTTTTTCTGAAGAATTGAGAGTTCACACTCACCACCTCGCGGCCCTTATAAAGAGCCACGGTCTCTAGCTCCTCACCCTGCCACTCAAGAGACATTTCTAAAGCCTGGGCTGCTGCATTGATCAGGTCCTGAACCGTGTGTAGCCTGCCAGTACTGACCACATACTCATCTCCTTGAGGCTGTTGAAGCATCATGTGCATAGCCCGCACGTAGTCCCCCGAAAAGCCCCAGTCCCTCCGCGCCTGAACATTGCCCACTTCAATTTTCTCCAGCATCCCCAGACTCACCCGTGCCAAGCCTTGAGTGATTTTGCCTGTGACAAAATCCTCCCCCCGGTAGGGAGATTCATGATTAAAAAGTATTCCACAGGAGGTATGCAGGCCAAAGTGAGTTCGGTATGTTTTAGTCATCCAATGGGCATACTGTTTAGACACCCCATAAGGGTTTCTTGGCTGAAAGCAGGTTTTTTCTGATTGAGGGCTCTCTTGAGTATTGCCATAAATCTCAGAACTGGAGGCCTGATAGTACCGAGTCTCAGGAGAGTATTTTCTCACTGCCTCCAAAAGTGCCAGCGCCCCCATGGCATTCACCTCAGAGGTATAAAACGGATGAGTCGATGATTTACCCACTAGGGACTGTGCCCCCAAATTGTAAAGCTCCGTGGGGCACAGCTCCTTAATGCTATCAGCGATCTTGTCCCGATCTCTCAAGTCCAAATGCAAAATGTCTATATCGTTCAGGTGACCTTCTTCTTCCAATCGCCACAAACGCGAGCGGTCCGTCGAGTGGGTTGTTCCGTAAACCTGATAGCCACTTTGCAAAAGAAGCTTAGAAAGATAGCAACCGTCCTGCCCGGCAATTCCTGTAATCAAAGCTGTTTTCTTCATAGGCAAAGACCCTACCCTATCTCGGCCCATAGAGTCACTTGCAGACTCTTGACTCACTTTGAGAATCATCTAATACTCTGAGGATTTCCAACCTCTTAGCAAGGGTGCGTTATGAAAAAAGCATTGATCACCGGTGTCACCGGACAAGACGGGTCTTATTTAGCAGAACTGCTTTTAGAAAAAGGCTATGAAGTTCACGGCATCATCCGCCGGTCCTCCTCATTCAATACCGGTCGAATCATGCATATCTTTCAAGATCCCCATGTGGAAAACCAGCGCTTTCACCTGCACTATGGCGACCTTGCTGATGCCAGCTGTCTTGAAAAACTGATTGATAAAATTGAACCCGATGAAATTTACAACCTTGGAGCTCAAAGCCATGTGAGGGTGAGTTTCGACGAGCCTCTCTATACAGTAGACATTGTGGCCAATGGCTCACTGAGAATTCTTGAAGCTGTAAAAAATACGGGCGCGGCCAAATCCACACGCGTTTATCAAGCCTCCAGCTCCGAAATGTACGGATTGGTTCAAGCCGTACCCCAAAGTGAAACCACCCCCTTTTATCCGCGCTCACCCTACGCTTGCGCCAAAGTATTCGCCTTTCATCAGACGAGAAACTACCGCGAAGGTTATGGTATGCACGCTTCTAATGGGATTTTATTCAATCATGAAAGCCCTCGAAGAGGTGAGACTTTTGTCACTAGAAAAATCACCCGAGGTCTTGCACGTATTCTGTCCGGCCAAGATAAAAAACTTTACCTCGGAAACCTTGATGCCAAAAGAGACTGGGGCTATGCCAAAGACTACGTGGAAGCTATGTGGCTCATGCTCCAACAAGAAGAACCAGATGATTATGTTATTGCCACCGGTGAAACCTGGAGTGTGCGCCAATTTCTGGAAATTGCCTTTGGCTGTGTTGGCCGTGACTATAATGATTTCGTAGAAATCGATGAACGCTATTTCCGCCCCACAGAAGTGGAGCTGTTGATTGGTGACGCTTCAAAAGCTAAGCAAAAGTTAGGCTGGACACCTAAAACCTCTTTTGAAGACCTGGTTAAGATCATGGTAAAAGCAGACCTTGACTCCCATGGCGTGGGAAACCAATTCAAAAACTAGTTGTCTGATAAAATGCGTCTCTAAGAGTCTACTGATCCAGAAATCTCCACACTCCTTGGATACGCCCTCAATGATCTTCTCCCAAACTGTTCTCAGTAAAGGAGAAACCATGATCAAGGATACGTTTCAATTTATAACAGGCCATCAACCCCCTGATCTTAAAGTTCTGGTGGTTGATGATCACCCAGGAACAAGCCTCATCCTCACAAGAATTCTCTCCAGCTTAGGATGTGAGGTTGAAACCGCAGACTGCGGTCTTTCCGCTCTAGAAAAATATAAAAAATACCATTTTGACCTAATGACCCTGGATTGGAATATGCCCCACTACGGAGGACAAGAAACCCTAAAACTTTTTGATACCTATGCCTCCCAACGGCCCATGGACGACAACAACTTGGGGTTCATCTTATGCTCCGGACTCGATCATAGAACTATTGTCCCCCCTCCAGTCAAGCACCTGAAAATGTTGGATTTCTGGGAGAAGTCCTGTGGCTGGAAAAATATTGAGTTCCAGGCAAAAATCACAATTCAACAATTTCAGAAGGGGGTTTTATGATCAAGCTGGATTCTGAAGTGATTAATTATATGTTTGGCATCAAAACACCTGATGGACAGATATTATACCTCGAAATCAAAAATATCTTTAAACAAGATGCCCATCAGTTTGTACAAGGTATGTTTCAAAGTTTGGAATCCAAAGATTTTGAACAGCTTGAACACCTTGCCCACACTCTCAAGTCTACAAGTCAAAGTGTTGGTGCAAGAGACCTTGGTCAACTCTGCGATCACATTGAATCCCTCTGTCATGAAAAAAAACCTCCTCAAGAACTTGTATCTTCTATGGACCAATTAAGGCCTCTTCTAGAACAAACACTTCAAGCCCTCTCTCAACTGGAAGAAGAAATGGGAGTTTAAGATGAAAAAAATCCTAATTGCAGAAGACAATCCTGCCGACAGAAAAATCCTTGAGTCTCTTTTGACCGTTAAAGGGTATAGCGTAACCTTTGCTCTCAACGGCCTGGATGCTTCAGAAAAACTCATTCGTGAAAGGTACGACCTCTTACTTTTGGACATCAAAATGCCTTACGTAACGGGGATTCAGTTCCTATTGGGATTTCGTGGAAGTTACTGTATGAAGGATATACCTGTCATTGTTCTCTCTTCTCGACAAGACAATGACCTCAAATACACCTGTAAGTCCTTAGGAGCCTCATTTACTTTTAAAAAGCCTATCATTGGAAATAAAAAATTCTTAAATGCCGTAGAAGAATTATTAAACCCTGATACCAACAAAGAGGTGTCAGCATGAGCGCTAAAATACTCATAGTCGATGACAACCCTGCAGATGCTCTAATCATCTCTTCACTGGTCACTCAAGAAGGAGCTCTTGCTGTCACAGCAGCCAATGGCCATGATGCCCTGGACCTTCTCCATGAAGAACAGTTCACTGCAATTATCGTAGATCTACAAATGCCTTTTATGGGAGGATTTGAACTCATAAAAAGAATTCGCCGCTCTGAATCTGGCCCTCACCTGCCTGTTCTTGTATCAAGCGGCCGATCTGACTCGGCCAATATCAGCCAAGCCATAAAATTAGGAGCCAATGACTATATGGTGAAGCCGGTAGATCCTGTGCTATTTTCTGAAAAGTTTAAAAGACTTCTCGGAAGTGATATTTCCTGGCAAGAATACCGACCTGTTAAAAATTCTGAATACAAAATAGCCCATTGTAGTCTTCCCTATCAAATGATCGGTCTCTCCGAAGTTGGAATCACACTTTTATTTAGCTATCGCCCTGAAGCAGGGCAAATTGTAGAGGTTACCAATAATTTGTTTCAAAAATACGAGTGCCCCCCTATAAAAGCACAAATCGGAAAAGTAACTCCCAAAGAGGGGCACTTTCTGGTGAAACTCACGTTTATTGGAACAACCTTACCCATTCAAAAAAAACTAAGGCTCATGTGCAGAGAACTCTGGAATGAGCAATTTAAGGCACAGCCAGAAGAAACCCCTCTCTCCGCAGAGAACAAAGAGGGCTCCCCATGAAAGGCATTGTATTCAATGAACTGATTCAATTAATAGAGTCTATTATAGGTGAGGTCCAAACAGAACACCTGCTCGAAGATGCTGACCTCAACTCTGGAGGTTCCTATACATCCGTAGGCACCTACGACCATAAAGAGGCCCTCTCCATTGTCCAAAAGTTTAGCAAACTCACTCAGTCAAACACTGACCAATTGTTAATATCTTTTGGGCGTCACCTAGGAAAAGTGTTTGTTGTCAAATATCCAGATTTTTATAAACATAAAAATGTTTTTTTCTTTTTACAGTCTTTGGATTCTTATATTCATGTCAGTGTTAAAAAACTCTACCCAGACGCTGAACTTCCAAGTTTTAACTTTGAGATGATCAATGACAAAGAGATGCTTCTTACCTATCAATCTGTACGTCCTTTTGCTCCCCTTGCGCAAGGACTCATTCTCGAAACAATTTCATACTTTGGGCAAAAAGAATCCCTTACAATACTCAACAGTGGAAAAAATGAAAATGGTCACTTTGCCCTCTTTAAAATAACACAAGGCTGCGAGGTGCAAGATGAATGACTCTGAAATTGTTGCTGCTCTACGAAAAAAACTCTCTCGCCTGGAGAAATCTCGAATCGAAGCTGAGCATCTTCTCGAAGAAAAAAGTGAACAGCTCTTTAAACTCAATCAAGACTTAGAGCAACTTGTTGAAGAAAGGACAAAGCAGCTTGCTATAGAAAGAGATAAGGCCATCGCTGCCAGTAAAGCTAAAGATCAATTTCTTGCCAATATGAGCCATGAAATTAGAACACCCCTCAATGGTATCATTGGATATTTAGACCTACTATCACTATCAAATCTAACAGAGTCTCAAAAACGCCAAGTTGATGTCACTCAAAAGTCCAGCGATCTGCTTTTGGAATTAATTAATGACATTCTTGAGTTTTCAAAGGTTGAAGCCGGAGAAGTGACCCTAGAAAATCAACCTTTTTGTCTCAGACAATGTATTGAAGATACTGTTGAGAGTATGGCTTATTTGGCCTACCAAAAAAATCTGGAACTTCCTGTTTTTATTAGCGAAACAATTCCTAATGAGCTTTTAGGTGACGAGGGAAAACTACGTCAGATCTTAATCAACCTCATTGGCAACGCTATAAAGTTTACGGATGCCGGAGAGGTTTCCATCAACGCCTCAGGCTGCTGGATCAATAACAATAGCCAATTCAAAGTGGTCATCAGCATTAACGACACTGGTATTGGCATTGATCCAAAAAGTCTAAAAAAAATATTTCACCCTTTCGTACAATCAGACCTTACGGATACTAGAAAATTTGGAGGTACCGGATTAGGACTCTCCATTTCAAAAGGGCTGGTAGAAAAAATGGGAGGTCGAATGAGCACCCAAAGCCAACTGGGTTTAGGGTCCAAATTTACATTTTCATTAGTATTAAATAACCCTAGCACGAAGACTCAACGAATCCCACCCAAGTCTCTCCACCTACCAGAAACTACGATTATAGGGATTGCAGGAACTTTTTTTGACAACCTTGATCATCGTTTGCAATCTTGGGGCGTCAACGTCCAAAAAAGAGAGTTTACAGATATAAATCTCGACCAGCTCTACTCTAGTAAAAACAAAGAGGTCTTTCTTATCGATAGCAGAACCATTGATGACGAAGAAATCAAAAAAATATATCAACTTTCTCAAAACTCCTCAAAAAAAACTGTTCTGCTTTGCCCTCCATCTTTTCAAGATGCGATGAGTTTTAATAATCAAAATTCTTCTGTAAAAATCATCTTTAAACCTGTACGAAGTAATATTCTCTTTGAGACACTCAGCCAACTCTGCCTAGACTCAACAACTAAAAAAGCTTCTCAGGTGCAACCTCCTCCCCCCTCCTCTCACCAGCCCTCTTGCAATGATTTTTGTATTCTTCTTGCTGAAGACCACCCCATCAATCAAAAGCTGGGAATCGCCATGCTGACTCACTTAGGATTCCAATTTGAGTTGGCTCACAACGGGGCTGAGGCCGTAGAAATGGCTCGACAAAAAAAATACAGCGCAATATTAATGGATTTTCAAATGCCCAAAATGGATGGCCTCTCTGCCACAAAAAAGATCCGTCAATTCGATAATGAGATTCCTATAATTGCTATGACAGCCAATGCCTTCTCTGATGTCCGAGATAAATGTATGGCCATTGGGATGAACGACTACATCACAAAACCATTGAAAATTGAAGACCTGTCAAAGTCTTTAAAAAAACAATTGGGTGATTGCAATGACTCCATACAAAGCGAGGAACTACGCAGCCCTAAGTAAATTCTCTTTACGCCGAAATCTATAACCAGCTCCAGCCACGGCCTCTAACGTATACTCAGAGCTTGATAGTTTTTTTCTGAGGTTGCTAATATGAGAGTCAACAGTTCTTTCAGTAATATTAAGGTTGTCTGGCCACACACGATCTAAAATTTGCCCTCGAGACAACACGAGGTCCAAATTTGTTGAGAAATAAGTTAATAACCGATACTCAATGGGCGTTAGATTTAGAGCCATCGAAGAGTCTCCCTCAATGGTCACTTTATGAGCTTCGGTATCTATGGTGAGGCCTTGCAAAAAAATAGCTCCTGAACTCACCCTTTCTCGATACCGAACTCGAGCCTTTGCCCGCAAGAGGAGTTCTTTCAAATGAAATGGTTTTGTCATATAATCGTCAGCTCCGGCATCAAATCCCAAAATAAGATTATCAATTCCGTCCTTCCCTGTAAGGAGAATGACCGGAATACCCTTTAATCTTTCTTGGCTTTTAACATAAGAGCAGATCTGAACCCCTTCAATATCCCCTAATACCCAGTCTAATACAACCAGATCAAAACACTTCACGGCGAGTTGTTCAAAGGCCCCTTTTCCATCTGATACAATCGTCAATTCAAAATCATGCTCCAATGACTTTTGGATCAGCATTTGATACTGAGGATCATCTTCCACAATAAGGGCTTTCTTGCTCATAAGGACTTTTCGGAAATTTCAAATAGCTTCTTAAACAACCTTGTCTACCTTTGAGACACGGATCAATTCACTTTGTTAAAATATAAATCTCTGAGAGCTTCGCCAATGGCAAAACAGCTTGTGGCTGCTGGAGATGGGGCATTGAGCACGTGAATAGAATTCATCCCCTGGATAATATAAAAATCATCCAACAGCTGTCCATCCCGTCGGCAGGCCTGAGCCCGAACTCCAGAACCTCCCGGGATAAGATCTTCCTCACTCACTTCTGGAATCAGTTCTTGTAAAGATTTTGTAAACTTAGATTTAAAAAGAGACCTTGCCACCTCCATAACACCCACATCCCAATAGCGAATAGCCATTTTATAAAAGCCCGGCCACCCAAGAGTGGACAACAGCTCTCCCAAATGAATATGCTCCCAACTATAGCCCTCTTTGGCCAAAGCCAGTACTGCATTAGGCCCACACTCCACACCTCCGTTCATTGTTCTTGTTAGGTGCACACCAAGAAAAGGAAATCTTGAGTCCGGGACTGGATAGATCAGGTTTTTCACAAGATGTCGAGCTCGGGGGTGCAACTCATAATACTCTCCTCGAAAAGGTAAAATTCTCACATCCAAAAAGGTGTTGACCTTTTCTGCAACCTGGTCCGAGTAAAGCCCTGCACAATTGATGATATGATCACATTCAAAACTGTTTCCTGGAGTAATAATAGAGCAACGACTCTTAGACTCTTTTAAATCGGTGACTGGATGGTTAAAGAAAAAGTCCACACCTTGATTTTTTAAGGACTGGTAAAGGTGCCGAGCAACAGCCTTGTAGTCCACAATCCCAGCCTGAGGGATCCAAAGAGACTGATGGCACTGTATGTGTGGCTCCAACTCTTGGCTCTCTTTAGCAGACAGCATCTTTAGACCCATCAATTGATTGGCCTCTCCTTGATCCTTTAAAAGTTGCAAACGAGCCACTGACTCTCGCTGAGTCGCAACAATGAGCTTTCCACAAATCTCATGCTTGATATTATTGATTTTCAGGTAGTCGAGCAGCTGTTGATAACCTCTTAAACAGTTAAGAGCCTTTAAGCTCCCCGGCTTATAATAAATACCCGAGTGAATAACACCACTATTATGCCCCGTTTGGTGGCAAGCCACTTCTGGCTCTTTTTCCACGACAGCGACTCTCAGTTGTGACTGACTCTCTCGAAGCTTATGCGCTGCAGCCAAGCCCACAATTCCAGCGCCTATAATAACAACATCGTATCTGTTCAAATCCTCAGCTCTCCCTTGACTCTATATTCATTCTTCAGGGACCATAGGGCTTTTACAATATTGATTTTAAAGAAACACTCAATCAAGGATCAAAAAGCCACCATGGGACTTATATTAAAGCAAATCTTTCAGTTTTTGAAAATTCTTAATTCTGATACTGGCACCAATCAGATTGCCGCAGGGATTGCCGCAGGATTTGTTCTAGGGATGACCCCAGCCCTGTCATTACAAAGTCTAGTGATTTTTGTCGCTATCTTTCTTTTTCGGATTCAACCAGGAGCAGCTTTTGTCACAGCATTCTTTTTTAAATTTATTGCTTTTATCTTGGACCCTGTATTCCACAGTGCCGGAGAGGCTATTTTAGCTATAGATGAACTGCAAGGTCTCTTCACCACTCTTTATAATATGCCCATTGTACCCATGACTCGCTTTAACAATACAGTGGTGATGGGCTCTGGAGTGATCAGCCTAGCTCTATTCCCTGTGATATTTCTATTAGGACGAATTCTTGTGCAAAAATATAGAAAAACTGTTGTTGAAAAATTCAAAGAAACCAAGTTTTGGAAAGCTATCAAAGCCACATCTTTATATAAATGGTACTTCAAATATGATGAGCTTTACGGTTAGTGCCTCATTGACGAAACAAGGCTGTAAAAATTTCTGAATGAAGTATTAGGAGGAAAACATCATGAGCGAAGGTAAAAAGACAAAAAAAACCAAAGGCCCCATTCGCTTTGAAGCTATTATCCCGGTTGCCGTTATTATTGGTCTACTTATAGCCTATTTCACATTTCTATTTGACTCTAACCTTCGGTTAGGGCTGGAGCTGGCAGGAACTTACACCCATGGAGCTGAAATAAATATTGCTTCCGTAAAAACCAGCTTCACTGAACCCTCCATTGAAATTCATAACATTCAGATTACGGACAAAAATAAGCCCACCCGCAATATTTTTCAAGTGGGTCAAGTGAGGTTAGCCCTCTTATGGGATGCTCTCTTAAGAATGAAGGTCGTGGTACCTGAAGCCAGTATTGAAAATATTCAAGCGCTAGCCCCTAGAAAATCCCCAGGTCGAGTGCTCCCCAAAGAAGAGGTTCAAGGTACAAAGTTAGCCCAGGTAGAAGATGCTGTTGTTAACCAAACCAAGGAAGACTATGAAGGCAATGTTTTAGGAGATATTGCTAACCTCGTAGATGGAGCAAACCCTTCAGATCAACTAAAAAAAATTGAATCTGAACTCAAGGCCTCTGGTAAAATTAAAGAGCTTGAAAAGGTTCTTAAAGAAAAAGAGATCGAATGGAAAAAGCGTCTCGACACCTTACCTAGTGGTAGCGATTTTAAAAAGCTTGAAGCTCGTTTCAGAAAGCTTAAGTTTAATAGCAAAAACCCCATTCAATTTGCCAAAGACCTCGATGAGGCTAATAAAATTCTAAAAGAAGCCGACAAAAAAGTTAAAACCATCTCACAAACAGGAAAAGACTTAGATAAAGATCTAAAAACCACAGACCAAAGCTTCAAAGAGATTGAAAAAATGGTTCAACAAGATATCAAGGATATTCAGACTCGACTGAAGATCCCTGAAATTAACAGTTCAGAATTTTCTAAAAAACTATTCGGAAAAATAATTGCTGAAAAATTAGGGAGCTATGCCAAGTATATTGAAATGAGTCGCGAGTACATGCCTCCCAAAAAAACAAAAGAAGAAAAACAAGAAGCACGTGGGGATTTTCTTCCCCAAAAAAGAGGAGAAGGCCGCAATATTCACTTTCCTATTACCAAGGGTTACCCTCTATTTTGGCTGCAAAAGGCCAAGATCTCTTCTGAAGTCAGTGAAAACAATGAATACAGTGGTAATATCACTGGCGAGATCACTCATATCTCCACAGCTCCCTCTGCAATTAAGAATCCCGCTCATATTAAAGTGAGTGGGAATTTTCCTAAACAAAACATTCAGGGTTTTATATTGAATGCTGTAATTGATCACAGAACAACTGATCCAAAAGAAACTGTGGACTTAAGAGTTGCCAGTTACCCTGTTGGCTCTCAAAAACTCTCTAATTCAAAAGATGTGACCTTCAATATCACCGACTCCAAAGGCCAGCTGGCCATGAGTGCTATCCAAACTAAGTCTGGGGTGAACATGAAGATTAAAAACTACTTCAACTCTGTAGAGTATGAAGTAGATGCCCAGTCTTCTCTAGTGAAAGAGATCCTCCAAGGAGTGGCCAAAGATGTCCACCGCATTTCAGTCCAAGCAGATGCTACAGGAACTTGGTCTAGGTTGAGTTGGCATATCAAAAGCAACCTCGGAGACGCTATCACTCAAGCCTTTAAAAAGCAGGTGGACAAAAAGATTCAAGAGGCCAAAGCAAAAATCCATAATATGGTGAACCAAAGAATTGCTGGTGAAAAGAAAAAACTACAGGCCGAGCTGGATAAAATCAAAGGTCAGGTGAATAACGAAGTCAAGAGCAAGAAGGCTGAAGTTGATAAAGCCAAAGCTCAAGTAAAAAATGAACTCGATAAAAAGAAAAAAGAAAGTGCGGCTCCTGTCAAAGACCTAAAAAAAGAAGGCAAGAAACTCCTTAAAGGCCTTGGATTTTAGAACTACTTTATGAGTTGCCTGAAAAACTGTAACGCCATAGGAGAGTCCCACTCCTCTACGCCAGCAACCTTTCGAACCAGTTGCCCGTCTTTGTCAATAATATAGCTCTCTGGCAAAACCTCAGTTCCAAACAGTTCAGCCACCTTCTTTTTGCTATCCCACATCACAATAAAATTAGAAACGTCAGAAACCTTAAACGCTTTCGTAAAGCCAACAAGGTCTTCCAAAGTGTAATCTGCAGAAACCGCTAGTAATACCACTTCTTTAGGGTACTGGTTTAAAAGCCGAATCAGTGAGGGAAACTCCTTCACACAAGGCTCACACCAAGAGGCCCAAAAGTTAACAATAACCACTTTACCTTTATAGGCAGATAAGGTGATGTCTTCTCCACCTAGGTTTTTCAAGGTAAAATCTGGAACTCCACTTTTTTCCATCTCATTGAGCCTTAAAGTCCCCTCTGGGGGCCTTTGCCCACGGGTGAGAAAACCTCTATACTGAGCCCAGCCAAGATAAAAAGCTCCCCCCAAAAGGAGCACGACAATAAAACCTTTGATGGCATGCTTCATAAATGAACCCCGCTGATTGAATACCTCGGAGCCTATCTTAAATTTGTTTTCAGAGCGAGACTTTTCCTTCTGAATTTGTTATACCGACCTAGTGTCGTAACCAATAAAATTTTTCACCGGCAGCGCAGGAATTTTTGAGCAAATTCAATGCGAGACGACGAAGGACTGGCCAGAAGCCAATTCGAGGAGGAGCAAATTGGAGTTGCTTAAAAATAACCAGCTGGGGGTGAAAAATTTTATTGGTTACGACACTGGTTTGAATCAAACCTCAATGGAACCAAAAGTATGCAGACATTTTTAGATTTGGGTTGTGGAAGCAATAAAGCAAAAGGTGCTTTCGGCGTAGATATTTACCCCTACGAGGGAGTGGATAAGGTTTTGAACGTCAATGAAGCTCCTTGGGACTTACCCGATAACCAATTTGAAAAGGTCCGTTGCCTACACGTTATTGAACACATCGACAATGTGGCAGAGTTTATGCGAGAGCTTCACCGCATTTGCAAACCCAGTGCTGAGCTATACTTTGAAACTCCTCATTTTTCTTCACTCAATTCCTGGAGTGACCCCACACACAAGGCTCACTTTTCTTCTCAATGGTACAAGCTATTTTTGAAATCAGGATACCTGTCAGCCCAATCTGGAGAGTTTCAAATAAAAAAGAGTCATGTGACATTTGGCAAATCCCCAAGAGCCCGTATAGGAAGTTTTTTAAGTTGGCTTCGTGGCACTGAGAAATGGGAAAAATATTCTGCCTTCTCCTTTCCTGGCATGGATATTCAAACCACACTGACTGTGGTGAAGTAAAAAATCATGGCAACAAACTCCACCATCATTCAGGTTTGCTTTTCCACAGCATGGGGTGGACTCGAGATGTCTTCTGCCAAATGGACTCAACAGTTTCATAATCATGGTTATGACTCTTGGCTTCTCACCTCTGAGGGAGCCCCTGCGGCTGGTCAGTGCCGAGAATGGGGACTGAATGTCATCGAAATTAAAGAGCCCAAAAACTATCTGGATTTTGGCACGCGAAAAGATCTTCGAAAGATTATCCGTGATAAAAGCCCATCGGCCTTCTTCAACCACCTGACCCGAGACCTCTGGCACTTGAGCCCTGTCCTAAAAAAATTTCCTGACATTGGCCTGTTTAATTTTGCCCGCATGTTTATTCGGGGTGTGAATAAAAATGATTTTTTACATAAATATATTTACTCTCGCCTAGACCGTATGATTGCTCTCAGTCATATCCAAAAAAGCCTGCTCTTAAAAGCACTCCCCATTCCCAGCGAAAAATACGTGGTGGTTCCCAATGCAGTAGATACCGAGAGATTTCGGCCGAGACCTCCCAAAGCTGAAATTCGCAGACAGCTGGGAATCAAAGAGGATACAGACTTACTCGTTGGTCTCATTGGCCGAATTGATGAACTTAAAGGCCATATGGAATTTGTAGAAGCGGTTCGTTTAATTACGCAAAAATGTCCTCATACACACTTTGTTATGGTCGGTGCCAATACAGCTTTTGAAGGCAACGAATTTGCCAAAAAAGTGGACACTCGAATCAAAAGCCTTGGCCTCCAAAAAAAAATCACTCGTACCGACCACAGAGAAGACATTCCTGATATTATGAATGCATTAGACATCTTCTGCATGCCATCCTATGAAGAAAATTTTGGCAATGTTATGCTAGAGGCTTTAGCATCAGGAACAGCCAGCGTGGGAACCCACTCTGGAGGCACTCCAGAAATGGTTGATGAGGGACGCACCGGTATTTTAGTCGCCCCCAAATCTGGCCCAGCCTTGGCTGAAGGAGTGTTGCGCTTGCTGAAGGATCATAAGCTCCGAGAAATGATAAGCCACAATGCCAGATCCTCAGCCGTAGAAAAGTTTCACTTGGAGACCGTATTTCAACAGGTCAAAGAATTACTGTATTAATGGGCAGTCAACGGTCACCTCACCTTCGAACTCCTCCCCTTTATCATAATCAATAACATGCCAAGATTTTTGAAAAACTAACTTTTGCTCTACCTTTTCAAAAATGTACTTAACATTATCGATTCTATAAGGGCCACTACCATACCGCCGATAGTGTGTTTCCACATTCCACTCAAAAACAGAGCCATGACACATAGCCTTGGTCGTCCAATCCGTCCAACCGTAGGAATCAGAGTACTCTTCGCCATCAGCAATAAATTTATAATCATCCACTGTATAGGTATAAACGCCGTTTTCGATGGATGTAGAGATCTTAGTGTTATCACCACTGCGGGTTTTGCAATCATACTCTCCAGTTATTTCAGGGCATGCCATGGCCCAGGGTCCAGCCAAAAGTAAAATAAATATCAAAAAGTCTTTCATAGCTCCTCCTTAGCCGGTAGTCCTAGCAAAAAAAAATTGTAAGTTGAAGTTAAGAGCATTGCGACATTCATGCTTGGCCCCTTGCATCTCTTATGTTACGCTGCAAGGCGACCCTTCAAATAACGGGAGTTTTTGCCTTGAAAGTGCTTGTCACAGGTGCTGCAGGATTTATCGGAAACCAAGTCGCCCTACAACTTCTAGAACGCGGAGACAAAGTTCTAGGAATTGATAACATGAATAATTACTATGATGTTCAGCTAAAAAAAGACCGCTTAAAACGACTCTCTGAATTCACAGATTTTCAGTTTGAACACATAGACCTGAGCGATGAGCCAACTCTTATAAAGTCCTATGAAAACTTTCAACCTCAACGCATTGTCTCCATGGCTGCCCAGGCCGGTGTCAGATACTCTTTAGAAAACCCCAAGGCCTACTTAAACTCCAATCTTGCAGGGTTTCTTAACCTCCTTGAGGTTTGTAGAAACCAGGGAACCGAACACTTTGTATACGCTTCTTCAAGCAGTATTTATGGAGCTAACTCCAAAATGCCTTTTTCAGAACACGATTCTACAGAGCATCCCGTGTCCTTATATGCAGCTACTAAAAAGTCCAATGAAGTGATGGGACATTCCTATTCTCATCTCTTTAATATTCCCATGACAGGACTTCGTTTTTTTACTGTTTATGGCCCTTGGGGACGTCCTGACATGGCAACCATTGCATTCACCCGTTCCATTTTAGAGGGAAAGCCTATCAATGTGTTCAATAATGGACATCATAAGAGAGACTTTACCTATATAGATGACATTGTCGAGGGTGTGATTCGTGTGCTCGACAAGCCTGCCACTCC
>JAUILT010000013.1 GCA_030432925.1 Bdellovibrionia bacterium | reverse complement strand
CAAAATAGTTGCGCAATTTTTAGAAAAACACCCTTCTGTAGAAAAGGTTATTTACCCAGGTTTGAAATCACACCCTCAACACGCTCTGGCAATAGAGCAAATGAGTGGATTTGGTGGGATGATTACCTTTTATCTAAAGGGTGGGTTAAATGAATCTCGTAAGTTTTTAGAAACGGTTTGTTTATTTGCGCTGGCAGAAAGCCTGGGTGGAGTTGAGTCTTTAATTGAGCACCCTGCAATTATGACACATGCGAGTGTACCTCCTGAAAATCGAAAAGAGCTGGGGATTAGTGATAATTTAATCCGCCTGTCTGTGGGGATTGAAGATGCTGACGATATTATTGCTGACTTAGAGAAAGCCTTTTCTTAACGCCTCTTCAGAAAAGCAAAATACTTATTCTCGAGAGTGTCAATTTCACGTTCGGCATCACAATTACTACAAGGAATTGGGCTTTTAATACTTACTTTAGCTTCTGACTCAGAAGTTTTTGGAGTAAAGTCCTTATTTTTTAACATAAGAACCTTAGACTCTGTATCACAGTGATCACAGTAAAAAGGAACGTAAAAAGATTCTATAACAGCTTTTTGAGGTAAAAACCCTGAGACAATATTCATTTGTTGAACAATGGGGGGCGTGCAGTGCTCTAGGGTGATAACTTTTGCGGGAAGTTCCTTCATCCAGCGCGTCCATGCACGTATGCCGAGAGAGTTAATCATTGTAATATTATTAAGATCAATAATGAGGTTATTTGTATTTAGGTTTTTAGGTGCTGGAAAGCGGCTATTTTCATCGATATTGCCAAAGAATTCCAGACGTAGCGTGGAGCCTTCTTTAGGGGTTTGGTTGTAGCTGAGAGATTTGCTCATCATTTATTCCTGCCGACCTTAATGTCGTCATTAAATATAAAATATTTTATTCCCTCCGTCTAGCAGGCCTACTAGACCTTTACCTCTTGCCCTTCGACAGCATAAGACCAATTGACAGGGTAAAATGTTTCTCCTGACCTTTTGTGATAGTCGACTAGGGTTTTATAATAGGCTTCAGCTTGTTGTTGCGCATTATAGACAGTTTCATCTGAGGCAGCAGGGTCGTGATGGACAAAAAGAATTTGGTGGATGTTTTCACGCACAGCAAGGTCGAGGCCAAAGCTAGCAGAGGCATGTCCCCAGTTGACCTTTTCTGTGGCCTCCTGAATGGTGTATTGTGCATCAAAAACCATCAGGTCAATATTTTGATAGAGTGGTAGATCATCTCCCAGCTCCTCCCGTGTGACACGGGTGCATTCTGTATCCACACAGTAGGAGAGGTATTTATTTTCGTGACCCATTTTAAAGCCCCAGCAGGGATCCGGGTGGTCCAACTGGTAAGGTGTGACGTTGATATCACCAAAGGTTTGGCTCTTTCGAGCCTCCAATTGATGAAAAATAATCTCGGCACTGAGCTGTTCAAAAGGCACTGGAAAATAGGGCTTTGAAAAAATTGTTTGGACGACTTTTTTTAGTTCGGGCTGTACTGAGTACATGTGGATTTTGTTGCCAGGAATAAATATAGGAATGAAAAAAGGAAGTCCAATAAGGTGATCCCAATGAAAGTGGCTAAATAAAATGTGAACCTCTCCATTTCCAAGGCCGCAGGGCCCAAGCATCAATTCAAATCCTTTCTGACGTATGCCACTTCCACCATCAATAAGTAATGAAGTTTTATTTGTAGAAACTTCTGCACATGAGGTGTTACCTCCGTATCCTCCCAATAAATGTGTCGGTAGGGTTTTCAGGTAAGTAGTAATATCTCCTGAATGGGAGTATCCTTGCTTAAAAAAATTTTCTAGATGGTACTGAATACGACCCTTGATCTCTTCAGGCTTCTTTGGAGTGGGAATTGAGCCTCGTACACCCCAAAGTTTGATTTTAAATGCCACAGTGATCTCTCCTAAGTCACTACTTTGACAGAGAAATGTTTTGAATTCCTCTAAAGTCACATTCTGTCAGAATGTATAAAAGAGGCAAGGTGGATTCACAACAATGCCGGACTTAGGCCTTGGAGAAGAGTTGATCATTGAATTAATTCTCAATTGAATACGGTTGCAAACTACTTTTAATGGGCTACATTTAGAGATTAACTCAGCTTATGGAGGTTTGAATTGAGAGTAATAATAAGTGTTTTGGCGGTGATGTATTCAAGTTTCAGCTTTGCGAGCACAAGCTGCGAGACTCAAGCAGCTTTGGATGCATTAGAGGAAGTCAGGGATTTAGTGAAGCACGAGATTTCTGTGTCGAATAAGAAATTCCAGAATATGAATGATTTGGATTTTTCATTTGGAAAAATGAGGGAACAAATTCCGTCGAAGCCTGAAACGGGTGTGAAAAAAGTGGTTTGGGTCCCTATCAAAATCAAGAAGGCAGGAAAAACCGTTTGGGATGTTGAGCAAGGTTTTATGTATGGAGACCAATGTATGCGAAACCGAATTGCCGAACAGGACGCCGGGATAAAAGTAGCAAGCGAATTGAAAAAGAGGAAAAATAAAAAATAGAGAAATAAAAAAGGGCAACATTTATTGCTGCCCTTTAATACGCTTTATATTTGAGGAAAGTTACATCTGAGTAATTTTGCAAATGGATTTTCTCCACAGAGTATTCGGTGTGAAATTTTGTAGTAGATGTTTTTTTGGATTTTAATAAAGAACCTGGTTTTCTAAAAAAATATTCCTTTTTAAGCTAACAGAAAAAGCACAAAAGTCATTAAAGGCTTCAGGCCTGTCCAAGAATGAAATCTGTCGCAGATTAAAAACTTCTCCTTCTCAGCTGGCGAGATTGTTAGATCAAACAAACGATAAAAAATCTGTAGATAAAATGTTGGAACTGTTAGCTGTATTGGGAGTTGCTGTTGAGCCAGAGTTTGATGTGGCTTGATTCAAACTAGATCGGTATAAATAGCTGAAAAAAAGAAGAAAATCAAGATTGACGGTTTTTAAGGTGGCAAATAGAAGCTGTACGTATCTTTAGACCTGGTTAGGTTCTCATAAATATTTGTTAAATTTTGTGGTCAGTTTGACCTATCAATTTTGATATGTTATCTTTATTGATAAGTTTTGGCGTTTGGGAGACGGCTTCATGTGGAAGGTATTGTTTATAAAGTGGAAAATAAAAAAGTACTAGTTGTCGTTGTAAAAGTCACGGCATCTCATGACTACTCAAAGGAGTCGTAAATGAAGGATTTAAATAGTTTTTTTATTGATAAAAGAACAGCCGGAGAAATAATTAGGGCATTTCGTAAGAACTTTCGCATTACTCAAAAAGAGATGTGTGAGGTTATTGGCATTACAGAAACCAATTTAAGTGCCATAGAAAATGGTCGTCGAGAAATCGGTGTAGATTCAGCAACTAGAATAGGGGCGTTCTTAGGGATTCATCCCAGCCTATTACTTTTTCCGAATGGGCAAGATGCAGAGGTTAAAAAACATAAAGACATCATTAAAAAGGCGAAAAAGCTTCTAGATAAAAAAATGAAACAAACGGGGTAGACTCAAAATGGTGACTCGGGACGGCATTCAATAACCGACATGGACTAAAGTATTGAATTAACTAGGTAAAGTTAAAGCTCTACCCCCAGGTTTTCATATTTGGGCTTGCAGATCATTTGAGAGACACGAACTTTTAGAAATTTGAATCCTAGTGACCGAGGATATGAGCAGACTGGGGCCCTTGTTAAACATTACCTTGTGTGGTAATGTATTTAACGTTAGTGGAGAGGGGCTGTCAGATTAGTGGGAAAAGTTCGACGTGGAGGATACATCTTTACTTGGCAGCTTGAAGATCATCTTTCGATTCATCTGCACGTTTACAGAGGCAATAAGCTGGTTTGCCGCTGGATGTTATTTGAGGGCAAAGAGTTATCAGGTAAGGCCAGTACAAAAGTGATCAAAATTATTGATGAGCTAAAGAAAGAAGGCGCCTTCAAAGAATTGGAGAAGTTAAAGTGAAGATCAAAAATGTAAAAGTGGATAACCGAAAGAAGAACATTTTTATTTCAACCTCTAAAGGCGAGTACTCTCTCCCTTTTGCGAAGCTTTTAAATGGTCCGACTCAAGATAATAAGATTGATGAGATTTATGTGGATAGAGAGCTGGGCAATGAAGCTGTGACCTACATTCTAGAATCAGGAGATGAGGATTCTATACACCTGGATGTTTTCTTGGATTTTAATAAAGAGCCTGATTTTCTAAAAAAAATATTCCTTTTCAAATTAACTGAGAAAGCTCAAAAATCTTTGAAGACTTCAGGTTTGTCCAAGAATGAAATCTGCCGCAGATTGAAGACCTCTCCTTCTCAGCTGGCTAGATTGTTAGATCAAACAAATGATAAAAAATCTGTAGATAAAATGTTGGAACTGTTGGCTGTGTTGGGTGTTTCTGTCGAGCCCGAATTTGATGTAGCTTAATTTGACAGACTGATTCATGGAAAATCTTTTTGTCGACCAGTCAGGGGGAAGAAAGAAATCTTGAGTTGCTTCAATGGAGACCTGGAGCAAAGAAGTGGGAAATGCGAGAAATCTCTTTTGAAAAGACTGGCCCAAAGCTGTCAGAAGCCAATCCTGGCATGTGCTTGACTTGTCATGCTGAGCCCAATGTGCAGCCAAACTTCAATCCAATAGTTGGGTCATTTAGATTGCCTGGCGATTCGAGGTCTCATAGTGACAGAGAGTTTTTTAGGGGAGTGAGCCCCAAAGAGGAAATCTATAAAAAATTAGAGAGACCCTCTTTTAATGTAGGCGGTCTTGATTGTTAAAGAATTGAATTTACTGAATATAAATTGAATGGTGGCTCGGGACGGCATTCAACAGCCGACATCGGCTAAAGTATTGAATTGACTTCAATAGGTCAAATGCCCACTTTGAGATTTATAGGGATTGGCCTTGGTTTCTACTGAGTATCACTGACTTCCAGAGATAAATTTAAGTGAGATGGGCTCATAGCAGGGCAGGTTTTGAGGTAGACTGGGACTATTATCTTGATCTTTGGTGCAAAACAATGTATCTTACCAGTAAGAAAGGGGATAAATATGTCTTCGGTCGCAACAACTAAAATGAGTAGTAAAGGCCAAGTGGTCATCCCAGAGGAAATTCGAGAGCAGTTGGGACTGGAATCGGGAACTCAGTTCGTCGTTTTAGGGCATGGAGATTCGGTCATGCTGAAGGTTATTACTCCTCCGAGTAAGAAAGCTGTAAAAGAGATGATGGACAAAGTTTCTGCTGCTGCAAGAAGAGAGGGGCTAAAGAAAAGTGAACTCGATAAGGCGATTCAAAAAGTTCGTGCAAAGAAAAAGTAGTCCTTAGTGAAAATTGTCTTAGATACGAATGTTCTGGTCTCTGGAATTATTTGGAAGGGAACACCCAGGCAAGTTTTAGAGTTGTGGGCTGATGGCAAATGGCAGCCATTCGCAAGTATGGATATGGTAGTTGAATATCAGCGAGTGATTTTGGAGCTTACCGCAAAATATCCAGAGACCACTGTGGATGCTATGGAACTGCTCAATGAGTTTGTAGCAAGCTGTGTAATAGTGAAGCCTATAGTGACAGAAAAGAAAATTTCGAGAGATCCAGATGATGATAAGTTTATATTGGCAGCTCTCTCTACAAATGCTGATTATCTGGTGAGCGGAGACAACGACCTGCTTACTTTAGAAAAATTTGGGGGCACAGAAATTATTAAACCGAGTGCCTTTTGCCGATTTCTTCTTAAACCTTAATCAAAAGGATAAAATTGTTAGTGAAGGTGCTTAGAGTTCTAGTTCTCATTTTATCTTTGCTTATGTCTGGTTGTCAGACGGCAGGCCGATATAAGGTTCCTCGATCTGAGGATATCTCTGCCTTGCGCGATAGAACCCCTCATAAGATACAAATTGAGTCTTACGACCCTAAAAAGATCCGCCAACTAATGAACAGGCTTCAAAGCAAGCTCAGCAGTGGCCAACCTTTCGGAGTCAAAGACTGGAAAGTTCATGATGAGCTTTTAGATGTATACATCAGCCTGAAACACCTAACTGGCTCCAATCAGATACTGGTGCCAGCTAAAAGTCAGCTCAGGCTCGAAGCAGCATCGTTCTGCCTAAACCCTAGAGTTGCAATCCCAGAAGAGGATGACCCTTATTTCCTCGCGAAGGCCAAAGAGGTCCCTTATCAAGAAAAGCTATTGGATTACGTGTCGAATAAGTCTAGCCAACAGGAGCTCGTGCAAGAGCTGATCTGGAACCTCAAAAACAGGGTGCAATGGGAAAACTATTCTGATGAACACCGAGAGATCTTAAAGGCCCTTGATCCAATGGCTCCTGTGAACTTGCCCTCTGAGCTCAAGTCGACTCTTAAGGGATTTGCAGAAGATATTGTTTTAGATCAGCTTGGCGTGCCCGATGTACGGCAACGACTGGAGGGGCAGTTTTACCATTACAAAGACTATTTAGATCAGTTGAGAGAACTGAGATCTCAACTAAAGAAGCCTGAGAACAGGCCCTATAAATATGAAGGCACCAGTGTCTATTCTATTTCTGAGTCTGATGGTTTTGAGAGGCACAGTCTTACTGTTTTTAACCCCTCAGAGGCTGCAGAGAAAGTTGATCTGTCTCAGTTGTCACTTATTCCAGTACGGAGAGACGTTCAGCCTCTGGCTATTTTTCCAAGCATGAGAAGAGATAAAAAGCTTTTCGGGGATTTGGAAGACCTTTTGTTCACTCAGATGCTTCGAGCCGGCATCGGTGTGACACCAGTGCTAGGGGATCTGGTTGATATTTACGAGGTGGCATCGGGAACAGATGTTTTCACTAATGAGTCTCTGAGCACTGAGGAAAGATATCTCACAATTTTGGGCTTGTTAGCCGGTAGTGGAAAGTATTACCGAATGGTCAAGAAGGGCATGTCGGCTCCTGGTTCTTACGTGAAGGGTGTCAGTAAGAGATTCAAAACCTTTCAAGATCCAAAGCACCATGCAAAGTTTGAAGAGTTTACTAAGCTGGTGGACGGGAAACTACCAGATAGTTGGGGGGCAACACCGAGCAAGGTAAGAGTTGATTCAGTCGCAAGAAGTCCAAAGCCGCAGGGAATTGTGTATAAGCACCCTTCCAACAAAAATGACTCCGTTAGGTTTATGCCTGGAGAGCCTAGTTCTGTTTTTAAAAATCAAAAAGAGCCTTATGTTATCGTTCAAAAAGACGGCAGGTTTTTTGATAAAAATGGAAAGGTGCTGAAGGGGAACAAAGGTGAAGAAGCTCACATACCTTTAGATGAGTTCGATTTTAGGAAGTTCTGGGGAAAAGGCGATGAATAAAGAAAAAGGCTTCTGTAGTTCTCCGGTCACAGAAAAGCCTCTCGTGGCGCAGAAAATGGACAAGAAAGCATTGAAGGTAATTGAAGTGTTCTCTAGCATAGGTTTATCAAGCCAAAGGTGGCAAAATATAGAGGCTTTTTGGGACTCAGCTGCGGAGTTGGCTGAGCTTTTTGAGAGCTTTATGGGAGTCAATGAGGGTTCAATGAATCAGAAGTTTTTTAAAACTTTTGTTAGTATACGAGTCAAGCTTGATGAGCTATATGCGAAGTACGAAAGGGAAGAGTTTCGTGATCTTAGTCATATGCAAGAACACAAGTTATTTAAGGATTTGCAGGAAATGGCCGATATCTATGTTAAGTCTTATAAGAATCAGAAGTTCAAATAAATTTCAGGATTGAAGCAATGGTGGCTCGGGACGGATTTGAACCGCCGACACAAGGATTTTCAGTCCTCTGCTCTACCGACTGAGCTACCGAGCCTTACAGATAAGAAGGCTGAAAAACTACCGCTATGCTTTCATTTCGTCAAACTTTTCGTTCCCTTAGAGAGCAGCAACAACCATGATAAATAGCAAAAATATTGCGAGAGCCAGATGAAACTGAAGAGATGATGACTTTTTGAACTCTTGAATAAAACGACCCATAGGCGATCAGACTTGCAAATTCAACTCCAGTAAGCTCTAGTAGGTTAGAAAAAATCCTTAAATACTAGTAAGTTAAGGTAATGCCTTGAAAATACTCAAAATTTGATGTGCCGCTTCCAAAATGCAGAGGGTTTTGGTATGAAAGAGCTTTTGGAATGACACCCCATGAACAATGAAGACTTGCTAAAAAACTTACATGAGAACCCATTTTTGTTAGCTCCAATGGCTGGCATTACAGACTGTGCTTTTCGCTCTTTTATGAGAGAGATGGGGTGTGGAATAGTCACCACTGAGTTGGTATCAGCGAATGGGCTCGAGTACGCCAGTGAAAAAACAAAGAGAATTATGAAGTTTGGCTCCACTCAACACCCTGTTGGGATTCAGATCTTTGGTGAGAGATTGGACCTTCTGGGTAAGGCCGCATCTCGGGCCGAGCAGATGGGGGCCGACTTTATAGACCTGAATTTTGGTTGCCCTGTTTCCAAAGTGGTTAAAAAGGGCGCGGGCTCTGCCGTTTTAAAAGACCTTCAACAATTAAGGAAGGTTTTAAAGGCCGTAAAGTCCTCAGTAAGTATTCCTGTAACTATTAAAATTCGCACAGGTTGGGACGAAAGCTCAAGAAATGCCGATGCTGTTGTTAAAGTGGCGTGGGAAGAGGGAATCACTTGGGTTGCTATTCATGGGAGAACTCGGGCTAAAGGGTATAATGGTAAAGCAGACTGGGATTATATTCGTTGGGTTAAAGAAAATGCTAAACTACCAGTCATCGGTAATGGAGATATAATGACTCCAGAAATGGCTGTGAGGCGATTACAGGAGTCAGGTTGTGATGGGGTTATGATTGGAAGGGGCTGCCTAAAGAACCCTTGGATTTTTCAAGAAGCCAGAAGTCGATTGAGCGGTCAGCCCCTTCAAAGAGAGGAGCGACAGTTCCTTCTTATTTTGGATCGGTTGAAATTTTATTTAGAAAAAGACTGTGAAGAAAAGATTCTCATGCTCCAGATCAAGAAGTTCTCATCTTGGTTTTCAGCGGGTTACCCAGATTCAGCCAAATTTAGGAAATCCGTTTTTCAAATCAAAGATAAAAATGATCTTATAGATCAGGTTCAGATTTACTTTAAGAGCATTGAGTCATTCATTCAAAAAGACACAAGTGATGAGCCATTCCTTATGGGGGGGCATGGTTGACCGGACACTGGTCCAGTCAGTTATTGGAATAACGACTTCATGCACTCGCTGTGGGATACTGGTGTCATGGCATCAATAATAGAGGCAAGAAACCTCACTAAAACCTATAATAACTTTATCGCAGTTCAAGGGCTTAATATTCAGGTTTCTGAGGGTGAGTGTTTTGGAGTCCTTGGTCCTAACGGTGCTGGAAAAACCACTGCCCTAAAAATGCTTTATGGAACCTCTTCAATCACTAAGGGCGAATTATTTGTTTTAGGTTTAAATGCTAGAAAAAATATAAAAAAAATAAAACGGGAGATAGGAGTGGTTTCTCAAGAGGATGGTCTTGATTTTGACTTTTCCGTTCTTGATAACCTTCTTGTTTACTCCAGGTATTTTGGTATTCCTAGAAATCAAGCGTTCAAAACGTCCAAAGAGCTGCTTCGCTCGATGCACCTTGATAACTATATGGATCAGTCAGTAGAAGTATTGAGCGGAGGGTTGAGGCGTCGGCTTGTAATAGCAAGAGCTTTGTTGACAGAACCAAAGGTGCTATTTCTTGATGAGCCGACAACGGGCCTAGACCCTCAGTCTCGTCTTTGGATTTGGAACTTATTATTGGGTCTCAAGCGCAAAGGAATCACTCTTGTTTTAACGACTCACTACATGGAAGAAGTAGAGCGCCTTTGTGATCGATTGGTTATTCTGGATAAAGGTAGGACTCTTTGTGAAGGAACTCCCCAAGAGTTGATTAGCACAAATATTGGAAATGAAGTGATAGAGTTTCATGTGGAAATGTCAGACATTGATTATCATTTGGAAAAAATTAGAGATCGATTTGAGTATCAAGTGTTTAATAATAAAATACGTTTATTCATTCCCAATACTGTTCCGGCCAAAGATATTATGTCTAGCGTGAGCAGTGATAATATTATTATCCGGAGAGCTAGCCTTGATGATGTTTTTTTAAAAGTTGCTGGATATGATTTAAACACAGATATTAAGGATCTCTAATGAGACAGGATGCTTTGCCTTTTTTGAAGTCTATATTTCAGCTTCCTAGTTTTGGAACTGGAGTTCTTTCCGTTTGGCATAGAAATTTCACCTACTTTAAATATACGGTATGGGTCTCAGTCATGTGGTTAGTTATTGAGCCATTATTGTATCTATTTGCTTTTGGTTATGGGCTAGGTCAATACGTTAATCCCGTTAGCGGACAAAACTACGTTGAATTTTTTTTTCCTGGATTGATGGTTGGATCGGCCATGCTGGTTTGTTTTTTTGAAGGGACTTATGGTTGTTTTACTAAGCTTGTTAAGCAGGGAACTTTTAAAACTATTTTACAGACACCAATCATTGCTGAGGAGATTGCCGTTGGTGAAATTTTTTGGGCCACATCTAAGGGGATGGTGAGCGGGTTTATAATAGGAGGAGTTGGAGTCATTCAAGGTTATTTTACGATGACAGAGGTGGTAGCATTGCTTGGAGTTGTGCTACTGGTTTGTTTTATGACTTCTTCGATAGCGGTTTTTTTAACAACGATTGCAAAAAACTATGATTGGTTTATGTTTGCGCAAACGGGATTTTTTATGCCAATGTACCTCTTCAGTGGGACTTATTTTCCATTGGAGAGTATGCCATATCAGATGCAACAAATTGTTTGGTGTTTGCCCCTGACACATGCCGTTTCTGCTATGAGAAGTATTTTAGCAGGCAATATATCAGAGCTATTCTTGATCAATATGGGTATTATCGTCGTTCTTTGCTTCTTCAGTTTCAATATGTCTGTCGCGAGGTTTCGGAAGCGGATTGTTGTTTGAATGTTCAAATGGAATGTCTTCCTCGAGAATCTTTTCAAACTCCTTCTCGAGAGTGTCTTCATCTATTTTACCAAGATCAGGGGCATCAAGCTCTGAATACTCCCATTGAGTGACTCCATACCAGGGAAAGCGATCCAAGTTAGCCTTGGCATGAGAGTATTGGAGTGAGGAGATTTTTCTATAAAAATACATTCGTTTACTGATAAGAAGCACCATTTTGCGAGCAAACTTGGTAAGTTCACCTTCTTGAAAAGATTCATAGTAACCCTTTGGGTTGGGTAATAAAAACGCCAGGTAAGAACTTTCAAGAACAGATAGGTCTGCAGGGCGCTTAGAGAAAAAGTGCCTTGAAGCTTGAGTAACTCCATATACATCTGGCCCAAACTCTACTAAGTTCAAGTATCGCTCTAGAATTTGGTTTTTTGAATATTTATTTTCTATGCGAAGGGCAAGAAGTGCTTCGCGGATTTTGCGAGTGAGGCTTTTTTGCCCAGAAAAATAAATATTTTTTACCAATTGCTGAGTAATAGTAGATCCACCCCTTTTGAAGCGTCCACTTTTTAAGTTCACCTTGAAGCTGACTTTCAACTCATGCCAATCAAGGCCAGAGTGATGCCAAAAACCAGCATCTTCAGAGACTATAACAGCGTGTTTCATGTGTTCTGAAATATTATCTAACTGAGTATAGTTTGTGCCACCAGGGCAAACCTGGATGTTATTCATGGAGGCTTTAAAGCAAGTATTCAGGTCAATAAGATCTGGGGTAGTTAGTAGAGCATAAATAAACCAAGCTCCCATAGCCAAAGGGGGGCTTATAAAAATACCAATACCTATCCAGAGAGGGCTTTTATACTTCAAATCCAACCCTGCTCTCTGCTCCAGTCAACACTTTCTTTTATTGCTAGTTCAGCGGACATAGGGTTGAGACCCAGTTGTCGTTTTGCTTTTTCATTAGAAAACCAATGAAACATAGTAGAGGTCCAGGCATTTTCGGTGTTAAGAGGTCCTTTTTTTCCAAACTTCTCGAGTAGGTCGCCCACTTTTCCGAGAGAGTGTACAATAGGGTTGGGAAGATAAATGCTTGGTGGTTTGACGTCAGCTTTTTCGGCAATGATTTCAAAGAGTTTTTTTATTGTAATATTCTCACCAGAAACTATGTAGCGCTCATTATTTTTACCCCTTTCCCATGCGGCCAACGTGGCGGTGACCACATCCCGTACTGATACAATACTGACACCGCCGGATGTATAGAATGGAAATTGACCACGAGCAACTTTAAGTTGGGTTTTACGGCTTCCTTTTTGGGCATCACCAGGTCCGTAGATTGTCGAAGGGTTCAGGGCCACGGCTTCAATGTCGCCTACAGAGGATGCAGCAAAGACAGCTTGTTCTGCAAGCCTTTTGGTCTCGAAGTACCCCAGGTTCAGGTGTTTGATATTGTATTCTGAGTCTTCATTCAGAGGTTTCTTGCCATCAAAACTTGCGCCTATAGCAACGACTGAACTCATATAGACTATTTTATTGACGGAGCATTTTTTCATTGCACGAATAACGTTTTTTGTTCCCTGTACATTAACAGCATTCATAAGGGCTCTTTGGGCTCTCGAATATCCAACAACACCCGCAAGGTGAAAAACTGTTTCCACACCGCGTAGCTGAGGAACCATGGAGTCCAAATCAGTTACATCACCTTTAACCAAGCGTACATTGCGTAGATTCTGAGACGCACCTGGGTTGCGAACAAGGCATGTAACATCGTGCCCTTGGCGGACAAGTTCTTTAACAAGCCAGCCTCCAACAAATCCAGTTGCACCAGTGACAAATACTTTCACAATTTATATTCCTCTATTATGGACTGTACCCAAATCGGACTGGTATATCAACTCAGGACATAGGGCCAAACTGTTCGGCTTTTGTCCGGGTCGAGTGTTGCAACCGATTAAATTTTTCACCACTAGCTGGAATGTACCGATTGGCGGTGGATAGGATCAATGCTAGTCTTTGAATAAGCACCGGAGGTTTGAAAATGTCACAAAACTTGCTTAAGAATGTATATCTCTTTAAAGGCCTTTCCCCCTCGGAATTGGAAATAGTCAGTAGTGCAGGGGAGTCTCGCACTTATAACCCAGGAGATGATGTTTTTACTCAAACGGATGAAGCAACAGCCCTTTATGTGATTCGACATGGCTCTGTAAAAATTCATCAGAAAAGTTCGTCTGGAGACAACATTGAAGTAGCTAATTTGGGAACCGGCAGCCACTTTGGTGAGATGGCGTTTGTGGATGGAGAGCCTCGATCTGCTTCTGCTACGGCAATTGAAAAGTCTGAAGTTGTGATTATTGATTATAAAAAGCTTGATGATATTTTAAAGAGCAACCAAAGTGTTGCTGTCAGTTTTTATAAGGAGTTGGCCCATTTTCTTTGTGGTCGATTGCGAGTAACAACTAATGATTTAAGCTTTGCTAGAGAGAAAAACCTGAGCCATTTTTAACTAAGGCAGTTGATTGAATAAAACAACCCTCACTGGAATTTTAATTGGCATTGGTGCCATCGTTCTTGCAAATGCAATGGAAGGGGGGCACTTTGGTGCTCTGGTGCAGCTCACTGCAGCTATCATAGTCTTTGGTGGTACAGCAGGGGCTGTGATTGTAGCAAATAGATCTAACGATTTAAAATTAGGCCTACATTTATTTTTTGTCAGCTTTAAAAAAATAGATAATGTAACTGCAAAAGAAATCTCGCAGGAAATTATAACCTGTGCCCAAATCGTTCGAGCAGAATCTTTATTGGCTATTGAAAAAAGAATTAAGGGCTTTAAAAGCCAGTATATGAAAACTGTTTTTCGATTTTTACTCGATGGAGCAAGCGAAGAGATACTCAAAGAAGTTTTTGAAAAAGAGCAGGAGGCCTACGAGAATCGTAGGCTCGCCGGAGCCAAAATTTGGACAGATGCTGGAGGTTATGCGCCAACAGTTGGAATTTTAGGGGCTGTGCTGGGGTTGATCCATATTATGAGTCAACTGACGGACACCTCAGCCTTGGGAAAGGGCATTGCTATCGCCTTTGTGGCTACGATCTACGGCGTGGGGTCAGCCAACCTTCTATTTCTACCGATTGCTGGAAAAATTAAATCTCAGTTGGCCTATGAGATGGACATTAAGGAAATGATTCTTGAAGGAGCTTTGAGCATTTTAAAGGGCCACAATCCAGCAATTATTCAAGAAAAATTGAATCCTTATTTAGGGTTGGATAATGGGGAGCCTGACTAAGTGTCGCGCCGAAAAAGGCAGAGAAATAATCCTGAAGACAATCATGAACGTTGGCTGGTTTCCTACGCAGACTTCATTACGCTGATGTTTGCATTTTTTATTGTTCTCTATGCGACGTCTGAAAGAAATGCCAAAAAGACTGCTGAATTTGAAAAATCTGTGCGCAAATTTTTTGTGAATGTGACTGGAGTTACAGAAGTCGGAGGAGTCAAAAACCTTAGCGAGGCTCAAAAGGGCAATACTCAGATTAAGCCACCGCTACCAATGGTTAAAACATCCTCTGACGAGGCGGCTCAGACAATGGGTGAAATAGAAGTCTTTTTAGAAGAAAAGCTGACAGAAAGAGATCGCAAAAACTACTTGATTGATCTTAGCTACGATATTTATGGTGTTCGCCTAGCTTTAGATGCCTCTAAGTTATTTGCGGACAACTCTGTTAAATTTGAGAAGCAAGCTTTAAGAACTTTAGATACTGTGAGTTTTCTTTTAAAAAATTTGAACGGAAGAGTTATTGTGGAGAGTCATGTGGATCGACTGGAAAAACGTCCAAAGCCTTTTAACTCTGATTGGAAGCTATCATCATCACGATCCAGCCAGGTCGTTGAATATATGATAAAAAGGCATGGGTTGGATCCATCAAGGCTAGCAAGCATGGCCCATGGAAGCCAGAGGCCTCTCTACCCTGAAGGAGATGCGAGAGCGCCCTTTAAAAATCAAAGGTTAGAATTTTTGGTTATTACCGAGGCAAGCCCTTTTTAGTGGTGTCTTTCGATAGTGATTTTTTTCATGATCAGAGGTTTTACCGGACGGTTATCTCCGGGGTGAACAGGAACCTTTGAGGCAGACTCAACAATATCATAGCCTTCAACCACTTCGCCAAAAACAGAGTGGCGGTTGTCTAGGTGAGAAGTCTTGGCGACAGTTACAAAAAATTGACTGCCATTGGTATTGGGGCCAGAGTTGGCCATTGATAGTATTCCGGGCTTAGAGTGCTTGAGATTTGGATGAAACTCATCATCAAACTTATACCCAGGATCACCAGTTCCGTTGCCAAGAGGGTCTCCCCCTTGGATCATAAAGCCACGAATGACTCGGTGGAAGCTTAAGCCATCGTAAAATCGACGTGCCACTTCTTTTCCAATAACCCCTTTTTTCTTATCGAATTCACGAAATTTTTTTGTCCCTTCGACGAGGCCAACAAAGTTATCTACAGTTTCCGGAGCCCTTTTGTGGAACAGGCGGACCTTGAACTTTCCAAAATCTTTTCCTCCGTGAGTCAGTTCAAATATTGCGTACATACGGCGGGGGACTCCCTTCTTGTTTGGGTTTGTCGCTTTTTTATTCGCTGTTGCAGCCTCAGTTTTTACGGGAGCATCCGTCTTTTTTTCTTCGACAGCTTTTGCGTTGATAGAAAAAAGCATGAAGGCAAAGATGTAAATCATCAGAACTATACCCAAGGACCATGGTTGAATTTGTAACTTGTGTCTTTGCATAAGATGCCTCCAGGTGGGCAGACTTAAAAAGCCAGTCATTTGTTTAGCTGTTTGTACCAAAAGTGTAAATGGGGTCAAGGTCTTTGAGGATTTGGCATGTGTCCTCAAGAGATTGGCAGACCTTAACAAAAAAATCTTCTGGTTCGTAGTTTAGGTGGGCACTCACTTGCCGCAGGGAGTCGCCAGATTTGGATAAGCTTGTAGAAGAGCTTTGCATTGTCAGTCGAAGCAACTGCTCCCAAGTTCTAAGTTCTAGGTAGCGGGTGATCAAATATTTTTTCTGGCTTTTCCAGCGGGGGCAATTTTTTGCAAGGAGTTGAATAAGGGCGGGGGTGGATCCGTCTTCTGAGAGAATCTGTTTTTTTAGAATAGCCGTTTGTGCCGCAAATTCGAGTTCAACCAATCCACCAGGAGCATATTTGATATCAACAGTTTCTCCTTGGGGCTTTTTAATCAGTTTTCTGCGGATTCTTGCAAGCTCGTTCAGTTCATCAGAAGAGAGAGGTTTTTCAATGAGAACTTTTTGAGACCAGCCATTTAAAGTTTGAAGTGGTCGCATTTTTAAATAGCTTTGCCGTTCCCAGGGTTGTGCTCTGGTTTTTAAATAGTTAACGAGCTGAGGTCGAGACACTAAAAGGGGACCGGAGTTTCCAGAGGGGCGTAATCGCATGTCAATATCATAAATACGCCCCCCTTTTTGAGAACTTGTCATAAAGTTGATAAACCTTTTTGAGGCACGATGATCATCTGGTGTGATGTTGCCATCTTTAACAAGTACAAAATCTAAGTCTGAGTTGAACCCCATTTCTTTGGACCCCCACTTACCAAGACATAAAATCTCAAAATTAGAGCCCGGAATTTCAGCCAACGCAAGTTGTCTTAGGTTTAGGGCGATTTCATCAGCGGAGAGCGAAAGAGAGTGGCTTACGGGTTCTGGATCCAAATGAACAAAAAAAGAAATGGCAGCGTGAATTTCAGCTAACTGACGTTTTTCAAACAGGAGCTGCAATGACTCTTCAGTATCATCTGAGAGTTCATGAAGGCCGTATAAAAAGCTATCAATCAGCTCTGGTCGTGAGGCGATCAATTGACCCATGTAAGGAGAGCTTGCAAATAGAATGACAAGTTTATCCATGAGTTTTGCATTTCGAAGAATCAGATTGAACAGTGTTGATTTTGCGCGAACGGATCGAACAAAGTCCAAAAATACTCCTAGAGCTAAATCTTGCCGAAAAGAGCGCGTAGCAAGAGAGGTGACAAAGGTATAAAGAAAGTCTTTTCTGGCATTTTCGTCTCGATCTTTTCTGTGTGATAATGCACTGGCTTTGATAATCTCAGGCCATAGCTTGCTGATGGAGTTTTGTGAGAATCCCAGGTTTTTTAACCACTCATTTTGTCTCTCTAATGATTTGGGCAGCTGATTTTGGGTGTGGTCAAGGTCACCAAGTAGACCTGAAACTATTTGGTTAATTTCATTGGTGGTGGATTGTGCTAGAGCCCACATGTCTTCAACAGGCTTTGGGTAGGGGCCAGATTTATGCAAGGTGTGTGTCTGCTCATCAGAATATATTTGTACTTTATTTTCGAGATTTCTCATTACCCAATAAAGCTTGAGAAGCCTTTTCAAAGGATATTGTGAATCTGGCAGAGCTTCAGCAAGCTTCTCACAAGCAATAGATGTTTCTGGGGACCTTAGTGAGGGGTGGCGTCCTCCATGGATTACCTGCAAAGAGTGAATAAATAGCTCAGCATCGCGGATGCCGCCAACACAAAGTTTTAAGTCCAGTGCATCTGACGGAGTGGTTAGTGTTTTAGCATGAATTCGAGTTCGTAAGGATTTCAAATCCTCCATGAGAGTGAAGTCCAGGTATTTTCTGTAACAAAAACGTTCAGCCAGATCTTTGATAGATTCGATCAGAGGTTCTGGTCCGGCAATGCTTCTTAAACGAATCATTGCTAGACGCTCCCAAGTTTCACCTCGGGACCAATAATGATCTTGAAAGTGAGGAATGCTTACAATTAAAGGTCCCCACGAGCCGTCAGGACGAAGATCAAAGTCCACCCGCAAGGTGAACCCCATCTCTGTTGGGTCACTCAACAACCTCTTAAAATATTTTATGGACCGAGTGGCTTCATCTAAGTTTTCTGGAGCCCCAGTGACCAGCAAATCAACATCAGAGCTTAAGTTGAGCTCCATGGAGCCAAGCTTGCCCAACGCAAATAAACCTAAAGGCATTTGATTCAACCCCAGGTAGTTCCAGGCTTTTAGAATTAAAGAATCAGCACTTTCACTCCAAAATCGACAGATGTCTTTGTCAGGGGCACTATTAAAATAAACAGCAAGTGCTGATCGTAGCCAAAAGGTATGACGTTCCCTTCGGAGCTTATCTTCAAAACTGCTGGTAGGAGATTGGATCAGCTTTAGATAACGTTGAATGGCTGGGCAAGTTACGGCGGCTTCCTTGATCTGATCCTTAGAGTACTCATCAACAAGTAAAACCGCCATGCTTCACGTCAGTTTAAAAAGGGGGACCATTTAGGTTTTTCATAACTTTTTCTGTCAAATGTAATGCGTCTTTCATTATTACCATCAGGGGAGACAATATAGAGTTGGTGAGTTCCACTTCGATCTGAGGTGAACATAATGGCACTTCCGTCAGGTGAAAAAGTGGGAGATTCATTATTAGCCCATTTGCCATTGGTTTTTTTAGCCTTAGTTAAGCGTTTTAGGCCTGAGCCGTTTGCATTAATAATAAAGATATCAAAGTGACCCTTATCGAAACCGGCAAAGGCAATTTTTTTACCATCAGGTGACCAAGTAGGGCTGGCGTTATACTTACCGGCAAAAGTCAATCGTTTAGCAGGCCCACCATGGACACTCATTGTATAGATCATAGGTTTGCCACTTCTATCGGAGGAAAAGGCAATAGTTTTTCCGTCTGGTGAGATAGCTGGCTCGACATTCATGGATCGACCTGGTCCACGAGTGATTCGAGTGAGTTTTTTTCCATCTTCAGTCATTTTAAAAATATCAGGACTTCCTGTTTGTGAAATGGTGAGTAGCAGGTGCTTTTCGTCAGGTAAAAATGTGGCCCCAGAGTTGATACCTTTTCTGTAGCTAATTAACCAGCGCTTACCAGATTTAATATTGTATAAAAATAAGTCGGCATTTCTGGTTTTAGCCTTTGGGTGATAGGCAAAGGCGGTATAGGCGATTTTATTTCCATCTGTGGACCAGGCTGGAGATATGGCAATGGACTTGTGGTTAGTGATTTTTTTAGGATTGGCCCCGTCCCAGTCCATAATAAAAATTTCTTTAGAGCCGGGAGGTTTTGATACTGAAGCCACAATCTTAGTATCAAACATACCCCTTTTTCCCGTTAAACTTTTCATCAGATCGTTAGAAAACGCATGAGCAATCTTGCGAACAGAGGATTTTGAGCCTTCATAGGTTTTTCCCATAATCAACTTAGCTTGAGGTACATGGTAAACATAGATTTCAAGGGAGAGGTCATTTCCAGAAACCTTATAACCTCCACGGATTAAAAACTCAGCTCCAATAGTCTTCCAGTTTTTAAATTTAAACCCCTTGGAATCTCCAGGGGCGGGCTTTAGGCTTGTATTTTGAGGGTTCTCCAAAAATGCAGCAGGTTTAATAAAGGTGAATAGCCCAGAGACATTGAGGTCATTATAGATAATCTTAAAGAGTTCGTCGCCCAATTGAATATTTGCTTTGGATTTTGAAGCACTAAAATACTTAAAGGCTGGCAGGGCGAGCAAACTTTTTCTAACTTTAGCCTCTCCAACACTGATGTAGATTTTTGAATCACTGCCGTGAGCATTTTGTATGCTGGTAAGCGCGAAAAAAGTAAGTGAGATCGCTAAAGTGATTATCGTAACATATGTTTTATTAAGTATTTTCATTGGCTCGCTCCAAAGAGAATTAGTCTGGGAATCCCAGTTGAAATCCATTTAACTTTAACACGGTTTTAAGTCTATTGGGAGGTGGAGGGAAAGGAGATGCCCTATCCACTGTCTCAAGGACCAGGTTATCAAAAACATCATTTCCAGAAGGCTGTGTTATAACACGGTCAATAACATACCCCCTTTCATCAATTTTTACAGCAACGATTCCCTTTAATTTGGCATTAGCTAACCAAGTGGGTAGGTTCCACTGCTGTTTGACATGAGCCTGCATATCATCAAAGTATTTTTCAAAAGCAATACGGTCTAGTCCAGTTAAGCTGGAGCCTGAGCTGATGACATTTCCTTTATACTCCTGTTCGATAGAGTCCTCTTTTTGAGATTCTTCTTTTATTTTTTCAATGGCCTCTAGAGCTTTGAGTCGCTCTAGGGCCTTTTCTTGATCAGATTTTGCTTTGTTTAAATTAACCTTGGGGCTTTTTGGTTTTTTGATGACTGGCGCAGGTTTGGGCTTGGGCTTGGGCTTTGGGGCGGGATTGTCTGGAACTTGGACCTTCTTGGGAGCTTTGGGTTTAGGTTGAGAGGTTTTTTCCACCTTGTCGGGCATGCCGACAACATCAACTCGAATGGCTGACCGGATGTCAATGGGATCCTGTGGAAAAAAAGCAGTCTTTAGGAGAAAGGAAAGGCCTAAGACAATGTGAGTCGCTACGGAAATCACAAGAAATTTCCTAAAAGGATCTTCAAATGTTTGCGTTGCCGTAACGGTCTTGCTCACGTTTCTTCAGTTCGTTTTTGGAATCGTTATTAAACCAATTGAGTAAATTCCAGCGGACCGGACCTCGCCAATGGTCTGTGCGACAACTCCGTAATCCACAGTTTTGTCAGCTTGGATATAAATTTGCTTATTCTTTCTAGTCGCAAAAATAGCACGGAGTTTTTCAGCAAGGTTGTTGGGAGCCATTTCTGCATCACCAGCATAGATTTTTTTATTTTTTTTAATTACCAGAATAAACGGTTCATCATTCGTGGCCACACCCGTACTGGCGGTTTCTGGCAACTCAATATCCAGTCCTTGCTGCATCATAGGTGCTGTGACCATAAATATAATGAGTAGAACCAGCATGACATCAACAAGGGGAGTGACATTAATTTCACTCATAACCATTCTGGAGCTTGAGTTTCCTCCTGACATTCCCATAACTCAGTGATCCTTAAAAAAATTACGTTTGGCGATATTCAAAAAGTCTGAGGCAAAATTGTTCAATTTTAACTCATGTTTGCGTAAACGATTTAAATAAGTATTAAAGCCAACAGTTGCTGGAATAGCGGCAAAGAGTCCTACACCTGTGGCAATGAGGGCTTCCGAAATTCCAGGGGCTACAACAGCAAGACTGGCCATTCCTGTTTGGCCAATTTTTTGAAAGGATCCCATAATTCCCCAGACAGTACCGAACAACCCAATGAATGGGCCTGTGCTGCCTGTAGTGGCTAAAAAGCCAAGCCGAGTTTCCAAAGACCCTACTTCAGAATCAATGGCTTTTTTTAAGGCCCTCTCTAAGTTATCAATACCTGAAAGCATGGGGGTGGAATCATCGTCAGAGTTAGACGCTAGGTTGGAGTCCGCCATCTTTCGGAGTTCAGAGTAACCGGCTCTGAAAACATTAGCCAAACAGCTACCAGGATAATCAGCAATTCGTTCATAAATTTCATCCAATGATTGCGCCTTCCAAAATGCTGTTTCAAAGGGTTCATCGGCCTTATCTATCGTATCAAATTGTTTCTTTTTGGAGATGATAATAGCCCATGAAATGACAGACATGATGACTAGAATCAAAAGGGTGAGTTGTACAACAATATTGGCAGATGTAATGGCATGCCAGGCGCCGGTGTTCACTCCAACAGAGACCTGATCTGTAGCCCACGCATAATTCATAATCAAAGTTCCTCCAGACAAATTGTGAAAGAGGCTGTTAACAGCTCCTTACACCGACCTTAAGAAGCTTAAACTGGGTCGGTATAATACAGGATAACGAGAGCTGCTGAAATGTCCATGGCTATTACTGAGTGTCATGAAAGTCCGTAGGTTAGTTAGACTTTATTGAACGAGACTTGAAATAGGAAAGAGCTTCAGAAATATTTTTAGTAATTACGCCGTTAACGGCCTTTTGTAGTGGGGCAGGTAATTGGTCCAGTGGGCCAGGGTTTTCGAGTATTAATAGCTTGTGGCGGCGCCTTAGTTCGGCCAAGAGCCTAGGGGTGAACACTTTGGTTTTATGTATTTCTACAGGAGCAATGATAAGATCAGACCATATATCTGCCATCGGCTCGATGTACAAGGCCTCCATCATCACCAGCCGTGCCATACCTGAGGGGCTGATTCCAAAGAGCCATGTAGGCCTTTGTTTACGGGCGTCAGTGAGTATTTGTCGAAAAGGACTTTGAAGAATAATATTCTCCTGATTCTTCCTAGATTTAAGAGCTTTTAAGACTTCGTTCAATTGGGAGGCGTCGCGAGAGTGGACCACTATCAGAAAGGGTGTATTTGGGAATAGTTCAACGGCCTGTTGTAGGCTCAGTATATGGTTCGTCTTTTCAATGGTTTTACTGGGAGTCAGAGAGAAGTACCCTTCAAGCGAGCTGAACTCAGCCAGGCTGGAGGAGGGGAAGGCATACCACTTGCCATCCAAACTTCTTCTAGCATCAATCTTGGGGATGCACTCTGGGCAAAGCTTTTTTAACTTATCTATAGCAACTTTTGATTGAGGGGGAGCTTCACTAAAACCATCAGTTTCAGCAAATATTAAATAGGGCTGCTGTACCAAGGGGTGATTGAATGGGGCAAAGTCCTGCGATTGACCCAGCCACCTCAAAAACATGAGGGCTCCACCTATGAAAACGACACTGATAAGTAGGATAAAAAAAAGGCGCAAGGTGGCTGAGAGCATTGCAAAAAACTACTGAAAACCCCTGTGTTTGTCCAGATTTACAGAGGGTCGCGTAAAATAAGCAGAAATAGGTTAAATTTACACCTATTTTAATTGAAATAACTCTATTTGTCGTTTAACTTTCACTTGGCTCAGGCTGAGTTTTTCATTACTTATGGGGTTTATCAAAACATATGGTGCAGCGGTTTAAAGAGTTAATAATACTAAAGATTTCATTAACTGTGGTGGTCCCCAATGAATAAGCTCAATAAGAAAATGGAATATGCCTTGATGGCCCTAAAATACATAACAAGAAAGTCGGAGGGGTCACTAACGACGGCTAAAGAGGTTGTAACAAATACCGGAGTTCCCTTTGATGCCACGGCTAGAGTTATGCAAATTATGGGGCAAAAAGGAATTTTAAGATCCGAGCAAGGAGCTCAGGGAGGCTATCAGCTTGTGGGTGACCTTTCTCAAGTTTCATTTTTTGACCTGATCGAAATGGTTTTGGGACCTCTTGGAATTGTCAAGTGCCTGCATGGATCTGAGAACTGTGAAATATTTGGTAGCTGTGATATTCAGCAACCCATCAACCATCTGAACAATCGGTTAGTGGAGTTTTATAAAGGAGTGAGCCTTCAGGAGATTTTGATAGCAGAAAAGAAGAGCCCTCTTTCTGAAATGAAAGCCAGTGCGGAGTAATCGATGACGTCTGATGAAGCGACAGCCAACTTCAACAAAGAGTACAAATATGGGTTTGTCACTGACATTGATGCAGATACCGCTCCCAAAGGACTCAATGAAGAAATCATTCGATTGATATCTTCAAAAAAAGATGAGCCAGAATGGCTTTTGGGATGGAGACTCAAGGCTTATCAGCAGTGGAGAAAAATGGAAGAGCCTCGCTGGGCTCACGTGAAATATCCACAAATTGATTTTCAAAACATTTGTTACTACTCAGCTCCAAAACGAGACATAGAAAAGCCTCAATCTCTGGATGAGCTGGACCCGGAGTTGTTGGCAACATTTGAACGCCTTGGAATTCCTTTGAGTGAGCAAAAAAGAATCTCTGGAGTAGCTGTGGATGCGGTTTTCGATAGTGTGTCTTTGGGAACGACTCACAAAGAGACTCTAGAAAGAGCGGGTGTGGTTTTTTGTTCGATCTCTGAGGCGGTAAAAACTCACCCTGAGATAGTTAAGAAGTACCTGGGTTCTGTAGTTCCTGTGGCAGATAATTACTATGCCGCTCTTAATGCAGCGGTTTTTACCGATGGATCTTTTTGTTATATCCCCAAAGGCGTTACCTGCCCAATGGATTTGAGCACTTACTTTAGGATTAATGCGGAAGAGACAGGGCAATTTGAAAGAACTTTAGTAGTGGCTGAAGAGGGAAGCTATGTGAATTATCTTGAAGGTTGTACGGCTCCACAGAGAGACTCTAATCAGTTGCATGCAGCAGTTGTGGAACTGGTGGCATTGGACCATGCTGAGATTAAATATTCAACGGTTCAAAACTGGTACACTGGCGACAAAGAAGGGCGTGGAGGCATTTATAACTTTGTGACCAAGAGAGGTAAGTGCCAAGGGGTAAACTCCAAGATTTCTTGGACTCAAGTGGAGGCAGGGTCTTCAATAACTTGGAAGTACCCCAGTTGCATCCTTCAGGGAGATGGCTCCGTGGGGGCTTTTTACTCGGTAGCGTTGACACATGACAAAATGCAGGCAGATACCGGAACCAAGATGATCCACGTTGGAAAGAACACAAAAAGCACAATTATTTCCAAGGGAATTTCTACAGATAGTTCTGTGAACTCTTATCGAGGGCAGGTCAAAGTCTTGCCGTCAGCAGCAGGAGCAAGAAACTTTTCTCAATGTGACTCTATGCTTGTTGGAGATCAGTGCAGTGCCAATACGTTCCCTTACATTGAAGTAAAAAATGAGTCAGCAATTTTAGAGCACGAAGCTTCTACCTCTAGAATCAGTGAAGACCAGTTATTTTATTTGCAATCACGCGGACTCTCTCAAGAAGAAGCTGTTTCGCTGTTGGTGAACGGATTTTGCAAAGAGGTTTTTAAGCAGTTGCCATTAGAGTTTTCTGTGGAAGCTGTGAATCTTATTGAAATGAAGCTTGAAAATAGTATTGGATAAAAACAGGAGTTGAATCAGGTGCTAAAAATTAAAAACCTGCATGCAAGTGTGAACGAAGTAGAAGTTCTTAAAGGCCTTTCTCTAAGTGTTAACCCTGGTGAGGTCCATGCCATCATGGGACCTAATGGCTCGGGAAAAAGTACACTTTCTAAAATTCTTGCTGGACATCCTGGCTACGAGGTGACTGAAGGAAGTATAGAGTATGAAGTCAACTTCAATCAAAAAAACTTACTGGAAATGGAGCCTGATGAGAGAGCTAAAGAGGGTGTTTTTTTGGCTTTTCAGTATCCGATTGAAGTTCCTGGAGTGACGAATCTTAACTTTTTACATACGGCCTTTAACTCTATTTGTAAACATCAAGGTGTTGCAGAAATGGAAGAGGCCGAGTTTGAAAAGTTCGCAAAAGAGAAGTGTAAAATTGTAGACATGAACCCAGACTATCTCCTTCGGGCCGTGAATGAGGGGTTTTCTGGCGGTGAAAAAAAACGCAATGAAATTGTTCAAATGGCAGTTTTAAACCCACGCCTTTCTATTTTAGATGAGACGGACTCTGGTCTGGATATTGACTCACTAAAAATTGTAGCTGATGGAGTTAATAAACTGAAATCAGCAAACAGTGCGGTGATTCTGATCACTCATTATCAACGGCTGTTGGACTACATTCAACCAGATTTTGTTCATGTTCTGCAGGGGGGAGTCATAGTGAAATCGGGTGATAAATCTCTAGCGAAAGCCCTTGAAGAAAAGGGTTATGAATGGATTGCGGAAGCGGGAGCGGAGACTTGATGACTGTTTCTCTACAGCAGGTAAAAAATAGCTTTTCTGAGTACCAAAAATTGACTTCTTTAGAAGCCATGAGCAATGGGGCTTTTTGCGCCTTCGAGCGTATGGGGTTTCCAAGCCGAAAGAATGAAGACTGGAAATACACAAATATCAATGCTCTACTTGCATCAGATATACAGTTTGTCCCTGCAGCACCAGAAGTGAAAATAACAACGGGAAACAGCTTTGAGCTGCGGAATGGTCACTTGGTGGGAGCACAGGTTTTGGATGGAGTTTCGTGGAGATCACTGGGCACAAGAACACTGACGGACCAGGATATAAGTGATCTCTCTTCTATTTCTTTCAAGGATGGCTTTGAAGCCTTATCTCTCAGCGCGCCATCAGATATTTTAGTCATTGAAGTATCAAGTGGTGCTTCTATCAAAGATGTACTCACTTTAAACTCTATTTACAGTTCTCCGGTGGACACGTCCTTTTGCCAACCTTTAGTTTTGATTCAAGTGGGTAAGGGGGCTGAGCTTCATTTACATGAAAATATTCAAGGAAAAGGGTCTGGGCTTGTTAACAGTTTGGTGAAGTTGCAGCTCGCTGATTCCGCGAGGGTTCACCACGTCAAGCAGGTCATTGCTTCAGGGTCTCACAAAAGTATTTCTGGCCTTGAGGTGAGCCAAGGGAGAGATAGTTTTTTTCAATCCAGTTGTTTTTTTTGCGGTGGTAAAGTTCTTCGACATTCTGTGACTGTTCAGCAAAATGGTACGGGGTCAGAAAGTATTTGTAATGGGTTGTATTTAGCAAAAGATAAGGAGCATATAGATTTTCGTGTAAATATTCGTCATCTTAAGCCTTACGGAGTCAGCCGACAACTTTATAAAGGGGTATTAAAGGACAGCTCTCGAGCAGTGTTTAATGGCAAGATATATATTGATAAAGGAGCGCAAAAAACAGACTCCAGTCAATTAAATAACAACTTGATATTAAGTAAAAAAGCAGAAGTTGACTCCAAACCCGAGTTAGAAGTTTATGCGGATAACGTCAAGGCCAATCATGGGTCTACAATAGGTCAACTGGATAAGGACCAATTATTTTATCTTATGAGTCGGGCGATTTCCAGAGAAGAGGCCATCAAAATATTAGCCAAGGGCTTTGTTGAGGAAGTTCTATTAAAAGTAGAATCCAAAGAGTTGAGGGCTTGTGCTTATTCTTGGTTGGAAAATTCTCTTGTGGATTTTCAGCAGAGCCTCGAGCAGTCTAAAAGGTTTGTCCAGTGAGTGAGATGAAGTCTTTATTCCCTCAGACACAGCTAAATGTGAATGGGCACCCCCTGGTGTATTTAGACAGTGCTGCAACGTCTCTCAAGCCAAAGTCGGTGATTCAAAGAGTCCAGAGCTACTATGAGTCTGAAGTGGCGAATGTCCACCGGGGCGCACATTTTTTTGCAAACCAAGGAACTGGTTTTTATGAACAGGCACGGGAGGTGGTGGCTCATTTTTTGAATGCATCCAGTGCTTCAGAGATTATATTTACTCGGGGAACAACAGAGAGCTTAAATCTGATTGCGGCAAGCTATGGGAGTGCAAAATTAAACCCTGGTGATGAAATTCTCTTAACTCAATTGGAGCATCACTCCAATATTGTGCCCTGGCAAATGATAGCTCACAAAACAGGTGCAAAAATTCGAGTGGCAGACATCGATGGAAACGGCAATTTGGATATTGCATCTTTTAAAAATCAGCTGACCGAAAACACTAAAATTGTTAGTTTTTTATATGTGTCTAATGCTTTGGGTACAGTCGTGCCACTCAAAGAAATGGTGGCTCTTGCTAAAAAAGTAGGGGCTGTGATTGTCGTTGATGCTGCTCAAAGCATAACTACCATAAAGACAGACGTTCAAAAGTGGGGTTGTGATTTTCTGGTATTTTCTGGTCACAAAGCTTTTGGACCCACAGGAATTGGAGTTCTTTATGGAAAACAAAATCTATTAAATGAAATGCCTCCCTGGCAAGGAGGGGGGTCTATGATTGATCAAGTGAGTTTTTCTAAAACGACCTACTTATCGTCGCCTCAACGTTTTGAGGCGGGTACTCCTAATGTGGCAGGAGCCATTGGCTTGAGAGCGGCCATTGATTTCATCAATGAGATTGGAATAGATGAGATATCTTCTAAAGAGTCTCAATTGATGAAGCTTGCTATAGAAGAGCTATCGGCTATCGACGGGTTAAAGATTATTGGCCAGCCCAACAAGCAAATGAATGTGGTATCTTTTGAACTGGAAGGAATTCATCATGGTGACCTAGGAGCACTGCTAGACCAACAGGGAGTTGCGGTGAGAGTCGGGCATCACTGTTGTCAGCCATTGATGAGTCGATTAGGCATTTTGGGCACTACAAGAGCTTCTTTTAGTATATATAACGAAGAGCAGGATGTTGAAAGACTTGTCTCAGCAGTCAGAAAAGCAAAGGAGTTTTTCTAGTATGAATCATGCACCCGTGCTGTCCTCGGAAGATATTCTTGTTAGGCCTCAACAGACACCGAATCCTATGGCGATAAAGTTTGTCGTTAATCAGGAATTGAAGTCCGAGGGAAAGGCCACTGTCGATTCACCTGCTGACATTCCGGAAGTCCCACTGGCAGAGCACTTATTTCAGGTGCCAGGGGTGAAACAGCTTCACTTTTTTCAGAATACAGTGACGGTCACCCACAATGGAGAGTTGGAGCTTGAGGATCTGGTTGAACAAGTGGTTGTAGTTTTGAAGGTCAATATACCGACACACAATCCAGATTTTGGTGAGCCTGAAACAAAAAACCAGCGTCCAGATCGCTCTACCATGTCTGAGGAGCAAAGAGTTATCGAAGAAATTTTGGATAGAACTATTCGCCCAGGTCTACAGGCAGACGGTGGTGACCTTGAAGTGATTAAAATTAAAGATAACGAAGTTCATATTCTTTACCAAGGGGCTTGTGGTGGATGCCCTAGTGCCATGATGGGGACATTAGATGCAATTCAGGGGATTTTGCAGCATGAGTTACAAAATCCCGATTTAATGGTTATTCCTATTTGATGACTGGTTTTTATTTCACCACTTTGGCTTTTTGATCCTTCATGTAGGCTCGGGCTCTTTTTTCAAGTGCGGCAATGCTTTCGTCGATGTCGCTTTGATCCAGTGAGTTGTATTGAATTGAAGCTCCAAAGGGCAGATGACTGTCCAGGCTTTTTACCCGAAAGTGAATTTGCTCATTATTGCCACCCATTTGCTGAAAAATTGCGTGAACAACTCTTACCTCATTACTTTTTATAGAATAAAGAGTGTCTTTTAAGGAGCCCAACTTTAGCTCCACTCCTTGAGGGAGAATCCACTCAGTCTCTAAGCTAGAAAGGTCGTAGCGAGACTTAATGGTGACTCTTAATTCAAACTCATCTCCTGCTTGAGTGGCTGCCGGGCCGTGAGGCTCTACAACAATGGCTACGGGGGCAAGAAGCTTTTCTGTATGGCGAATAGGCAAATTGCGATTATAGTCATGATGAGAGTGGGTGTGTTTTTTTCTTGAAACACTTGCTAGAGCTCTTCGATGATAGTCAGAGGAGGGTGGTTCAAAAGTTCGCTCACTGACAGAAAATACAGCAATAAGGATCAGCCCTAAAAATATAGTGATGCGAATGAGAGTGGGTATAAAAAATGTCTTCATTAAGGATCCTTCAAACATAATTTTATATTGTTCAACTTCATATTGTATTGGGCGGGAGTTCCAGTTCCATTCCAAGAGAATATTTGAATTAAATAGTCGCCTGCCGGTAAACTGAGATTACTGATAGATGTGCTTTCGGCCACAGAAGGACTGGAGCTGGCATTGTCATCAATGTTTTGGGCAACAATATCGGAACTGTTATTAATGCGCCCATCTTTATCGAGGATTCGGATATCAAGATCTATTTTTGTTCCAGCTCCATTGCTATCGCTGTATTCAAGTAGGAACGTGCCCGTAAAAGCTGATGTTAGAGACAGGTGGTAAAAATCATAATTCTCAAAATAATCAGTGTTTGGGCTGCCACTTACTGCGGAGTCAGGATCAATAGTCACGAAGTAATTGGCATCAGCACACGAGGCATCGGGAGTTATGTACTGGGCATACTCCCTGCGAGAATTAACTTGACGTTCCAGTGCTCGAATCGAGGACCAGTCAGTGGCACTGCCGCCCATTTCTGATTGCAATTTGTGAAATAATCCCAGTGATCGAAATTTCCACTTTGAGGCTAACCAACCCCAAGATTGATTTGTGACAACACTCCAGAGTTCAGAAAACCCACCCGTGATACTTTCAGAATCATTGGCACTGTCGATACTGTCCCACAAAACCCGGCTGACAGAAAATTCTCTGAAGTTCCCTTCACCATTAGTACCATAGCCTTTAGAGAGGTCAGATCCCCCTGGTTTTGGGTCATCATAAGTATTATTGGTATTGTCTTCAATATTTGCATTAAAAATAAGACTCGTGGAGCCGTCTGTGTTTCCTTGAGAGTCCACATAATCAGCAGAGTTTCTGACGGCTGCTTGAAAGAAGTTTCCCCATCCTTCGCTCCAGGCTAGCCTGGGGTCAATCACTGATTGACCATCGTGAGAGCCTCCTGGAGAGTTTGATTTGAAGACCTGATCCTCTAGAAAGTGTCCAAATTCGTGAAGAATAATGGAGTTGTCAAAGTGATCTGTATCAGCTTCTGTGGTATTACCGTTGATTCCACCAAGAATGAATAGCCGAGCATAGTTTGGTAAATAAAAACTCAGACCACCGCTCGTGCCGACATAGCTTCCTGGGTTAAAGCCTGCTACCCAATAGGCATTGACCTTTGGTGCTACATTGATCTCTGTGCAGCCCATACTGGCACAGGTCCCTGTTCCGGCATAAGTTTTTAAATATGTATTAGCTTCGACAATTTGATCTAGAATATTAAAAGCTCCTGCAATTACATTTGCAGAGGCTGTGGCCGGAGCAGTCATCGTTCCAACACTAGTGCTCGAGTCTGATGCCACTGTAGTGGTGATGGTATAGAATTGATTGAACTCCGGTTTGTTGAGCACAGAAGCTTTGGCGTAGTCATTGAAAGCTCGCGAGTTGACTTCAATAGTATAGGTGCCGGTGTTGCCAGGAAGGTCCAGAGAAAAACTTCCTGAGCTATCAGTTTCTCCGCATTGAACAACTGTTCCAGCTTCATTTTTAGCTCGGACTTCTGCTCGGCGAATGGGTTTAGTAGTATTTTCAATAGCTCCTAAACCTCCAACAATCAAGTTTCCAAATGTTTGTCTCCATTGAAACTTTGCAGTTCCTGTAATGGTGACGGGACTTGCCACTGCAGAAGCCGTGGAACAATAAGCCTCTTCAGCAGGTCCCTGGTAAGTGGGGCTCGTACGATCATCAATTTCATTGGTGCTTTTTTTCTCACTACACCCTAGTGTCACTGATATTGCCAGTAACAACAGGAGCCATCGTCCACAGAAGTTCATTCGATAAGTCCCTCTTTTGATTGAGCTGGTTTCTCTAAGGACTTATCGGCAAAACCCGACCGACGTTTTAGGACCAATGTCTCAGTTTGCAACAAAAGGTTTTCAACGAAAGAGCATTGTTTTTGTTGCAAAATGAGAGGCTTTGCGGAATAGTTAAGACGCTGAAATAAGGTATTTTTATGGAAAAAGGATACAATTCTGACATTTTATTGAGTGGGTTGAACTACCATGTCCAGACAGAAGACTGGGGTCTAGAAAATCCATTTTTGGTAAGCCGAGTCTACCGAGATGGTGCTGTGGTAAAGAGTATTAAAACCCCCTACGATGATATACTTCCGGGAGAGCAAAAAAAACAGGCGGAGTTTATTCGAATGGCGATGAAATTCCAACATAAGAAAATTCTAGACCTGTTGCTAAGTGGTCAGTTGATCTCTCTGTAGTTACAATAAAAGAATGATTCAATTTTCACATACATATAAGACATACTCTGGACAGGTTTCTGCCCTCAAAGATATTAATCTTGAAAATGATAAAGGAGAGTTTGTTTTTCTCATTGGTCCTAGTGGGGCAGGAAAAACAACGTTATTTAAATTGATTTCAGCTTTTGACCGAGCGAGTTCTGGTGATATTCGAGTTGCAGGTTATGATTTAAATAAGATTCAGAGTCGGGAAATTCCCTTTTTTCGTCGACGAATTGGTGTGGTTTACCAAGATTTCAAGCTATTAAAAAGTCGTACGGTATTTGAAAACGTGGCCTTGCCATTGGTTGTTCGAAATGAAAAGCCAGCGGCCATTCAAGCGAGGGTCAATGAAGTGTTGGATCAGGTGAGTTTATTGGGAAAAAGAACCATGTACCCTGAGCAACTCTCAGGCGGGGAACAACAAAGAGTGGCTATTGCAAGGGCTATTGTTCCCAGGCCAGGTGTTTTGATTGCAGATGAGCCCACAGGAAATCTGGATCCAGATCTGAGCCGTGAAATCATGTCATTACTTGAAAGAGTCAACGCCCAGGGGACAACTGTCTTTGTGGCAACACATGATCATGAGCTAGTAAAAAGCAGCAAGAAGCGTGTTGTTGAAATCCAGCAAGGTGAAATTCAGGAGGCATGAATAGAATGTTGGGTGACTTTTTAGAAGGATATTTGAGGAGCTGGAAAAATCATTCTGTCATCCAGGGTACGACGTTGGTAGTACTCACGGGGACCTTCTTTGTCGTTACACTGTTTATCTCTATTTATCAAAACCTGGATCAGGTTCTCACCCAGTGGGGTGAAAATGTGGAGATGACAGCATTTTTAAGTGACGACATAGGTTTAGAAACACTCAATGAAATTGGACAGAAGATTAGGAAAAGTGAGTTTGTGAGGCAGGTCAAGTATGTCTCTAAAGATCAGGCGGTCGAGACATTTTTGAGCCAGATGGGGTCGTTTGCTCCTGACCTTATCGAAGACAAGAATTTTAGTAACCCATTGCCAGCCTCTTATGAGATTGAATTAACGGAAAACTTAGGCAAAGCCTCTTCTTTTGAGAAGTTGGTTTCACTGGCAGATTTTGTTAAGACGCTTCCTGGTGTGGATGAGGTTAGCTATGGGCAGGGTTGGATCGAGAACTATTCTTCTCTGGTATCTCAGTTTGCCAAATCTAGTTGGGCTATTGTGGTTATTTTGATCGCAGGAAGTTTATTGATCGTGGGGAACTCTATTCGGAGCTCTATTTTTACCCGTCGAGATGAGATTGAAGTTATGGAACTGGTTGGTGCCACACAAAATAGAATACGTACTCCATTTCTTCTAGAAGGTGCGATGCTCGGATTTTCAAGTGCTCTATTGGCTATTTTTATGTGCTGGATTTTTATTTTATGGCAGTCAAAATTGATTGTATCTGAACTTGCATTTCTTGGTTTGAGAGGTGAGATACAGGTGCTCTCGGTAAGTATGTTTTTTTTAATTCCATTGTTGGGTGCAATGGTTGGTGCTGGAGGGGCCTATGTGTGTGTACGTAGAATATCTACGGGGTGGGCTGCTGCGGAAAGGCTGGAGCAGTGGTAAGGGGAGGGCTTTCTTATTCTGTGCTGTGTTTTTTGATGGTTTGCAGCAGATATGGTGTCTCTGGTGAATCTGAGATCAATGACATTGCTCATCGGTTGGTAACTACAAAAAGTAAATTACTGAAAGAAGAAAAAAGTCAGAGAAAACTTCTTGGTAGCCTTTATTCTATTAATAAAAAAATGAAATTTATGACAGAGATGCGTTCGAGGCTGACTAACCAGGTGATGGCTTCTCAAAATCAGGTCAAAAAAATGGCCCGATCCATCGCTCAATTAGAAGCACGAATTGATCAAGAGAGAGAGGGTCTTAGTAAGAGACTAAGAACTCTTTATACGTTGAATGGCCAGGGAACTATGAGAATTCTTTTTGGTTCAGAAAGTGGGCAAGAATTTGACAAAAACCTTAAATATTTAAAACTACTCTCTGATAGAGACTATAGGGTGATCAGAAGGTTTGAAGTTAGCCTCCATAATTTGAAACAGCAAAAGGATCAGCTCAAAACAAAGGTTGAAAAACTGGTTAAAAATCAGACTCAACTGAAAAGACAGAGGCACCTTTTGACTCAACAACAAAAATCTAAATCTCATTTACTTAGTCAATTACGTAAGACTCGTAGGCAATATGAAGAGAGATTGAAAGGTCTCAGAGCCAGAAGTAAATTTTTTACGGACGCAAAAATGAGCAAAGAGGTTGAGGGTTTACTCAAGCCATCATTTTTTGAGCGAAGAGGTCGTTTGCTACATCCTGTTGTAGGCATGATAACAGAGAGCTTTGGAGTGATTGAGAACGAAGAGTTTGACTTTCAGCTGACTCACAAAGGGCTCTTCTACAATACTCCCAAAGGAATTGAAGTCTCAGGAGTATTTGACGGTACGGTGTCATTTGCTGGAGACCTGCCAGGCTATGGAAAAGTTGTTATTTTGGACCATGGAGATCATTACTATTCTATTTATGGAAATGCAGAAAATCTGACTGTCAAAGCTGGGGACAATATTAAGTCTGGTGAGATCATTGCATTTACAGGGACTAGTCATAGGGCTATGGAGCCTGGACTCTATTTTGAAATTCGACATTTTACAGAAGCAGTAGACCCCAAAGACTGGTTTACAAAAGAAGAAATAAAAAGATCTCAACTTTAGGAGATAACACCATGAGAAAACAGCCTCTAAACATCCAATCAATCACTCTCGGATTGATTACCTCTGGAGCTCTCATCACGGTATTGAATTTCAATTCAGTGACAAGTTTTGCAAAAGAAAGATATCTTGATCTTCAGCTTTTTGCAAAAGTTCTTAACTATGTTCAACAGTACTATGTTGAAGAGGTAGATACCAAAAAGTTAATTTATGGGGGGATCAAGGGGATGTTAAAAGAGCTAGACCCACACACTAATTTTCTTCCTCCAGAAATTTACAAAGAATTTGAATCTGAAACCAGCGGAGAGTTTGGTGGGTTAGGAATAGAGATCACATTGCAAGATGGGGTTCTTACAGTCATTTCCCCAATTGAAGATACTCCGGCGTGGAAAGCAGGTCTTAAGGCTGGTGATAAAGTTGTTGAAGTTAATGGAGAATCTACAAAGGGATTGAGTTTGGTGGAAGCGGCTCAAAGAATGAAAGGCAAAAAGGGGTCTGTTGTAAAATTAGGAATATTCAGAGAGGGCTTTGAGAGTCCCCAAGTTTTTTCAATCAAGAGAGGTACAGTTAGAATACGGTCCGTTAAGTATACAGACCTGCAAGAGGGCTATGTCTATCTAAGATTAACTAGCTTTATTGAAAACACAGCTAAGGATTTAAAGCGTTTTATTAAAGATCATAAGAAAAAGCATAAAGAGCTTAAAGGAATGATCATTGATTTGCGTAGAAACCCTGGGGGTCTTTTGGAGCAGGCGGTACAAATCAGTGATCTTTTTTTAGAAAAGGGAACCATTGTCAGCACAATTGGAAGAAATAAAAAAGAAAAAGAAGTATTGTATGCAAAAAAACCAGGAACTTATGAGCATTTCCCTATAGTGATTATAATTGACGAATACTCCGCCAGTGCTAGTGAAATTCTTGCAGGAGCTTTACAAGATAATAAAAGAGCTCTCATTATGGGACAAAGAAGTTTTGGAAAGGGGTCTGTCCAATCTGTTGTTAAATTGGGTGATGGATCAGGATTAAAGTTAACAGTTGCTCGCTATTATACGCCTCGTGGACGTTCAATTCAGTCTGAGGGCATTGTGCCCGATGTTGTTGTGGATAATTTTAATCAAGAAGTTTTGAAAAAGGCTAAGGTTAAGCGGCGTGTGAAGAGAGAAAAAGACATCAAAGGTCATTTACTTGGTGAGAAAGAGGCAAAAAAGAAATCTTCTAAAAGCAGTATTGATTTTTGGTGGGCTCAAGACAGTAGCTCATCAAAAAAAGCCAAGCAGCCTCATGAGGAGTTGCTGTCAGAGGATTTTCAAGTCATGCAAGCCTATAACTACTTAAGGGCCTGGGATAAAATTCAAGGATTTACTACAACAAAGTAGACCTTTATTGATGCGGCCCTTTTTTGATGAAAGTCTTGAGTTGCTGTGCCAAATATTGAGCTATTTTTTTGTTTGCAGAGTCGGTGAGATGTATTTCGTCTGTCCAGACAGAGGTGGAATCATTTTTAAAAACATCAAACAGATTTTGAAAGTGTTTAACCTTCTTTGCTTTAACAGCTTTTTGGATATTATTATTGTATTGAGCCAGATCTCTTTTTTCAGGTTCACTTCCTTGGTAAAAAATTCTGAGGGGTTGAAAGAAGGCGGCAAATTTTGCACCGAATGCTTGGCTGATGACTTGCATCCTATATAGAGATTCAACATAATTTATTTCAGGCACACTATAAAAGGGTGCATTTTTAGCGTCATAATGCCGTGGTTTTCGCAGCCGTTCAAAGTAACCCTCATAGTAAGTACGAAAAAGTGTTCTTACCAATAAACTACCAAAAAAGAAAAGTCGAAAAGCAGGATATTCAGACACGTCGGTGATCCATAATGGGTTCACCTCATGATAAACATACCGATGCGGATACCCTACAGAGTGAGGATTAAGGTAATCGTTGCCGCCTCCGTAAGATAAAATTAAATCTGGTTTGAACGTAATGACATCCATGACTGTACGCGCGAGCTCTTGTTGTACAACTGTGGATGTAATTCCAAAATTATAGACCCTCACGTGAGAGCCCACTTGTTTTTGAAGTTCTTTTTCTAGGTAGTGGGGCAAAGACATCTCACCGGTCATCTTTTCAAAGTTGGGTTCATGGCCAAAAACGGTAGAGCCACCAAGGACGGCAACCCTAAACTCACCCTCAGGTTTTGGTAGCTCTGGAAGGTCTCCCTTGTACCCTAATGAGTTGATTCCTTCCAGGTTGGGAGCAGCAACAGCTTCTACGTAGGGTCTAGGTTGATGAATTTGGTCAGTGATTTCGTAGGTGCCTTGAAACGGCGTGAACTTATAAAAATATCGAAAAGCCATTTCAGAGACAAAAAAAGTAATGACCAAAGACAGTGAAATAAGAAATATGTTTGAAAAAAAATTTTCAAAATTTTTTATCGGATTCATCACATAAAGAATAGCCTTTGAATTCTCGTAAAGAAAGAAAATTTAATTACTTTGGGTGTAAATTACACCAATGATGTTTTCCTTATGGAATTTGCCCAAGTTAATTTTTCCTTTATACGTGAACTTGTCGGAAATTCTACTAAATCCATGCTCATCATGCTCGGGCATTATTGCCATGAAAAGTTGGGATTTATCCCTACCCACTTGAAAATTTTCAGCTTGACTCAAAAACTGATCCGTACAGAAGGCCTTTGATAAGTATCCTATATTTGGATAACAGATAAAGTTTCCAGGCTGATTTTCAATTTGTTGTTTTATCTCTAAAAAGAAATTTTGATTACTGTATTCTCGAAGAGTAGTTTGAAACCAACTGGCTTGACCTGATGTCAATCGAGACCAAGAAAAAGCACTGAGCGCCATAAAAATAACAGTTGCTGCAGCTAATCCCTGTCGAAAACCTCCGAGAACAAAAAAAGATGTAGCAAACAAAAAGCAAAAAACTCCAAAAAAATCACGTCCCCCAATATCTACAGATAAAAAACTAAAGAATACAAACTGAGTGATACTAGCAAAGAATAAAATTTGAATAAAGTGAGGCCATTTTATTTTTTGCATCCACCCTAAAATAGGTAACATTATTATCAAAAAAGTTACAGAAAAAGGGAGGTTTTCTGTAAATGTGTAGGATCGAGCACGCAGCCAATTGCTCCAGTTAATTTCTGAATAAATAAGAGGTGGGCGTGATAGACGTCTTAAGACCAAATCCTGAGTGTTATGAGTGAATGGCTCTGAAACTCCAAATGATTTAGTCAAAAAGAAAAATAACAAGAGGAGTATTGGAGTAAAAAGTGCCCAATTTTTTAAACATATAAACGCACGAATACTCTTTCTAGTTTGCAGGAATTCAATGAAAATAATGGCTAGTGCGTAGGAGAGTGCACTTTCAAGGTAAAAAACGGCCATTGACATTAGGGCTGCGTAGGTACCCATTTTATTTTTCTGATAAGCCACAAGTGAGGCAAACGCCAAAGCATAGGATCCATATTCATTTAAAAACAATAGGGATTGCACCTGAAACATCGGCAGAATTAGAAGAGAAGATGCGGCTAATGCAGACATAAGGGGCTTCATTTGGAACTTGAGAAGCAGGTAGTAAAAAAATATGCATAGTGAACTCATAATCAGACAGAAGAGTCGTGCGGCCTGTAGATCATTCCAGAAAAATTTTGAAAATAGGAAGTAAAGAAAATTCATGCCTCCAGGGTGTCCATAAAAGAGGCTGCCACTTCCAGACCAAGGTAAAAATATTTTCCAGTCACTGAGGGAGGCAATAAAAACCATCTTATTGTATTCTTCCATATCAAGAATCAGTACATTTCCATGAATAAAGAAGCGGATAAGACAAAAAAAGATTAAAATAAAAATAAAGAACGTATCAATAGAAAAGATGTTGTTTTTTACCAGACTAAGAATTGTTATTGACCTTTGTTAGATTAGTAAATGATGAGAATATAATATAGACATCTTTAGTGATGTTATTCAATGAAGACTCACGCCGCATTACGTCTTGTTGAGTCGGTATAAAACTCTCGTAACGAAATTAGTTTTCAGATAGGCTCTTGAAATATGGCTTTTATTTTTAATCTGGTATTACTTCTTTTTTCGTTGTTACTGAGCCTTAGTTGTCTGATGGAGTTGATTGCCTTTTCCAGCAGGCCCTTTGGGATTTATTTTTTTTTGTACTTTCTCCTTTGGATTTTATGTGCCCTGGGTTCGGGGTGGAGTGTGTTTGTCACACTGAAAGAGAGATCTCCTCGTCGAGAATGGACTTTTTTTGAAAACCATAGGGTAAGACTTTTAACAGTCATATTTGTTCTGTCAGGGACTGTCCTCGCAGGGTACGAGTACCAAGCCAGAGATATATGGGCCGACGAGATTGCCTCTATGGATAATGCACTTGAAGGCCCTGAAGCGTCTGTGAGAACTTCGTTTCAATACCATCAGCCTCCTATGGATCAGCAATTGATGTTAATTGGAGGTGTGATTTTTGGACCAGAGGAGTGGACGGTAAGAGGTCCGGCCTTATTAAGCCTTATTTTATTTTTACTTTTATTTCCATTATTTATTTGGAGCCTGACCGGCTCAGAGCTGATTGTAGGTGTGATTTCCTTTGCCTATCTTTTGAATCCCTATTTGATTTATTACTCTGTTGAGGGGCGCCCTCAACAGATGACGATTTTGTTTTTAATGATCTACTTTTATTTTTTGAGCTCTTTTTTAAAAGAAAATCAAAAAACAAATAAGTTTTCGCTTTTCGTATCAGCAACTTTTTTGATCTTGTCAGCCAATGTACAGGGGGTGACAGCAATGACAGCTCTCTTTTTGGCTGCAACCCTGGTTTTCACAAAGAAAGTTAAGAGCAGGCCTACGTTTTTTCTGGCTAATATGGGAGCATTGATGACGTACATTCCTGTTGCGATCTGTGTGGCAGATGCAGCCAGTGAGCAAAATAAAGTAAAAAATTTAGATTTCAGCTCAATATTGGCCTCATACCTGTCTCACTGGAAAGTAGAGAACTTATCTATTTTTTTCTCAGGGTTTCATGGCTTAATTTTACCTATAAGTAGTGGGATATTAGCTTTATTTTTTTTGCAGAGAGATTGTCGTGGAAGGAAGAGATCCCTTACTCATTTGGCATTGACCTTGGTTTTAGTGTTCTTTGTATTGGATATTTTTAACAGAGAGGTAATTAGCTGGCCATTTTACTATAGATATGTTGTTGTTTACTCCCTGTTAGTTCTGATATTTACGGCAATGATTCTATCTTCTTTGAAGAGGCACTTGAGGAGGAAACAGTTTATTGCAGTTGGGACGATATTTTTCCTATTTATTTTTCTAGGAAGAAAATTTGAAAACTTTGAACGACTTCAAAACTTGAGAGCTTATTGTACATTTTCTGCTGATTTTTATAAATATCTCAAGCAAGAAACGACAGAACAAGATTATGTCTTGATTTTCAATCTAGTCCCGTATGGTGAGTGGAGGAGGAGTGATTGGCTGGCTCGCTCCATTTATATGCCGGCTTCTAAATATCCACAGTTAAAGTCAACGAATAAAGAAATTCAAACATCACCCAACCCAGAACAAATCATACCTTATGATGATCTTATATCTGGAACGGAAACTAAAAACCTGATTCTTGTTTCTAGCTCGAAATTTTCTGAGGACTTCAGTCAGTATTGGTTTCGTGCAGGAGTTCCATTTGAAAAAATTGAGTTTAAAGATCATCGGATTTATCGTTTCAAATTGAATAAAGGAAAATGGTTGGAAGATTACAGAGGGTTGTTGCAGGCTTTTTTAGATTATAAAACAGACCCTCTAACAATGCCCTTTATTTATGAATCTATATTTTACCTTGCAAAAAACACCGCAAATGTGGAGCAAATGCAGAGAATTTACAACAGAGTCTTACAATATGAAACTCAGATTCCCAGGCTCGGGGAACACTCTCAAAAGCGAGCGATGATTCAATGGACAAAAGTATCAGAGAGAATGAGAAACATTCTTTTACAAGCCAGCGTTCGTTGAATGTGCAGGGGAGTGATAAGAGTTTTTAAGAAGGCCTGTTGCCGCAGCGCCCCCCTGTTAACTCGGACTGTCTTTAGACTTCATCTTAAGAGCTAAATCCTGTAAAGAATCCATAATAGGATGAAGTTCATCATATTTTCTTAAGGTTCTTTTGGCATCTAAATTTCCCTTTTTGAGCTCTTCGATATAGGCACAGATGGCCACGGTGGGACCAACAATTCTGTGAGAAATCACTATTGAATAGACGAGGACAATCAGTGCAAAGACTGCAAATGTGGAGAGTGAAATCCAGGTGACATCAAAAATCAATTCATTGAGCAGAGTCTGGGCCTTGATATCTAGAGCCCCAGAGCGGGAGATGGTTTCACTCAAGGTTCTTAACTTAGAAAACACGACAGCAATCATTACGCCAAGCAGTGCCATCCCGCTGACAATAAAGTACAGGCTGAATTTTAACTGATAGCCGGGCTTTAGAAGATAGTTGCGAAGTTTTCTGGGTCTCTTCATGATCATAGTTGTCCATCCCTGTTACGACTCGATAATAGTATGTTAGGCTAAATCTCAAAAGGCAACAAAGAGGTCGTCTTGAGATAGGTTTTTCTATAAAAAACCTCTAAATTCAGATTTCTTAATTTTTTGTCAAATTATTATAGAGTTGAGGAGGGTTAGACAGTTTTGTGAAACCTCCTCATTTGATACAGCTGAATTTATTTATAAATTTAAAGTTATTTGACTCAACTTTGGGAATATCCTTCGCAGGTTATAGAGACTATGACTGCGAAAGGAATCGATATGTCTTACTTTAAAACAAAATCCAATATCAAAACTCTTCTTTTCTTTTTGTTCGTATTTCACATTTTTACTGGCTGTTTAGAAGAAGAAGGGGGCGGCCAGGAGAGGGTGATGAATCATCCCGAAGAGTCAGGAGTTCCGGGCGATCCGGATATAAAAGATCCCGATGAAATTTTAAAAAACTGTGAGGATGCTCAAACTAAAGGGTATATGGAAGAGCCCATGACCGTCACAATAGTTTTTGCAGATACAAAAGTAGAATCAGGACGTAGTGAGGTCTGTGAATTTAATGAAAATGGTAATCTGCATATGGACAACGATTTTTTGATGGCTAGGTACGAACAGGTGAAGGCATTGGAGCTTCCAGAGGGAGCAGACTTGTGTGATTTAGAGTTTTCAATGGATATTCAGCAGTTAAAATACGATGACATATTTTATCTAACCTTGAATGACAGAGTTTTGGCAAGTAACCACCGGGCGACAGTAGAAGGGCTCGAAGCAGAATCTATTGATTTGCCAGACGGGAGCCTTGTACCACTTTATAAATACGATTGGGAAAGTTTAGTGGGGCAGCCATTTCATAATGGAAATCTAGATGACTTTTGTTTCGGCGAACAGGAAGGCTATGCCCAATGTCAATGGCCAGAGACAGAGCAGACGGGAGATTTTTTCATAGAATATGATCGTGATTTGCTGGTTCATATGGGAGCTAAATCTAAAAATCACCAACATGCTATTCAATTTGTAGTGACGGGTGATGATAATCCCGCCATTGATTGTTATCATGAAGAGTTCAGTTTTGTTCTTCGAGCCACTTATTATCTGCGTTGAAGTTCTTACTTATTGTCTTGTTCAGGCTCGACCTCTTTGATCTCGGCCTTGTCGATCAAAAATGAAACGACCTTTTCTTCAGTTAGCTGAAACTTTAGGCGAGACCGCTTATCGGCGTCTTCGTAAAATTCATTGAGTCGCTCCATATCGATGCCGGTTTCTTTGGAGTAGTCTTCAATTTTTTGTTGGATATCTTGAGGGGTGGCTCGGAAGTCCAGTTTTTCAGCCAACGCATCTACGAGAAACGTAGATTGAACCATAAACTTCGCTGAATCATCAAAATCGGTTCCCCATTTTTCCTTGTACTCCTCAAAATCCTTTTCACTCATGCCTTGTTGTGACAGTCTTTGGCGAACATCCTCAATGATCATTTGTTTTTGCTGATCCTGCAGCGTCTGAGGCGCTTCCACTGGATTTTCCTCAACCAGCTTTTTAAGAACTTTATTTTTCAAGTCTTCTTGAATTCGTCGTTCTTCGTTTTCTGTAAGGTCTTTGCGAATGGCAGTTTTGAGATCCTCAAGAGTATCAAACTCCCCCGTTTTTTTGGCAAGTTCGTCATTCAGTTCAGGCAGGGATTTTTTCTTAAGCCCATTGAGCTTCACTTTAAATAAGACAGGCTGTCCGGCAATATCGCTATTATGATATTCGTCAGGAAATTTTAGGCTCAACTCCTTCTCTTCTCCGACTTTCATGCCGATAACACCATCTTCAAAGCCTTCAATAAACTGCCCGGCACCCAACTCCAGCATATGATTGTCCGCTTTGCCTCCTGGCAGAGGCTCACCGTTGACGTATCCATCAAAGTTGATGTCTGCAGTATCGCCTTCTTGGGCTCCTCGCTCCTCAAACACAGGCACAAGTTCAGCTTGTGATGTACGGATGTTCTCCAGGATATTATCGACTTGAGTCTCATTAACGACGAGCTTCTCTTTTTCTACCTTAAGGCCCTCATACTTTTCGACGGTGACTTCTGGGCGAATTTCAAATTCTGCTGTAAACTTGAAACTATCTTCCGGACTCAGACTTTCAAAATCCAGCTTTGGGTAGCCAATGGGATTCAGAGAATGCTCATTTAACGCTGTTTGATAGCTTTCAGACACGATATCATTCAGGACATCATCTTTGATTCGATCTGCATACATGCTTTTAATCGTGGTAATAGGAGCTTTTCCTTTTCGAAAGCCTTTGATGTTGGCCGTTTTCTGAATTTCCTTGTAAACACGTTCAAAAGCAGACTGAACTTTTTGGGCGTTGACTTCGATACTGATTTTGCGAAGCAGACCCTCTTTATTTTCGATTGTGGATTTCATGGAATCTTTCATTCAATCTCCTTGGTTGGCCGACAGACTTGGCTGCGAAGCGTCAACAACTTCATCTCAATGGAAAAATTGTAAAGATGCTCTGCAATCGGGCTTAGAAAGTGGCTCATTTATAGGTATAAGAGGTTGATAAGGCAAGGACTTATCGCGGAGCACCGGTATTGGTCTTCGGGGCGAGAAAGGAGGCCAGGATTTCCTCCCAGAAAATTCATTTGGTGACTGGTAAGGGCGGAGTCGGCAAGTCGACAGTGGCGGCGGCTTTGGCGCTTAAGTGCTCAAAAGTAAATGGAAAAACTCTTTTAGTTGAGCTGGGAGACCGAGGCTTTTACTCTCATGTTTGGGGGCGGGCCTTTGGCTTTAAAGAGGTTCAGGTGGACTCTCAGCTCTGGGTCGCCCGTTGGAGTGGAGAGGACTCTCTCAGAGAGTACGTAGGCCACCTTATTCGGGTTCAACGTCTGGTGGATCTTATTTTTGAAAATCGAATCATGAAAGCACTGGTTCGCGCGGCGCCAGCACTCAATGAATTAGCCATTTTAGGTAAATTGACTTCAGGCATTCGTAAAATAGGGCCGGCCTTTGATTTTGAAAATGTAATTGTGGATGCCTATGCTACCGGGCACTTTAAAGCACTGATCAATGCTCCTAAGGGTATGAGCGAGGCGATCCCCCGAGGCCCAATGGGCGATCAGAGTCGGGCTATGGCAGAAATCTTGAGGGATTCCAAAAGGGTGAAAATCTATGTGGTGGCTCTGCCAGAAGAGCTGCCGGTGAATGAAAGTATGGAGTTGGCAGACTCCCTTGAGAGAGGGTTGGGTCAAACGCCAAAGTTCATTTTGAATAAATGTCTGGATCCGGGGGTTTCGGAGAGTGGACTTCAGGAGCTTTTGAAAGAGAAACAAGACTCGCGACTGTCCAGTTACTTGGTAAAAGGGATGAAGCAACAGCGTGAGTTTGCTCAAGTTTTCCAGCAATCTTCTAGAACCACTGTTTTGAATCATCTATGGTTGCCAACCTCCGTTGAGCTGTACAGACAGTTGTCACTAAAGATCCCGGAGGATTTTTGTGATTGATTTTCGTAAGCATAAAATTTTGATCTGCGCTGGAAGCGGGGGGGTGGGAAAGACTACGGTGGCCGCTTCTTTGGGCGTGGCTGCCGCTCAGAGAGGTTTAAAAGTGTTGGTTTTAACTATTGATCCTGCCCGTCGTTTGGCCAACGCTCTGGGGCTGGGTTCGGGAGATATTTTTGAGGCCACTCAAGTTCCTGGGCAGAGCTTTTCTGGTGAACTCTCAGCGATGATGGTAGAGCCACAAGCTGTATTTGATGATTTTATTCGCAGATCCGCTCCCAACAAAAGTGTGACTGAAAAATTGCTGTCCAACACGCTTTATAAACAGCTGTCGACAACATTGAGTGGGTCTCAGGAGTTCACCTCTTTGGAATTATTGCTGACAGCTCATCAAAGTGGTAAATATGATTTGATTGTTCTGGATACTCCACCAGCTCAGCACGCCATTGACTTTTTAAAGTCACCTGAAAAGATCTATTCTCTATTTCAAAGGTCTATCACCCAGTGGTTTATTCGTTCTGGGGGTGAAGGGCAGGGGTTTTTCAAAAAAGTTTTTAATAAAGGGACGCGCCTGGCATTGGATGCTTTGGAGAAAATCACTGGAGAGGGGTTTATATCTGAGCTTTCCGGTTTTTTTGAGAACATGGCAGAGCTTCAAAAAACGGTCAGTGAAAGGTCTTTAATGGTGCATCAGTTACTGTCTGCTCAGGAAACTGCATTTGTACTAGTGACAGCCATTGATGAAGCTAAGTTGAGCGAGGCGGGTCTTTTCAATGAAGATCTAAAAAAAACAGGGGCACGGTTGTCCTATCTTATTGTGAACAGAGCGTTTCCACAATGGGCAGTTCCAGTTTCTGAAGAGGGCCTGAGCGACCAAAGCCGCCGGGTAGCTAAAAAGATCAATGAGTTTTACGAAAAGGTGAAATCCTACTACGATAAAAAAGATAAGTATGTGATCCAGTTAATGGAGCTTCTTGGAGCAGATCTTCCAGTGTATCAGGCTCCAGAGTTGGATGTGGAGGTTGTCGGCGTGGAGGGTCTTGAGGTGCTGGCTCAATTGATTCAACCCTATAAAGGAGTGAAGGATGAGTAAATGGATGTTCTTTTTTTTAAAGATTTTGTCGGCAATTTTGGTTTTTGTTTCCTGTGGGAGTAAAGAAAAATCAGTGGAGCCGACCCAGCCAGCAGCATTTGTGGTGGACACTGCCCTTCAAAAAAAATTCAATCAGGGTATTGAATATTTGGACACAGAAAACTACTCGAAAGCAGAGGGTGTGTTTAGGGGGTTGGTGATTCAACATCCTGCTAGCCAGTTTCATTGGATTTCTATGTACAACCTGGGAGCCTCTTATGAGGGATTGGGTAAATGTAAAGAGGCCGGAAGGGCCTATCGTAAAGTGGCCAGAGCCTCCATGAATAAATACCCTCGTTTGGAGGCACAGGCGTTGTTTCGGATGAGTTTTGCTTATTCTTGTTTAGGATTTGATGAAAAGGCTATTGCGGCCCTTTTGGATGCTCAAAGGCGCTCTCGCCTCTTACAGGAAGAAGTGGCATTGGC
>JAUILT010000120.1 GCA_030432925.1 Bdellovibrionia bacterium | reverse complement strand
GAACCGCCTTTCCGTCCTCCACGACCGAGGCGTTGAGCTCCTTCGCCTTGGCAACGGTTGTCTTAATTCTTCCGTTTTCTACCAAAGAATCTAACAATCCACGAATCAAAGCCCTGCGAGGCCCTGATTTTCTACCAAATGAATGCTTATCTACTCTGTGTCTCATAGCAATTCCTCATTACTGATGGTGAGGTCCACCCATCCCAGTTGTTCCGACAGCCTCTGCTTGAACCTGACCACCTGGCTTTTGAGGATTGTTAGGATCCCAGCCTTGAGGCGGCCATCCATCAATCTTCATACCAAGACCCAGTCCCATGTTTGACAGGATGTCTTTAATTTCATTCAAAGATTTTCTACCAAAGTTTTTTGTCTTTAACATCTCTGCCTCTGAACGAGTGACCAATTCACCAATATAGCGAATGTTGGCATTCTTCAAACAATTGGCAGAACGGACTGAAAGCTCCAGGTCATCCACAGAACGGAAAAGGTTCTCGTTCAATTGAGGAGTCTTACTCTCTTCAGTCACTTCTTCAGGCTCAATCGACTCATCAAACGTCAGAAAAATCTGCAATTGCTCCTTGATGATCTTGGATCCCAAAGCCACGGCCTCTTCAGGCTTTAAAGACCCATCTGTCCAGACCTCTAGAGCCAGAGCATCATAGTCTGTTCTCTGTCCTACCCGGGCGTTAGAAACATTGTAGTTCACCCGACGGATGGGAGAGTGAAGAGCATCAACAGCAATAAATCCAACCGGCAGATCTTTAGACTTGCCTTCAGCCTCAATATAACCACGGCCAAACTCTACAATAATCTCAGCATCAAACTTAGACTCTTTCCCCAGAGTAGCAATGTGCTGATCAGGATTCAGAACCTCAATCCCATCTGTTAACTGTATATCAGCAGCGGTGACAGCCCCTGGCCCCTGTTTAGAAACACGCAAAGTCTTTGCTTCCGGATCATACTGTTTGAAACGAACTTCTTTCAGGTTCAAAATAATGTCAGTCACATCTTCAAGCACATCAGGAAGAGTACTAAATTCGTGCAAAACACCTTCCAACTTTACAGCTGAAACAGCTGAGCCCATCATTGAACTCAATAAAACTCTTCTCAAAGAGTTCCCAAGAGTGACTCCGTATCCTCTCTCCAGAGGTCGCACATTGAATTTCCCATATGTGTCTGTCAATGAATCTCTATCCACTTCAAAACCTCTAGGCTTAATAAGGTCTCGCCAGAATTTATAGTAATGAGATTGTAATTGCATTTCCGACATCGATGTCTCCTGAAAAATCTAGTTAACTCACTTTTTAAGTTCTACTCTAAAAATAAAAAATTAAATACGTCTTCGCTTAGGAGGACGACACCCGTTGTGAGGCACAGGGGTTACATCTTTTAACGAAGTCACCCTCAAGCCAGCGGCAGCAAGCGCACGAATGGCAGGCTCTCGTCCAGCTCCAGGACCTTTGAGAAAAACCTCAACAGACTTCATCCCCATGTCCATGGCTTTCTTAGCCGCTTCTTCAGCAGCCATCTGAGCAGCAAAAGGAGTTCCTTTTCGGCTCCCCTTAAACCCCAACTGACCTGCCGAAGCCCAGGCGACAGCTCCTCCTTGGCCATCGGTCATAGTGACGATGGTGTTTCCAAAGCCCGCCTGAACATAGCAGCGCCCGGACGGAACATTCTTTTTGATCTTTTTTTTCGTGCTCTTTTTCCCAGCCATTATTTTACCTCTTTAGACGGCCTTCTTCTTGTTGGCCACAGTTTTCTTTGGACCTTTTCTGGTTCTTGCATTTTGGCGCGTACTTTGGCCACGAACAGGTAAGCCCATTCGATGACGAAGCCCTCGGTAACAACCTAGATCCATCAATCGCTTGATGGAAAGACCAACTTCCCGTCTTAAATCACCTTCAATTTTAAAGTTTTCATCTAAAATACTTCTCAACTTAGCCACATCTTCATCAGTTAACTGGTCTGTTCTCAATTGAGAATCAAAGCTCCCCAGGTTCATGATTGTCCTGGCTCTAGAACGACCCACTCCGTAAAGATAAGTCAGCGCTACTTCCAGTCGTTTGTTTCTCGGTAAGTCGACTCCACCAATTCTAGCCATTCTTTACCCCTGCTTTTGCTTGTGCTTTGGATTTTCGCAAATCACACGAATGATCCCTTTTCTCTTAATTAATTTACAGTTTTTACAAATTTTCTTAACAGATGCTCTGACTTTCATCTTTTGCCTCTATTTTTATACTTTTTTTTTCAAAAAAAAGCCTGTTAAACAATCACATCAGCCGCTAAAATCGCAGCAAAATCAAATACTTACAAAGAAAAGCATGGTATGGACATTGATGCGAAGATCGAGTGTACCCCTCCCACTGCATCAAGTCCAGCAATTTCCATACTCTACACCAACTCAGAAGCAATTCGGTCGAAGACATCCGAAGGCTCTCCGACTCCTTCAACCACCACCAAGTTCCCCTGATTTTTGTAGAACTCTTTCAAAGGGCTGGTGCTTTCCTCATAGGCTTTCAAGCGTGTGGCAATCACCTCTTCCCTATCATCTTTGCGCTGAATCAGGGGTTCACCTGTCACGTCACACACACCCTCTTGTTGAGGAGGGTTGAACTCCAGGTGATACACATTTTTACCATCAGCAGTCATTCTTCGACCTGTGAGACGCTTCATCAGTAGCTTTTCTGGAACTTCCAGGAAAAAAGCCTTATCAATCTTCAGTTCATACTTATCAAGCAGGGCATTCAAGGCCTCGGCCTGAGGAACTGTCCTGGGAAATCCATCCAAAATGATGTCTTTTCCCTTAAGCCGGATCAATTCCTCCTCGACCATCCCCACTGTTACTGAGTCCGGAACCAACTCCCCGGCATCAATGTATTTTTTGGCTTCGATGCCCAACGAAGTTTCGCTCTTGATCGCCGCCCGAAAAAGGTCTCCTGTGGAAACGTGGGCCATACCCTTGTTTTCAACCAGTAATGAGGATTGAGTCCCCTTTCCTGCTCCAGGAGGTCCAAACAAAAGGATGTTCATCAGTACTGCACCCTTCGCGACTTCATTTTCACACCCTTCATCATGCCTTCATACTTAGAGGTCAGCATGTGGGATTGAATCTGCTGACTTGTATCTAAAGCCACACCCACAAGGATGAGCAAGCTGGTTCCACCAAAGTAAAAAGGAACTTTGGCAAAATCGATCAACAATGTAGGGAAGATACACACAATGGACAAGTAAATGGATCCACTGACAGTCAGACGATCCAGCACCCGCTTAATGTAATCCGCGGTACTTTTACCAGCACGAATTCCTGGCACAAATCCACCGTACTTCTTCAAGTTGTCAGCCACCTCTGTTGGGTTGAACACGATCTCTGTATAGAAAAAACAAAAGAAAATAATTAAGCCAATAAACAACACGTTATAAATTGCTCCACTGGGGCTGAGTGAGCTTTGTAGGGCCTGCATCCAGGGAGTATCCACAAACTGGGCCATCGTAGCCGGAAACATCAAAAGAGAAGATGCAAAGATCGGAGGAATCACACCAGAAAAGTTCACCTTCAATGGTAAGTGTGACTGGGCCTTCTGCGCCATTCCCTGCCCTGCTTGCCTTTGGGAGTACTGAATGGGGATGCGACGCTGCCCCACTTCCACAAAAACAATGGCAGCTATCACTGCTACCATCAAGAGCAGAAGCGCTAAAACCTGAACACTGGCCATTTCACCATTTTGAACCATCTGAAACATTTGCACAGTTCCACTGGGAATACCTGCAGCAATCCCTGCAAAGATAATCAAACTCGCACCGTTACCCACTCCCTTTTCAGTGATCTGCTCACCCAACCACATGATAAAGCAAGTTCCAGCCGTCAGTGTAATAATAGTGAAAACCTCAAACGGTAAAAAGCCAAAGTATGGTGTATTAACGAGAGGGGTCTGTTCTGGGCTGCTGGAACTGGCCAACCAGCTGGCCATGGCATACCCCTGAACAACCGCTAGCACGACCGTTGCATAACGAGTGTACTGGTTGATTTTCTTACGCCCCTGTTCACCTTCTTTTTTCAATTGCTCAAGATAGGGAACAGCTGTCTGTAAAAGCTGAAAAATGATCGAGGCAGAAATATAAGGCATGATCCCTAGAGCAAAAATAGAAAATCTCTCCAAAGCTCCACCCGTAAAGGTGTTAAAGAGACCAAAGATTCCACCGCTTTGGGCCTGAAAGAAAGACATCACGGCCTGTCCATCAACTCCTGGAGTCGGAACATGAACACCAATTCTATAAACCGCAAGCATCGCCAGGGTGAAAAGAATTCGACGTTTTAACTCTGATGGTATTGCTAACCCTTCTTTTGCGGACACTTAGGTTATCCCCCTAGTTGGCTGTTTGTTCCTTCGGTGCTTTTTTCCTGGAAAACTCAAGAATCTCAACACTGCCGCCGGCCTTTTCAATGGCTGCTTTTGCAGAAGCACTCAGCTTATGAGCTTTGACTGTGAGTGATTTTGATAACTCACCCCTTCCAAGAACTTTTACAGGTTCACCTTTTTTAACAAGGCCTGCTGACTGAAGAGTTTCTGGAGTCACTTCACCATCAAACTTTGCCAACATTTCAAGGTTGATAATTTCATAACGGTTTCTGAAATTAGTATTTTTAAAACCAAACTTAGGGTTTCTCTGCCAAAGTGGCATTTGCCCACCTTCAAAGCCCCAGCGAATGGATCCACCAGACCTTGCTTTTTGACCTTTATGGCCTTTACCACTCGTTCCACCAAGGCCGGAACCATCTCCACGGCCAAGGAGCTTTCTTCTTTGTTTTGAGCCTTTTTTAGGCTTTAGGCTTGCTAACTTGCTCATAGCTTAATTCTCCGGTGTCACTTCAAGCAGATGTTGCACTTTAAAAATCTGGCCTCGGTTCGCCGGATTATCTGCAACAACAACTTCTGAGTTCAGCTTTCTCAAACCCAAACAACGAACTGTATCCTTTTGGGTTTGCGTACTTCCAATTGTGCTCTTTTAGTTTTACGCGAAATGACTTTGACATATGTCTCTTACCTTTTCTTAACTATTTGCCTGAGGCACTTTTGTCATCAACTGCTCAAGGCCATTCAATGTGGCTCTGACAGCATTATGAGGATTTCTTGTTCCTACACACTTAGTCAGAATATCCTTAATGCCCACCGTCTCTAAAACGGCTCGCACAGGACCTCCTGCAATAACACCCGTTCCAGGAGCCGCAGGAATCAAAATAACTTTTGCCGCGCCAAACTCACCAATGACTTCGTGAGGAATAGTTCGCCCCTCTTTCAGCGCCATTGTCTTCATCGTCTTCTTAGCAATGCGACTGGCCTTACCTATGGCTTCTGGAACTTCACCTGCTTTGCCTGTTCCCATTCCAACGTCGCCATTTCCCGTTCCTGCCACAACTAGGGCCGAGAAGGAAAAACGCCGTCCACCCTTGACCACTTTTGCAACGCGATTGATGGCTACAACTCTCTCTTGAAAATCACCTTGTACTTCCACTTAACATCTTCTCCTTAGAATTCCAGTCCGCCTTCACGAGCTCCATCTGCTACAGCCTTCACACGGCCGTGGTAAACGTAGCCACTTCTGTCAAAAACGACGTTCTTAATGTTCTTTTCCATAGCTTTCTTAGCAAGAGCAGACCCTACGGCTTTTGAGGCGTCTACATTTTTCTTACTTTGAGACTCAGACTTTGTAGAGGCTGCAGCCAATACTTTTCCGGCCACATCATCAATCAACTGTGCGTACGTGTGCTTTGTGCTTCTGTACACGGCCAACCTTGGTCGCTCGCCAGTTCCTTGAACCTTTTTACGAATTCGAGCACGATTCTTGGCCCGCTTATTGACTTTATCAGCTGTTTTTTTACCTAACTTAATTTTAATCACGTAATACCTCTTTTACTTCGCAGCCGATTTACCAGCTTTACGTCGGATATACTCATCCGCATACTTCACACCTTTTCCAAGGTACGGCTCTGGTGGACGGAAACTTCTGATTTTTGCAGCCACCTGACCGACCAACTCACGATTAGCCCCGCTGACAATCACAGTTGTCTGTTTTTCTACTTTGATTTCAATACCATCAGGAATCGCGTACTTAATGGGGTGAGAGTAACCTAACGTTAGCTCCAGGGTTTTCCCAGAAACATTGGCTCTATACCCTACACCGTTTAACTCCAAAGAACGACTCCAACCCTTACTTACGCCAGTGACTGCATTTTGAACCAATGCTCTATACAACCCATGAAAGGCTCTATTTCGAGGCTCATCATTGGCACGAGTCAACCAAACCTGGCCGTCTTCTAGCTTGGCACTGATTGTTGGCTGCATATCTACCTTCAGCTCCTTGTTGCCGCTTTTGACAATCACAGAGTGATCAGCAATTTTCACCTCTACTTTGTCTGGCACAACAATGGGTGCTCTTCCAACTCTAGACATAACTCACCTACCAAACCCGGCAGAGAACTTCTCCGCCAACTTTTTCGTTATGGGCCGATTCACTGCTCATGATTCCCTTATTGGTACTCATGATAGCCATTCCAAACCCTGATCGAACAGAAGGAACCTTATCCGCTTTGACATAAATACGTCGACTAGGACGGCTCACTCTTTCCACATGATTGATCGCCGGTTGACCTTTTTCGTTGTACTTCAAGTAAACACGCATGATTCCCTGCTTGTTATCCTTGGCCACCTTGAAACTTCTAATATAGCCATAATCCTGCAGAATCTGTGCAATCCCTTGACGCACATTTGAAGCGGGAATATCCACTTTATCGTGTTTGGCCTGTCCGGCATTTCTGATTCTTGTAAGAAAATCTCCGATAGTATCCATTTAAATCCGTCTCCTACTTCTTCCTAAACGGCATTCCAACTTGTTCCAACAAGGCCTTACCCTCAGCGTCGTTCTTGGCTGAGGTACAAATGGTGATATTCAACCCACGAATGGAGTCCACCTTGTCGTAATCGATTTCAGGGAAAACAATCTGCTCTTTCAATCCCATATTGTAATTTCCACGGCCATCAAACCCCTTGGGTGGTAACCCACGAAAGTCACGAACTCGAGGAATAGAAATATGAACCAGCCTTTCCAGAAAAGCCCACATCTTCTCTCTTCTCAGTGTAACAGTCGCCCCCAAAGGCATTCCCTCTCTCAACTTAAAGTTGGAGATCGCCTTTTTGGCCTTCGTCTGAACAGCTCGCTGACCAGTAATTGTTGTAAGATCCTCAACAACATTGTTCAAAACCTTGGGATTCTTCACAGCCTCACTCACACATGTGTTGAGAACGATCTTTTCAACCGTAGGCACCTGCATGACACTCTTGAAGTTAAATTGCTTCTGGAGGGCTGGAATCATTTCTTTTTTGTACTTTTCTTGCAATTCTGTCATTTCTCTCTCCAGCCCTTACAGCACTTCCGGAGCCAAAGACACAATCTTCACAAAAGACTTTGCTCTCAGCTCCCTAGCCACGGGCCCAAAAATACGAGTCCCAACAGGCTCTTTGTTCTGGTTGACTAAAACTGCGGAGTTTTCATCAAACCGAATATAACTGCCATCATTTCTCTTCAACTTGTGAATTGTTCTGACAATCACCGCGCGGGCCTTGTCTCCCTTTTTTACTTTGGAGTTGGGAAGAGCATCCTTAATGGACACAACAATAATGTCGCCTACGGAAGCAGTTCTTCTTTTAGAGC
>JAUILT010000119.1 GCA_030432925.1 Bdellovibrionia bacterium | reverse complement strand
GCAAATACCAGCTTCGTCATTACCACAATTGCAAAAAAAACCTCCTCTATTACAGAAAAAAAATCTAGTAGTGGCCCCTAAAAAAACTCTAGAGCCCGTTAAGAAAGCTCCTAGTTATGTGAAGCTATTGTTAAAAGATCCTTCTGGTCCCCGCCCTCAAGTGGAGGTGCAATCAGATGCGTCGCGCCATTACCCGGCCAATTTTCTACTGACGGCAGCTGCGGGACAGATTTTAACTCACCCCTCTTATCATAGGGAGTGGGCTGTGAAGAGCTTTGACTCCAGGTTTCGAACTGTTGATTTTCGGTCCTTGGGTCTGCGAGAGGGCTGGTATACGTTGCTGGTCAAAGTGGGTAAAAAAAAGGCTTTAAAGACATTTTTTGTGGGCAGCAAAAAAGTTTACAATGGTAAAATTCGCTCTTACAGAAAAATTTTGGGTTATCAGCATCAGGCAGAAAAAGAGCAAATGTATTTGGTCCTTAAAGATTTGATAGAGCACTTAGAGCAACTTAAAAAAGCAAAGAGTTCTGCATGGGGTCAGTCAATGAGTCAGGCCCAGGCATCATTGAAAAGAGTTCAGGGGATAACTTCTAAACACCTCAGAGATAAGAACAGTTACTTATGGACAGTCTACTGGATGCAGATAAGCGATAGGTCCAATGAGCTGATTGAGCTTTTAAAAAGTTTTAAAAAAGGAGCCTCTTATAGCAGGATTCGCAGGCAGGAAAAAAAACTTCATCGACTGTTGAGTCAAGTGCAGTCTTTGAAAGTAGTTCGTTAAAGCTCGTTTCATGGGTTTATCTTTACGAGGTTTTTGAATTCTTTTCCAGGGCGAAACCTGGGGACTCGCGACTCAGGAATCACAAGAGTGGTACCTGTTTTTGGGTTTCTACCATTTCTAGATTTTCTTACAGTTTGGTCAAAGGTGCCAAAACCCACAAGTTTAACATCTTCACCTTTGGAAACAGCACTCTGAATAATTTCTAGGGCGGCATTGAGAACGGATTCAGATTGGATTTTTGGTAGGTTGGTTTTTTTTGCCAACTGTTCAACGAGTTCCGCTTTGTTCACAAATAACACCCTTTGTAGATCAAAATCAAATCAAAATAGTTAACGAAAAACATAGTATCTGGGGCGACAAATCTAATGGTGATTGGCGATATTGGTCAAGAGGTTTTGGGTAGAAGTCTCCACAACAAACTCTCATTTCAGTTGAAATAGAAAATATTCCTGTTAAATTTAAAACATGTTGACAGAAATAAAAATAAATTTGGCTAAAGTGGTGGCGCCGTTGATTTCGGTTGAAGAGAGTGTGCTGGTTTCTTCAATGGAAAGTCCTAAGAACAGTGAGCATGGTCATTTGTCATTTCCAGTCTTTTCGCTGGCAAAATCCTTAAAAAAGGCGCCGCCGCTGATTGCTAAGGAGCTAGCAGAGAAGCTTCAGGGGCAACTTCCCGAATTCTTACAGTCCGTAGAACCTTTGAGTGGTTTTTTGAATTTTCGATTCAAAAGTAGTTATCTGATGTCAGCAATTGAAAAAAGTATTCTGGCTCACCCAGAGGCTATTGGAAGCTCCAAAGAGGGGCTTGGTAAAAAAGTAGTGATAGATTTTTCATCACCAAATGTGGCTAAACCTATGAGTATAGGGCACTTAAGAGCAACAGTGATTGGGCAGGCTATTTGTAATCTAGCTAAATCTAGAGGTTATGAAGTTGTGGGGCTCAATCACTTAGGTGATTGGGGAACACAGTTTGGAAAGCTTGCATGGGCTTATAAAGCATGGGGTTCTGAGTACGATTTTAAAGGTAAAGCTTTTGAGTCTCTTTATGCGCTTTATGTTCGTTTTCATGATGAAGCTGAAAATAATAAGGAGTTAGATGATCTTGGCGCTGCAGAGTTTCGTAAATTAGAGGCTGGAGATGAAGAAGTGATTCATCTATGGAAATGGTTTGTTGAAATCTCTCTGAAAGAGTATCAAAGGCTTTGGGATCTATTGGGAGTTAAGCACGAGCTCGTTTTAGGAGAGTCATTTTATAATAGCCATTTAAAACCAACCGAAGAACGGCTTCGGTCTGCCGGTATTCTTAAAGAGAGTGATGGAGCTATGGTGGTAGAGATGGATGACCCCAAGATGCCTCCGTGCCTCATTACCAAATCTGATGGTGCGAGTCTCTATGCGACCAGGGATTTGGCAAGTGCCATCTATAGAGTAGAAGACTTAAAAGCAGATATTAACCTCTATGTTGTGGGGGTTGACCAAACTTTGCATTTTCGACAAGTTTTTGAAGTTTTAAAAAAAATGGATTTTGATTGGTGGGAAAACTGTCATCATATCAGTTTTGGGATGTATCGTTTTAAGGATATGGGGCGTATGTCCTCTCGAAAGGGAAACATTATTGTTTTTGAAGATGTTGTAAGTAAAGCTATTGAAATGGTTCATAGCATTATCGAAGAAAAAAATCCAAATTTGAAAAACAAGGACAGTGTTGCTACGCAAGTAGGTGTAGGTGCTATTATTTTTAATGACTTGGTGAATGATAGAGTTAAAAACGTAGATTTTGACTGGGACAGAGTGCTAGATTTTGAGGGTAACTCTGGACCCTATGTTCAATATTGTAATGTTCGTTGTAAAAGCTTGATTCGTAAATCTGGAGAGTCTGTTTTTAAGACATTTTCTGCGCCATTGGACTCCTTTGAGGAGTCTCAATTGATGTGGTCTCTTTTGGGTTTTGAAGCTGTATTAGCACAGGCCTATAAGTATTTTAAACCACATTTTGTTGCTGTTTGGCTTCTAGATATTTGTCGTCAGTTTTCCAGCTTTTATGCTAAGCACCCAATCTTGAATGCTGATGAGGATCTTAAACGCTCCCGCCTGACCTTGGTCCAGTCAACAGGGCTTGTGATTGAGAAAGCTCTTGAAATCCTGAACATTCAAGCTCCTGAAGAGATGTGAATTTCTAAAAAACCTTAAAATTTCTTTATAATTCCACCGATATGTGGATGTATGAAAGTCTCTGTTTTGCTTATATTTGGCTTGGTTTTAACTGTCTTGTGGGCAATGGTTTTTTCTGCAGCTCGCTGGGAGTACAGCGGCGTTAAGCAGTATCATCTAGAAGCAGCCCATTACCAGGGGCTTTTAAAGCAACAGGAGTTAAAAACAGCATTAGTTGAGATTCAGATGAGGGAGTTTCGGCAAAGGGTTGCAGCTTTAATGCCGGGAAAAATTCCGCAGAACTCTGAGCGTGACTACCCGTTACGAACGCTGGCGAGCGCTGTGAAAAAAAATAACCCTTATTTAAAAAGTTTAGTGACAGCTAAAAACCTTATGGAGAAGGGAAAGCGAGACTTTAGAAACGGAGAGTTTGGTAAGGCCGGACAGTCTTTTAAATCGGTGATTGATCACTATAGTTATTCACCAGATGTGCTTGAAGCTTACTTTTTATACTCTGAGGGTCTTTATCAAACAAGAAATTTTGAACTTTGTGCTCAGACAATTCAAGCTATGATTGAGTTATTTCCAGATAGTGAATTGACAGGCTTTGCCATGCTACGTCTGGGAAGAATTTTTGAAATACAAAAACGATCCTCTGAAGCATTGGATATTTATAAAACCGTAGTTCGTTCTTTTCCTCAAAGAGACTTAGCTTCACAGGCTGTTAACTCTATACGTTTGTTGGAGTTATAAATGATATCTCAGTTTATCAAAGTCGTGGTTGTATTTATTAGTTTCTTTAGTGAGATTCATGTGGCTGCAAAAACTTCTGCGGAGTCTGTCGAAAAAAAGCCACAGGGTCTGGAGTTCCCTCAAGGGTGCTTAAGTAAAAAACAGTTACCATGTGCATTAAAAAGCACAGCAAAAGTCTGGAGCTTCGAGCTAGACTCTGTCAAAGTGGTTCTGAAAAAAAATTCTACAGTTATCTGGAAAGATAAAGGGAAGTACCAGCCTGTTGCTGGTGAAATTTGGTTTTTTGGCTCTCAACCACAAGATGTAGAAGTGTATTCAGAATTTGGTTATTTTCAATCTGTAAAAGAAAGCTTGAATGTGTTTGTGAAGAAAAGCCCAGAACTCATGGAAATTTATCCACTCACTGAGGGGGTAATAGTTTTTCCATTGAGCTCTAAAGAGCAATTAGGTCATCTTCTTCCTGTGGGATATCGATCCTTTCTTGCAAGTGTAGGAAAAAATGGGGTGGCTCAGTATGAAATTCCAGTGGCCGCAAACTTGAAAGGATTGATTCGGGATTGGGCCCCAATGTTTGATGGAACACCTCAAGAACTGTCTGATTTTTTATCCTCTTACAGGACTCGCTGGGTGCAAGCTGTAGAGGATGGGGCGAGTCTTCATAATACAATGGTTGAAAGAGAGCTGGCCAGCGAGAAGCGGCGTCAGGTTCAACGGGCTCAAGAGTTGAGGCTCAAAAAAGAAGAAGAGCGTTATCTAAAAAAGTTATTTCGCCAGAAAAATTACCTCGACGAATAGAGAGTCTCCGGATCGACTCAGGTCCAGACGTTACTGATAAGAGAGTTCAGGCGTGGCTCTGTGGGATGAGCATCTGTTATAATATAGAAGTATTTATACTGCACATTCTCAAGGAGGAGAGTGATGTCATCAGTTAGTGGCTCAGAAAATTCAGTTGGTCGAAACCAAGATGAAGTTCTTAGAAAAAAACGAGAAGAGTATCAACAAAAAGAAAGTGACCTAGTAAAAAAACATCGCAGTGAAATTCAGCGCATCAACCAACAGCACTATCAAGAGCTTGAAAATGTCAAAAAAAATCACGAAAATCAAATGCAGAGTCTTCGTAATCAGTCTCGAAATAATCAATCTAAACGAGATCATAAGTATCAAAAACAGATGAATGAATTGCGAGATATGCACCGCAAGCAAATTACGGAGCTTTCTAAGTCTGGGCAAGACAAGATTGAAAAATTAAGGGCTGCTAGAGATCAAGAAGTTATGCAGTTAAAGGGCAAACACACCTCTCAGGTCAGACAAGTTCAAGATCAAAATGAAAAGAACTTTCGAATTGCAGAAAGTCGTTTTCAAAAAACCATGAACGCCCAAAGAGAGTCTCAGAAAAAAGCTATTTCTGAGCAGAGAGAAAGGCTGGTTGACCGTGCTCAGCAGGAGCGGTCAGCACTGTCGGAGGCTCACAATAAAAGTCACTCTAACTTACAAAAAACTTATTCTGATTATAGAGAACATACAACAGCTCAAATGAGAGATCAGGAAGTTCGTAACTTTGCAGATAAAAAAAGAAGCGAAGAAAACATGATCGCTCAGGTACGAAGAGAAAGACGTTCGCACAACGATGCAGTAGCTTTAATGAAGGAAGGCTTTAATGAAAGCCTTGCTCAGCAAAGAGATCGTTTTTATCGAGCAGAACAAAAGAGACAAGAAGCTCAAGAATTAAACCGTGATCAATTGAAGAGCTCTGTTTCAGAAAGGGTAAACTCACAAGTTCGTCGACTAGAGCAGGATAAGGTGGATTTAGAAAATAAAAATGTTCTAGATGCAATACGAAACCATAAGCGTACAGATTTACAGATTAAGAACCTCACTCGTGATTACCAAGCTAAGCTTGAGAATATGCAAGATCAAAAAGAAGAAGCTATTCGGCAAGCGAGTGTATCCAACAGAGAGGATGTTTTGAAGGTTCATGAAGAGAATGAGAAAAGTATGAAAGCTCAAAGTCGTTACTATCTTGATCAAAGACATCTTGAAAATAGTAAAAATCGCCAGGCAATAAGTAGTTTGGAGACAGATTTTTCTTCGCGCATTGAGCAGTCCAATTTGAACGCTGATGAGCGAGTAGAAAAGGTCCTTGCTATTGAGACTGACAAAACACAGAGACTTCAAAAAAAGTACGAAGAAGCCAGGACCATGCTGAAGGAAACTCATCATAAAGATATTCTTGAGCTGAGGGAAAGCTATATGAAAGATCGTGATAAAGCCATTAACAATTTAAAGGCACAGATGCAAAAAAGAGAGATTGAACACTCCATGAAGGTAAATCAGTTGCAAAATGAGCATGAAAAGAAGTTAACAACTATTAAAGATGATCTTTTTAAGTCTAAGCAATCTAATACGATACGAACTAAACAATTGGTGAAAGATATGAAAAGAGCTCATGAGACGCAGTTGGAGAGTCAAAAAATGCGCTATGAAGGGCAATTAGCTGAGACTCAAGAGGCTCACTCGAGAGAAATTACAGCACTGAATAAACGTCATGAAGAACAATTGGATCAAGTTTTAAGTACGATCCGAAAAAGCTGATAAAGTGATCTTAGTGTTATGTTAGCAAACCGCCGCGTAAAGATTGTAGCTACTATTGGGCCAGCCACGTCTTCCTATGAAAACCTTGAAAATGCCATTCGTTCTGGCATGAATGTAGCACGATTGAATTTTTCTCATGGGACACATCAGGACCATCTTGAAGTGATCAGGAATATTCGAAGCTTATCTCAAAAACTATTGGCTCCAGTGACAATTCTTCAGGACCTTCAAGGGCCTAAAATTCGTGTAGGAAACCTTAAGGAAGGGAGCGTTTATCTTAAGGAAGGGGCTGAGGTCATTTTGTCTCCCTCTATTCAACTAGGGGAGGGAAATGAAATTCCTACAGACTTTAAAGAGTTACCAGAAGTCGTTCAAAAAGGAGATAGAATTCTTCTAGATGATGGTCTTTTGGAGTTAAGAGTGAAGAGTATTTCTGGAGAGAGAGTTCATGCTGAAGTAATTTATGGAGGAGAACTGAAAAATCGCAAAGGGATGAATCTTCCAGGAATTCCTCTGCCTGTGGAGTGTTTAACAGAAAAAGACTTAAAAGATCTTGAGTTTGGCCTTCTTCAAAAAGTGGATTATGTAGCACTGAGTTTTGTTAGAAGAGGAGCTGACATAAGAAAGCTTCGTTCTTTAATTGAAGAACGAAATCCTGCCACAAAAATTGTGGCAAAGATTGAAATGCTAGAAGCCCTTGATAACCTTAATGAGATTGTCTCATTAAGTGATGGTGTTATGGTTGCTAGGGGAGACTTAGCTGTAGAAACTGGGCAGGCTCAGCTTCCACAGGTTCAAAAAAGAATTATTGGATTGGCTAATCATTTGAAAAAGCCTGTTATTACAGCGACCCAGATGCTAGATTCTATGGTAGAAAACCCCAGACCCACTCGAGCTGAAATTACCGACGTGGCCAATGCGGTATTGGATGGATCCGATGCGCTAATGCTTTCAGCTGAGTCGGCGAGCGGGAAATACCCTTTTAAGTGTATTCAGACCATGCATGAAATTTCCATAGAAGTGGAAAAAGAGGGGAGATATTTTTATGATATTGATTTTGAAGGGGAGGGGGGAGTGCCAGAGACAGTGGCTGCTTCAGCCTGCCTTTCAGCTAAACGATTGAACGCAAGTACTATTATTTGCCTAACATCTACCGGCAAAACTGCTACTTTAATTTCTTCATTTCGACCTAAAGCACGAATTATTGCAGCCACCAGTAAGGTGGAAGTCTTAAATCGCCTTGAATTAGCTTGGGGGATTCAAACCTTTGGAATTCAGTCTTACAAAACCTCTGATGAAGCCATGGAGCAGATTGCCACCTTACTACTGAAATACGGCCTTGCTAAAAAAGGAGATAAAGTGGTGTTGACCTTGGGGCTTCCTGTACTTGCTGGAGCCAAAACTAACACTGTAAGAATTTATGAACTTTCAGAAACTGGATCTTCTTTAGGAAATTGCTCTTCTGTAATTCCTTTGCGCTGTCAAACGTATGCAGACCCAGTTTGATTTGTGGTAAAGATCTGCTAGTGTCGTAACCAATAAAATTTTTCACCGGCAGCGCAGGAATTTTTGAGCAAATTCAATGCGAGACGACGAAGGACTGGCCAGAAGCCAATTCGAGGAGGAGCAAATTGGAGTTGCTTAAAAATA
>JAUILT010000012.1 GCA_030432925.1 Bdellovibrionia bacterium | reverse complement strand
CCGTTTCCACACTTATGTGGAGCCACCAACATAAAAAACAAAGTTTTCACCTTATCTGGCTGTACCTCACTCTCATCCCCTTATTATTGGATCTGCAGTTACCTCACCCCTTCACCATCCTCGTCAATGCCCTCATCGGTCCGCTGGTTTTTCTAGTGCTCCTCCCTTTGAGCTTTATCACCTGGATTTTTCCTCTATTACAAACACCTATGGCCATAATCTGGAATCTCTTTGATTCTGCCCTCACTATTTTCGCTCAAAGTATTCCCTCTCCGTATGTATCTGGACAAAAGATTTCGCCTCTTGCTGCTCTCACTTATGCAGCAGGATTGCATTTTCTATTTTTCTGGATCCACATTTTAAAAGTACGAAAACGATGCTCCGCCAAAGCCTCCTGACAATTGGTCTCTCCTTATTTCCGCTGCAACCCCTTGCTTCTCCCGGAGGGTTCTTTGCCCACATTTGGAACGTAGGGCAAGGGCAATGGATCACTCTCCCTCTAGAAAGTTTATGTGTGCACTTTGATATGGGCGGTGAAAGGGCCCCTTGGAGAGCTATCCAATCCCTTTGCTCTCTGAGAACAAATATAGTTGTCCTCACCCATTTCGACCGGGATCATATCAACCATATCTTTCGGTTTCGGAAAATCATAAAGCAAAATAGACTGTGCCTGCTTTTACACCCCAGGCAGATCATTCCCTCTAAAGCCAATAGGCTTAAAAATCTCCTCAAGTGCCCTCACCCCACTCAGGCCCTGTCGTGGTGGAAGTGGTGGCACCCCCCAGCCCCGTCAAAGGACCATCAAAATGCCAATAGCCTTTGGATTGCTCTATTTAAACATATTTTGATCCCTGGAGACGCTCCTCAACAGGTGGAGAAACAAGCCCTTCACTGGTCAGCCTTGCGGCCTGTAAAACACCTTGTTGTTGGCCACCATGGGAGCTCTTCAAGCACCTCTCAGCTCTTTTTAGATGCACTGCCAGATCTCTATTCAGCCTCTATCTCTGCTCGAAAAAGACGTTATGGCCACCCTCACCCCAAAACCATTCAACGACTGGAAAAACACGGAGTCTATTGGCAGAGCACAGAAAAAAAGGGATCGCTTAAAGTGAGAATCCCCTTACAAAAGATATTTTTAAAATAATCTACAATTGGTAAGGCTTATACTCCATACCAAGATCGCGAGCCACAGGCTCATAACAAATAGACCCACCATAAACATTCAACCCTTTTCTCAAAGGCTCTTCTTGGGCCACAGCATCCTCCACACCCATCTGCGCCAACATAGAGGCGTATTTAAATGTCGCATTAGTTAAAGCATATGTAGAAGTCCTAGCAACCACACCTGGCATATTAGGAACACAGTAATGAACCACCCCATCCACTTCATAAGTGGGGTGAGTGTGAGATGTTGGTTTACAGGTTTCAATACAGCCCCCCTGATCCACAGCCACATCCACCACAACAGATCCTGCCTGCATAGAAGAAATCATATCTTTGGTCACCAACGTAGGAGCCTTAGCCCCTGTCAGCAGTACAGCGCCTACAAGAAGATCTGCTGAAGCTACAGCCTCCTCAATATTATGAGCATTGGAGTATAACGTATGAATTTTGCCATCAAATATATGGTTGAGGTACTCCAGTCGGTTACGATTCAGCCCCTAAGCCCACAGCCATTTGAGCTGCATTGGTCCCGACAATCCCGCCACCAATAATAACAACACGCCCCTTATGGACCCCAGTCACTCCACCAAGAAGAATACCTTGCCCACCGTTGTTTCTTTGCAGGTAGTTGGCTCCCACCTGAGTCGCCAAACGGCCTGCCACCTCACTCATAGGAGTGAGTAGAGGTAAGGACCCATCTGACATCTGAATAGTTTCGTAGGCCACAGCTTTGACTTTTCTGTCGACGAGCACCTTCGTCAGCTTTGGCTCAGCCGCAAGGTGCAGGTATGTGTAAAGAATCTGATTTTCCTTCATTAAGTCATATTCGTCAGGAAGAGGTTCCTTCACCTTGATAATCATCTCTGCTTTTTCATAAATATCAGCAATAGTCGGCAGCATTTCGGCCCCAGCCTCCTCATAGGACTCATTAGAGATCATACTTCCTAAGCCAGCGTCTTTCTCAATAAAGACTTTGTGACCCTCAGCCACCAGTTGCCGAACTCCGGCTTCAGTCAATCCCACACGATTTTCAGAAATTTTTATTTCCTTAGGCACACCAATAATCATCGGACTCTTCTCCTCTTATTAAGAACAGCCGGTTGTACGAGAAAAAAACCTTTTTAGTCAAGAACTTGCAAAAGTTGAAGAGCGCTTTATATGGCCCAATAGGACTGAACCTCATGGCCCTGCTGTGGCAAATCTGCGCCTAACTCGATATGGCGATAGGAGTCTCGAGATTCAGCAATTTTTCGTACCAGGCAGTTCATGACATCATGCCCTGCTTTATAGAGAACAATATGTCCCATCAAAGGCATTCCAAGGGTGACTAAATCACCTAAGGCATCCAACATTTTATGGCGGACAAATTCATTGCTCCAGCGCAGCCCCTCTGGGTTCATCACTTCTTCAGCGTCCAGAACCACAGCATTGTCCAAAGACCCCCCCTTGGCCAAACCTCTCGCGCGAAGTGCCTCTACGTCTTTTAGAAAACCAAATGTTCGGGCTCGACTCAATTCTGTGGTAAAAGTGTGCTCATTGATATCTAAATCCATCGACTGTTTTCCAATGGCTTTATGGGGAAACTCAATAGTACAAGTCACTCTGAGACCATTGTAAGGCAGTACATAGGCATGCTTGTCTTCTGTACCATAATAAATAGATTGAGAGATATAGGCATATTTACGGGGTTGATCTTGCTCAATGACTCCTGCCTCAAGAATGGCATCTAAAAAGGGCTTAGCTGATCCATCACCAATAGGAATTTCAGGCCCCTCTAACTCAATAAATAAATTGTCAATCCTCAGTGCTGCCAAAGCGCTTAAGCAATGCTCCACTGTTGATACTGAAAAAGCCTCTCCCCCCAAAACCGTAGCTAAAGAGGTGGCCGTCACTGACTCAGCCAGGGCCTTGAGTGCCGGAGCTCCAGGTAAATCTCTACGAACAAACCAAACACCTGTTTCCGCAGGAGCCGGACAGAAAGTCAACTGAGAAGGGGCCCCCGTATGAAGACCAATACCTTTAACAACAGCCTTTTTTTTAATGGTGCGTTGTAAAAACATCACAAATCCTTTAAGAAAAGTCTCTAGAAACCCTATTCATCCAAAATCGAGACCACCTCGACAGAGGTCAAAAAAAAACCTATAACTCACTGAAACCAGGTGAATACCCTACAACAAACAAATTATGCAATGCAATAAATTGTTGCTCTAAAGACACAGTCTCTAAAGAAAACAACACAGCACTCCCTTTAAACTAGTGTCGTAACCAATAAAATTTTTCACCGGCAGCGCAGGAATTTTTGAGCAAATTCAATGCGAGACGACGAAGGACTGGCCAGAAGCCAATTCGAGGAGGAGCAAATTGGAGTTGCTTAAAAATAACCAGCTGGGGGTGAAAAATTTTATTGGTTACGACACTAGGTCAGTATATTTAACGCAGCCCTGTCAAAAGGCCCTTCTATTTAAACCTTCTGGCTCTACCTTTAGACCAGAACGGTTTTGTAAGTGAGCTTTTGGAGCTTATTCTATTAAGCATGAGTCGATTTTTTGGAGTTATTATTACAGGAATCATGATGGGCTGTGCCTCACCCGACCCCAGTTACGAAACTCTTATTTACCTTCCCCCTTCAGATACGAATAATAGGGCTCCCGGAGCTGCATCTTCCAACATGATGTTAAACAAGCCTATTCCATCGCGCCCCCATTGGAAGCCTGTGGAGTTTTACTATAAACACTGTACAGCCATGAGTTCCCGGTCCTACTACTCAAAAACGGAATACGATTGCTCCAGGCCCTAGTGTGTGACATCACACTCTTGGGATCAGTTGAATTTTTTGCAGCTCAGTGTAAGATAACTTATGGCCGAAAACCCCGTAGATACAGCCCTTGTTGAGAAGTACCAGCTGATGCTGGAAAAAGACCCCAATTCTCTGGTTTTTGCTCCTCTTGTAGATGCCTATAGAAAAATGAGGCTTCTGGATCAAGCTGTTGAAGAGGGGGTTCGGGGGGTTCGTCAACATCCCAAATTTGCCAGTGGTCGAATTTCTCTGGCAAGGGCACTGATTGAACGAGTTCAATACGAAGACGCTGTTAAACAACTGGAAGTCGCCGTCCAGCTGAGCCCTGAAAATATCATGGCCTTTCAGTTACTCGCGGACTGCCTGGTACGATTGAAACGCCCCAAAGAAGCACTAAAATCCTATAAAATGGTGCTTTTTCTCAACCCCAAAAATGAAAAGGCACAAAGTTCTGTCAAAAAATTAGAAAGCGTCACTGCTGATGAGTTTGAAGAAGAACTTTTTCAAATGCTACCACTGAACCACCTAGCTCAAGAAGAGAGCAAAGAACTCTCCCTCTCTCCCATGGAGGAAGAAGAAGGCTCACAGACATCAAAAGCTTCCTCACAACTGGACCGAGCCATCTCACTGATAGATGCTTTTATTGTTCGCAATGATTTTGAAAAAGCAGCAGAGGTTCTCAACCAATCTGAGCCTTACTTTTCAGAGGCCACAGAGCTGATCAAACGACGAAAGCTTTTAAACCAAATTGCTGAATTTGATGACAATGCTTCTGAACCCTCATCTCAGCCCTTACAAAAAATGGAACCTCTTATTTCTAGAAAAAAACAAGCCAGAGCCAATACCATCAAAAAACTCAAAATCTTATTGGCACGAATTTCAGACAGGGCGGCAAACCCCTATTGACCAAGCCCTCCTCCTGCAAGGGGCGGAACTACAAATATAGCGCCACGCATTAGCAAAATTCAACACCCTCGACGGCAAGGGATTTACAAGCTTCCTTGCATTAGGTAGATGTTTGAGTTCAGACAAAAGCATTATAGGAGTGGAAATGATTGGAACCAGTGATTTCAAAAAAGGCACAAAAGTACTCATCGATGAAGAGCCTTACACCATTACAGACTTTCAACACGTCAAACCTGGTAAAGGCAACCAATTCACACGCACAAAACTAAAAAACTTGATTACCGGAACCAATATCGAAAGAACTATCAAATCCGGTGAAAAGTTTCCGGTCCCTGACGTCATCTACCAAGATATGACCTTTCTCTACCAAGATGACACTGGCTTTCACTTGATGAATCAGGCTTCTTTTGAACAAATCAGTCTCACTGCAGAGCTGATTGGAGATACTGCCAACTATCTACTAGAAAACATGGAAGTAAAAATCTGTTTGTTTAATGGCCGGGCCATTGGTATTGAAATTCCAAAAAGTGTAGAGCTGAAAGTCACTCAAACTGACCCTGGTCACAAGGGAAATACAGTGACCAATACTTTCAAACCAGCCACCCTTGAAACCGGCTATACTGTCCAGGTTCCTTTACACATCAATGAGGGTGATACACTAAAAATCAATACCACTGACGGGTCTTACGTTGAGAGAGTGTCTATTGGCTAAGGCACCCTTTTGATAGTAGGCAAAAATTACCGGGTACTAACGCATAATTTCCAGCCTCGTGAGATACGTGTTTCTCCAGGATAATTAGAGAGATAGATCACCCAGCGAGGACTTCTTGGCCAACCGGATTGAGCGAAAAATTCATCGATTGCTTGTCATTGGGAAGACACCAAAAAGTGTCTTTGATGAGCTCACTCGTGATCTTTTTCAAAAAAAAATCTCAATGGATGAACGGCTTTCTATTTTTAATTTTGGTCTCAACGCAGGCCTCTACCAACAACTTCTCGCCAACTTTGTAGAAACCTTTCATGAAAAGACCCCTGTTCCGTGGGGACAGTACATGACCCTGCTCAACTCTCTATCTATAACTCCCAATAAAGAAGTGATTGAATCTGTGATTAAAGGGGCTCGGCGCCAAAATAACTTAGAGTTACTAAGCATTGTCACCTCATGGGATCGTTATGATAAACGCTTTTATGAGTTCCGATGCAAAATTGAGAAACAGCGGCAAGATGAGCATCAGAACAAAAAACAAGTCATGATAGAAAAAATTGAATTTTATCGTAGCCAACGAATGATGGATGAGGAAAAGCGTGCTTTAAAGGTTTTATTAAAAATGTTTCCCAATGACAAAACCATTCAAGAGGAGCATGAAAAGTTCCAAAGGCAATGGGCTCGTGAAGTGATTGCTCAAAATAGTCGGGATATGAGTGAAGCCAGAATTATTGACCAGAAAAAACCAGACAAAGAAGAACTCCTCATCGTTAAGTGCATCACTGATGAAATGATGAAAATCCTTAGTAGGGATAATAAACATGCTTATAACTTTGCTATTGCCTTAAAAGTTCTAGCACACCCCATCCCTGCTCTCAAAATTCTGGCTCTGGCCGATGACGCATGGGAGGTAGAGTGGCTGAAGGTAGAACTCTTCATCGATAGTGGACACTTTATTGACTGTCTCAATGCTGTTCATGATCTAGAAGTGTGCTATGCTCATGATCCTGAAACCACATTTGCCGCCACCTATGCTCGAGCCAAAGCTCTCAACGGACTTGGACAAAGCGGTCCAGCCATTGACTTGCTCCAAAGCATAGTCAGTGTGAGACCCAACTACCGGTCTGCCTACTCCCTAATGGCGGAATGGGCTGGGAAAAACTTATGAGCTTTCAGTCACTGAAAAATATTCTCCAATCCCAATGGTATTCTTTCATGTGGAAGGCCTTACTGTTTCTGGGTTTTGCGTTCCTTCTGGGATTTTTTAGAGCCTATCATCTTCCAAAAATTAAAGACTGGTTGCTGATAGAGGTTGAAAAGCAAAGCCAAAAGCACTCCCCATTTCGTGTCTGGCCACAGACTGTAGAAGTGAAAATGTTCCCTCCTGGAGTTCGCTTCAGTGATGTCAGAATTCTTCCTCAAGGGAATTTAGCGAAAAACTTAAGCCCCATACATCTAAAAAATTTTGAAGTTAGCATTTCTGTTTTAGGGCTGATTCAGGGGAGCATTAGGGCTTCCAAGATTTCTATTGAAAAACCAGTTTTGAATCTGATATTCAAACAGAGCCTGGCAGAACTGCTCGATGCAAAAAATGAAAATATACAAAACTCAAACTCTTTTGATCTGGATCAGATCTTTCGACTGCCTGTAGACGAAGTAGAACTCAATAACGTTGTCGTTCAAGCCAAGTTTGGAAATGACAATCTTGCTGCTCGACTTCTTGATTCTAATATTTCTGTAGAAAATAAATATAAATCGCTCCTTCTAAAAGCAGATTTACCAGAAATCACTGTTAAGCAGTTAGGCGATAAGCCTGATATGACTTTCTCTCTGAATACCAAAACACTGGTTGAAAAAACTGGCATTCAAGTTTCCTCCTTTCAATTAAAAGCCAATAATAGTTTTGCTGTCGCCTCTGGAAAAGTTCAAGGTGATGTTGAAGCTTTTAAAATGAAAACCATTGACCTCAACAGCCGAGCCCTCTTTCAATTAAATGAAATCTATGACCTAATTCCCGTATTTAGTAATAAATTAAAAATTCCTAAACTGAAAGGGTCTATTGGTATTGATACCAAAATCAGCTATGATTTTGACAAAACGATCATCAATGGAACCTACAGCCTGGAAAGCAAAAATGTTGAAGTTCAAAATCGACTGATCGGCAATGTGCGTTCTCAAGGAAATTTTAGTAAAGACTCTGTATCCACTCCTCTCATTACCGTGAAAAATAGATCTGGATTCGTTGAGCTAAAAAATTTGACCGCCAGCTTGGGCGAAACCTCAAATATTCAAGGGATACTCAAAGTCAACTGGCTCAGTATCCGCCCCTTCCTCAATGTTATTGATGTGGGGCTCATCCCTGTGGAAAGCCGGTTGAATGGAGAGTTTCCCTGTAAAGGAACATTGAGACCTAAAATCAAAATAGATTGCACGGGACAGGCCATTTCAAAAAACCTACATATTTACTCAGGAGATGATAAATCTACCATCGTCAAAGTCCCCTTTATTCAAGCCGATGGCACAATTACTGTGACAGATTCATTGGTCTCTTATAATGCCAAACTCAAAGCTGGAAATAAAAGCCGAGGTTCTTCTAAGGGAAGTATTTCTTTTAACAAGGGGTTCAATATCTCATTCATTGGCGAACGATTGGAAATGTCTGATATTGAAGACCTGGTAGGTCTCAAACTAGAAGGGGCTGCCGCACTGAGTGGAACAACAACAGGTACTTCAAAATGGGGAACCGTAAAAATTGATACTCGCGCAAAACAACTTTGGCTAGAAGATTATGGACTGGGAAGTGTGGACAGTATTATTCTATACAAAGACGGCAAACTAACTTTCAGAAAGATTAAAGGTCAATTTAACTCCTCTCGTTATGAAGGCCAACTCACCATTGATATTCAAAAAAAGGAATTGTTTCTCAATCAAAAAATGCCATTTGTTGATCTTGCAGATGTTCAAAAAATCTTTTCCAGAAAAATGAAATTACCCATTCGCATTGATGGAACAGGAAGTGGACAACTTAAAGCCTGGGGGCCTTTGCAGTTCAATCGTATGAACTACAACCTTGAAAGCTCTTTTTATCGAGGCGAAGTCGCCAAAGAGACTTTTGATAAAGCCATTTTTAATGTGACCTCTGAAAATGGAAATGTCAAAGCAAGTAAAGTTCAAATCACCAAGTCTGAGAGTACTATTGACCTGAATGGAACAGTTTCCCCAGAGGGCAAAATTGATGCCGTAGTTGTAGGCCGACAACTCCGCCTAGAACAATCAGAAAATTTATCCAAAGCAGGTTTAGACATTGCTGGGCAATTTGACTCCACCCTCTTACTTAAAGGTCAGCTACCCGATCCAGAAATTATTCTCAATGGGCGCTTGAGAAAACTTGTCATTGGTAACAGTCCTGCTGAGGACTCTAGTTTTCAACTAAATATTATGAAAGATCGGTTGAAAGGAAATCTAGACTTTATAGGAAAAACTCTGAAAGCCAATTTTATTTTTCCCTACAATGAAAAGGGGCCTTTTTCTCTCAATCTCAAGACCACCCGTTGGGACTTTACCAATCTATTTACAATATTCTCTTCTACAGCGAAAAAGAAGGATTTTGTCACCCAGTTGACCAGCGAAGTTAAACTCGCCTCCCCCTCTGGTGGTTTTTGGAATTCCACTGGCTCCATTAATGTGGAGAGTTTTTTGCTTCAGAGAGGGCCATTGAGTATGACCTCTGCAGGCCCCATGTTCATCCGATTTCGAGATGGAGTCATCAACTCCAAAGACCTTTACCTTAAAGGTGAGGGCACGTTTCTTAAAGTAGATATTCTCAATGCCCGAAAACAGGCTCTTAATACAGATATCAATGGTAAGGTGGACTTGAGCCTCGTCTCCTTGCTGACACCTTTTCTGGACGACCTCAGAGGTAAGTTATCTCTAGCTCTCAAGACTCAAGGCCCCTTAAATAACCCCAGCGCTATTGGGTCAGCCTTTATTGAAGATGGCTATGTCAAGTTGGATGGTTTTCCACACCCCTTTGATCAAATCAATGCTGACTTGTTATTCAATCAAAAGAGTCTTGTCATTAATGCCATGAAAGCCTCACTAGGAGGAGGACCCATAAAAGGTGAAGGAAAAATTCAAATCAACTCTCTAAGCCATGTGCCTGTTGATATTAGAGCCACTTTTGAAGATATTTCTCTGAATATGCCCGACGGAATGAGAACAAAAGGCAGTGGGCAAGTTCAGTTTGTGGGACAACGGTTTCCCTACTTACTCAAAGGACAGTATAATGTCAGTTATGGGGATATCACCATGGATTTTACAGGCTCTAACACCAAGGCCAACGAAATCAAACCCTCTGAGTTTTTACCTAAATTCCTCACAGAAGACTCCTTCCAGCCCATCCGATTGGACCTAGATATCAACATCAAAAAACCTGTAGCCGTTCGCAATGAACGTATTGATGCTCAAGCTCAAGGAAAAATCACTGTCAAAGGAACCCCTGACAAACTCCTCCTGAACGGCGTGATCAACCCTATTGCTGGTGGAATTATTAAATTTAAAGATACAGAGTTTGAAATCAATAATGGCTATGTAGATTTTAGAAATTCAGCTCCTGAAAACCCCATTATCTACCTAACAGCTGACGCAAAAGTGACAGAAAAAACCGTTGTAGCAAGAGGTGGTAGTGAAGACTCCCCCAATTACAGAGAGGAGTCCACTGACTACGAAGTGGAAATGTTGGTTCAGGGACAGGCTCCCAATATTAAGATCAATTTGAGCAGTCAACCTCCTTTGAGCTATCAACAAATAGTTTCACTATTAGCTCTGGGAATGACCACAGCGACAACCATTGATGAAACCTATAACCCTAATCAACAAGCCTCTCGAGATGATGCTCTTGCTTCAGGAGTGATTGGTACTCAGATTGGCATGGGATTGATTGGGCGGGGCTTAAGTGAGCCCTTGAAAGAGCGCCTCGGAGTAGAGCTGAAGATCTCGACATCACAAAGCACCACCGACAATGCCACATATCCAAAAGTGATATTTTCCAAACAGTGGACACCCAAGTGGGAAACCTCTGCTAGTAGAACTATTGAGAACAACCCAAAAAGTGATGTCAAGGTAGAATACAAATTGAATAACAACATCTCTTTTATCGGACTATGGGAAGGGCGTGAGCAAACAGCCACTGACACGGATCAAGAAGAAGAAGAAAATAAAGTAGGCATGGATGTCGAATACAAGGTAAACTTCAAGTGATATGAAACAGCTTTTATATGCAGCATTGATATTCACCTATTTAGGGAGCTTTTCTGCTTTTGCCCGACAGGTTCTTCTTGAGGGACTCAATCCCTCTGAGGAAGCAAAGGTGACAAAAAAGTTTCATAGTCTTAAAGGTCAAAACAACTCTCTGGCTGTTTTGGACAAAGTCACTCAGTACATTATGTCAATGAATAGATTTGAATCTGTAGAAATAGTCGTCCGAGAGGATGGGCACTTTATTATTGTGGCCACACCTTTAAGAAAGGTAAAAGATATCATCATCGAGGGAAACCAATCAGCTTCCCGATCTGAAATTCTTGACATGATTGACCTGAAAACAGATGAAAATTTTGAAAAACGACGAATCCTAGAAATTGGAGAGCGACTAAAGAGCCTTTATGGAGAAAAAGGATTCTTTAACACAATTATTGAAGTGGCCTTTGAAAAAGTTGATAACCGAACCATGAATATCAAATTCACAATATCAGAAGGGCTTCCTTGCCGAATCGCAAATATTGAAGTTCGATCCAAAAACCCTGCTCTCAATAACCAACTATCCCACCGTGTCTCAAGTTTTAAAGGACGTGTACTCACAAACTCTCAGATAGTTCAAATCAATGAGCGTATCAAAAACTATCTGATGGATAAAAAGTACTACAGCTCTGACATGAAAGGCCCAAGCACCTCTTATAATGATGAAAAAAGTCAGGCCTCTTTGATCTTTGAACTGAGTGATCCCTACCAGTATCAAATCTTCATCGAAGGAGCCAATCCCAACACCCCCTTTCATCTCAATAAGGACCCCTTTAAATACCAAAATATCCCCGCAGAAAAACGTCACCTCCCCTCTGAATCTGATGTTCTCAGAGCGATTACTTACACTGATGGAGAAAAGTCAGGAGTTGATCCAGAAGCGGAAATGTCCAACAAGATCCGCAATTTTTATTTGAATAGGGGGTATCCTGAAGTCAAAATTAAAACACAAAGAGATCAGCTTGAAGAATCCCTTAAAAGAACCCTCACCTTTCAAATTCAAACAGGACCTAAAGTTAAAATTGTGCAATGGAAGATTGAAGGTCGCATATCAAGAGCCGAAGAGTACTATACGGAGTTTATACAAGAAAATAGTAGTAACTTGATTCAAAAAAATTATTACAACAGTGAAGACCTCAGTCTTGGCCAAAAAAACCTCATTACAGAACTTAGAAACCAAGGTTTTTTGATGGCTAAAATTCAAAGCACCCGCATTGAATACCTTGGAAGGTCCAAGTCTCGTGCAAAAATCACTATCAACCTAGACGAGGGCCCTCTCACTCAGGTACGACGATTGGATTTTATTGGTAATAAAAAGTTTTCTGACATGGATCTAGAAAAAATATTTACTGTGAAAAGCAATTCTCCTCTACGCTTGCAAAGCCTGGAAGCCTCTATTGAAACCCTAAAGAAATTCTATCTAGACCGCGGCTTTTTGGAGATGAAACTCCTCAATGAAGTAAAAAACATTGTTCAATACAATGAAAAAGGAACACATGCCAATATTGAGATTCGTATTTATGAGGGCCCTCAAATCAGTGTCAAATCCATTCTTATAGAGGGCAATTCCAAAACCCAATCCAGTGTGATCAAACGAGCCCTCAGTTTTGAGCCTGGTGAAACCCTCACTCCAGAGAAAATCGAAGACTCTATTCTCTACTTAAACCGAACAGGAATTTTCTCCCGAGTGGCCATCAATACTCTGGAACAGGGTACAGACAAAGAAGCACGAACCGTGGTGATCTCTGTGGACGAGCGAGATCCAGGACTTTGGCGTCTGGGAGCCGGAGTCAACAGTGAACGTGAATTGACAGCCAGAACCTTTACCGGCGTGAGCTACAATAATATTGGTGGGTCCATGCGAGGGATCTCCAGTCGGCTGGAACTCTCTTCCAATATTGCCGACATCAATTACCTGGAACATAGAATCACTGCGGGATATTTAGAACCCTTTTTATTTGGCTCTCGCACCAAAGGACGAGTGAATGTCACTCGCTCTGACGAAGTCTATAATACCACTCGACCGATTGGATATGATGATGTAGAGCGAGTAGAACTTTTAACTCGGAACAGAGTGGATTTTCTTTTGGAAACCGACCTAACAAGAGATCTTAAAATGACTTGGACGGCCTGGGGCCTTGACTCTCGAACCACCAGAGAGCGAAAATTCCGCTGCCCTGATGACCCCACACAATATTGCCCCGAAGAAACCCTACAGATTGCCAATATCGGGCCGGTCTTTGCGCTGGACTACAGAGACAATCCATTTTTGCCCAGAGATGGAAACTACTCTCGCCTGGGAGTAGATTACGCAGCTCCCTTTTTAGGAAGCTCAACAGGTATTGAGTTTGCCAAAGTCGAGGGAACCTATCGTCACTATTTTCCATTTTTCAAAAAGAAACTCGTTTGGGCCAACGAACTAAGATCTGGCTACCTCACTAACCTGTCCAATGCTAAGTGTTCTGATTCTAATACCACAAACTGCAATGGTGTTCCTGTTTCTCACGCTTTTCTGCTCGGAGGCTTCTCAACAGTTCGCGGGTATGACTTTGCCAGTACCAATAACAGGATTCCAAAAAGTACAGACGAAGAGGAACCTAATGGCAATAGCCGCCTTCCCGTCACCGGAGCCAACCGCAAAGTCATCAAGACCGATTCACACTTTTATATGATCAAAACAGAGCTTCGATTTCCCATTTACGGAGAATTTGGCGGTGTTCTTTTTTACGACGGTGGAGCTGTCCTTGTTTCTGGTTACAAATTCAAAGATCCTTACCGAGAATCCGTGGGATTTGGATTTCGATACAATACCCCTGTGGGGCCTGTCAGCATGGATATTGGATTCAAATTAGATCCCCAAGAAGACGAAAGTGCTACTGACTTTCACTTTTCTATAGGAACTTTCTAAAAAGCTGTCATATTTTTTTTAACACACTAAAGTAAATAGGACCGTACTCACACTTATCCGGAAAAAACTCCACCCCATACTGAGTAGGCTCTCCAGAAAAAATTCCACTCAGTGTCGGAGCAATAATTTCCACACGATCCATTCGTTTTTTTAAAAGCCTTTGAATGATTCCATCATTCTCCTGAGGATTAATGGAGCACGTGCTATAGAGAATCTTCCCACCTGGTCGAACAGTTTCAAGAGCTGCGCAGAGAATGGCATGCTGTCTCACAGCTAGGTTTTTAGATGATCGTGGAGTCCAGCGTTTCAAATGAGATGGCGAATTCAACAGATGAGCCTCTCCAGAGCAAGGAACATCACAGATCACAAAATCATATATATTCTTCTCTGTTAGCCCCCATTTTGAGGCATCTCTTTTGTAAAAGTGCAAAGAATCCTGATGAACAGGAGAAAACTCACGAATCACAGACTTCAGTCGAGAAAGTCTTCCTTGAGAAAGCTCATTCAGATGCCACTCTCCCTCACCTCCAACAACCAACTGCGAAACCAGTGCTTTTCCACCGGGAGCAGCGCAAAGGTCCAAAATCTTTGCTCCAGGATTCAGGTTTAGAGCAGACACAGCCAAAACAGATGCTAGGTCCAATTGGTAATGCCCGCCCACTTCGCGGGGAATACAAGCCATAGACCCTTGGCTAAAAATAAAGTCTTTACTACAACCAGTTTTGAGTCCTACAGACACTTTATTCTGCTTCAGCCCAGCCTGTTTCAATGCTTCAGCCAAAAAAGCCCACCGGTCACCAAAAACATTCAAGTGATATTCATCAAATCTGGGGTTAATACTCAAACCTAAAGGTCCTTTCTAAAAGTCCTACTGATACCACATAAACTCTCTTTCGGCCAACTCCACTGAAGACTAGATTCCCACCGGCAAAACTTACCCAGTCCTTTAACACAGGAATTGGACCCAAGCAGGACTCATGACTATTTCAAGGGGCTCCGAGTGTAGAAGAGGAACACATCATGGGGGAGAGTTCTGATGAAGTATCTATCCATCCTTTTTCTGACCGTTTTGCCAATTGTGGCCAATGCCAACAGCATCCGACCAGATGTTATTTACGGGAACGATGACCGGTTAGATCTCTACCAAGTACAAGACCCCGCTCAACTCGTTCTGGCTCATGCCACTGTGGGGCTTGTCAGTACCAGAGATCTCAATAAAAATGATGGCACCTACTCCCTGAAGACAAGGTCCTACGGTGAGTCCTATAATCTTTGCCCAACAGAGCCCTTCCGTGAACAAAGAACTGGGGTCTTTTGTTCAGGTTTTTTAGTAGCTCCTGATGTAATTATAACCGCTGGTCACTGCATTCGCACCCAGCCCAGCTGCGAAAGTACAAGCTTTGTATTTGATTTTGCCATCTTTAAAAAACACCAGACAACGCCCACAGTCATCCCAGAAAACAACGTTTATCACTGCGAAAAAGTCATCCAAAGTCAAGTTCATGGGGGAGGGTCTGACTTTGCTGTTGTTCGCCTGGATAGGCCTGTTGTCAATCGCACACCTATTAAAATTCGCAGAAGTGGTTCTGTGACTCCTGGAACAGGGCTGACCGTTATTGGCCACCCAGCTGGACTCCCTACAAAGGTCGCTGGTGGTGCTTCAGTCAGAAGCCTGAATCATGGTTTCTTTGTCGCTAACCTGGACACCTATGGTGGTAATTCCGGAAGTGCTGTTTTTAACTCAATGACAGGTGTAGTTGAAGGTATTCTTGTTCGTGGGGAACTCGACTTCGTCTCCAAGGACGGATGCCGAATATCCAACGTCTGTGCAGATGATGGATGTCGGGGGGAGGATGTAACAGATATTACTGTGACGGTTCCCTACCTGCCCAACTAGTGTCGTAACCAATAAAATTTTTCACTGGCAGCACAGGAATTTTTGAGCAAATTCAATGCGAGACGACGAAGGACTGGCCAGAAGCCAATTCGAGGAGGAGCAAATTGGAGTTGCTTAAAAATAACCAGCTGGGGGTGAAAAATTTTATTGGTTACGACACTAGTGTGACCTCTCTTTTGTATCAATATGAGAACAAAGTCATTATCAGGACTTAACTCTGGATAGCGTCTCACAATGGGGTTATTATTAAAGAGTGATAAACTCTTTATACAGAGGATAAGTATGAGGTGCCACTATTTATACACTTTATTTTTGACAGGCCTGATGGTTGCAGGGCCTGCCTTAGCCGACCCTGTGGTTAAGCCTACAAAAAAAATCAACCCGCGCGTTCCTCCAAAATATGTTCTCAAAGATCGAATGACTGGGAAAGTCGTCTCCTTCAGTAAAGCTTCTGTTGACGAGGCCGTCGATTCTCTGAGGGCCTTGAATGTCCCTATGGAAAAATGGAACTCCTGCTCTAAGGCGCAACAGTCAGAAGAACCCCTTCCATCCTTGGAGGACTTGGAAACTTCACTAGAAGTGTCTTTACTGATTGAATCCCTATCTGACGTTCCCGCTCCAGAACTGACCGACTCTCAAAAGGATTGGGTAAAAACCCTCTCTCCCTGCACCCCCATACTGCGTTTGCATCTAAAGGCCCTGAGCCTGATTCTAAGCAATTACAAACTGATCACTCAACCAGACGCCTAGGCCTCTGAAGTCTGGGGGAGCCTGCAGATGGTTGTTTTTCTTTATACCAATCTCGTTTTTTTCAGTTTTTTTGGAACTGATTTATTTCCATCTCAATCCTGAAAAATTCAAACCAGGATGATATAGTTATCATTTAAAAAAATCTATAGATTTTTCCTATCGATCTATAGAAACTGAATATTCGTCTTTTTAATAGAACCCCTTCATGATGGTTCCATATTGAAAAGGAGGTCTCAGATGCTCGAGTTAAATCAAGACAATTTAAATGAGGTCATTGCTAATAACGACACTGTGGTTGTCCAGTACGGAGCTACCTGGTGTGGAAACTGCCGTATGGTCAAACCAAAATTTAAAAAGCTGGCCGAAGAAACTGAAGGCACAGAATTTGTTTATGTGGATGCCGAGAAGTTCCCGGAATCTCGCAAACTGGCCCAGGTGAATCACCTGCCCACCTTTGCGCTCTTTAAGAATGGAACCTTTCAAAAACAGGCTCAAGGAAACAAAATTGATATCGTAAAGGAGTTATTAAAATGAAGCTGCCCGTCATCCGACAGATTTCTGAATACATTGAAGAACATGACCCTGAAGATGTCTCCAAAGCCATTGACGTTCTGGAGCACATCAGTCAGATCCGAGGCCTAAAAGACGAAGAACTCGATACCATTGGGGAGCTTATTTCTAATATGAGCGGAGCCCTCTCTGTGGCCCATGATATCAAAGAGGGAAAACCCAAAAATGATGCTCTGAATGATTTTATGAAAAGGGTCATGGGCTCCATTGACTTTTGATTTTAAATCATCACAATGAATGCGTTTTTTGAAAACCTAAATACAAGAAAAAGGAGAATATTATGTCCCGATTAGTAGGAAACCCAGCCCCAGATTTTAAAGCCACCGCTCTCGTGGACGGCGACTTCAAAGAGATTTCCCTTGCTGATTTTAAGGGCAAATGGAAAATTCTGTTCTTTTACCCCCTGGACTTTACATTTGTTTGCCCTACTGAAATCATCGCGTTTTCTGACGCAGCCAGTAGGTTTCGCGAGAAGAACTGCGAAATTATTGCCTGCTCCATTGACTCTCACTTCTCTCACCTGGCCTGGTCCCAACAATCTCGCAAAGATGGTGGTATTGGCGAAGTCGACTTTCCTATTCTTTCAGACCTTCATAAAAAAATTGCCACTGACTATGAGGTGTTGAATGAAGAAGGCGTAGCCCTGAGAGGCTTATTCCTGATAGATAACAACGATGTCATCCAACACGCAACGATCAACAACCTCTCTGTGGGACGAAATGTCGAAGAGGCTTTAAGATTATTAAAAGGTTATCAATACACTTCTGAGCACGGCGAGGTTTGCCCTGCCAACTGGGATGAAGGTGCTGACACAATGAAACCCGATCCTTCTGGCTCCAAAGAGTGGTTTCAAAAAAATCAATAAAACCTTGAGCAAAAATGGTCCGGTCTTTTTAAAAATGACTGTACAAATAAAAAAGGCACTTCGAGAAAGTGCCTTTTTTATACCAGCCTCAGATAAAACTGTTGATCTCATCGTAAATAGCATCATTGCTGGGGGAGCTCATCTCTAGTACCCGAGCATTGGGCAAGGATTTTACAAACTCTCTGGCTCCAGTTTTAGGGTGGGACTTGTCAAAGGCTCCTTGTAAAACCAAAACCTCTTTTTCAATGCCCTTGAGACTCTCAGAGCCGGGCTTGTTACACCCTTCCCACTGGTAAGGAGTCGGGTCCACCACCACAATTTTCTTTACCCGTGCGGGCTGTCTGCTTGCCATCTCCATAGCCATATAGCCCGCCGTGGCCTGACCCATAAATACCACATCTTCAAAACCCACCGCTTCTAAAAGTGAACCCACAGCGTGCAGCTCCCGGTCAACGGAGTTATTTGCTTTTTGCTCACTAGGGCTGGGAAGTACAAGAACACAGAGCTTACCTGTTTTGCTCCCATCAGTTTTACTTTTCCAGAAATCTAGAAGACTCTTCCAGGGTTGGGCCTGATCAGAACGATAGATCAATAAGGTATCTCTGGACACAAGTTGTAAATGAAGTTCATATTTTAATGTGAAGTCACTGAATTGAAAAACCGCCAAAGTACGTCCCGCAAAAGCAAAAGATTTCCACCGGGCTGATCCGGCAAGGTTTCTATTTTCAATGATAGACAGGAAAACCGTCAAGTCTGTTTCCAAGATGGCCCCAACCTGAACACTCCCCATATTCCGACAATGTAACGCCTCGCTTCTATTATCCCATGCTGGACAAAAGCGCCCTGAATTCATAGAGTGCTGCGCATAAAATCACCGAGGGGATTCTCAAATGAATGACAAAAAGTTTGTTCCAGCCAATTTTCAGACAGAATTGCCCACAGACCAATTGATTCTGCGAAAAACGCCCGAGGGTGAAGATGTCGTCCCTATGGATGTTTTGTTTGTTGGTGCAGGACCTGCAGGACTCTCTGGCGCCATCGCTCTGGCCCAAAAAGTCAAAAATGATCCCGATATGGAAGATATTGAAATTGGAGTGCTGGAAAAGTCAGAAACTCTTGGAGGCCACTCCCTTTCAGGAGCCGTAGTCAACCCAGTCGTGTTTCGTGAGCTATTTCCTGACCTGAAAGACGAGGACTTTCCGTTTCGCAAGAAAGTCACTGGAGAAAAAGTTTTGTTAATGACAGAAACTGGATCTGTGCGCATTCCAACTCCTCCTACTATGCACAATACCGGCAACTACTCGGCTTCTCTTTCTGAAATAGTACGGTGGCTAGGAGACAAAGCCGAAGAACTGGGCATTAATATTCTTCCCAGTTTTCCAGCCCAGTCCCTGTACGTAGAAGGTTCCAAGGTTGTGGGTGTTCAGACCACGGCCATGGGAGAAAACCGTGATAGCACACCTGGTGGCCAATACATGCCGCCCACAGATTTAACCGCTCAAATAACAGTACTGTCTGATGGCACACGCTCTTCCCTAGCCCAAGCCTGGTACGATCTACAAAATACCCAAAGTAAGTACCCACAGATTTATGCCCTTGGGGTGAAAGAGGTCTGGAAGGTCAAAAAAGCGCCAGATCATATTTTACACACCCTAGGTTGGCCTCTTCCAAAAGAGGTCTTTGGGGGCTCTTGGATGTATCCACTGTCTGACGACAGTGTTTCTATTGGCCTGGTGGCTGGGTTGGACTACCGGGACAGCACCCTGGATGTTCACAACCTTTTACAGCACATGAAAACTCACCCTTTATTTAAAGATCTTCTAGATGGTGGCGAATGCGTCGAGTGGGGAGCTAAAACCATTCCTGAGGGAGGCTACAATGCCATCAAAGACTCCCTCAGTGGTGATGGACTGCTGGTTTTAGGAGATGCTGCCGGTCTGGTGAATGTGCCAGCGCTCAAGGGTATTCACTATGCCATGAAATCTGGGGTCCTTGCCGCCGAAAGTATTTACAAGGCTCTCAAGAGAGGAGACACCTCCAAAGAGGCTCTTTCCGGGTATGATACGGCCATCCAAAGTAGCTTTATTGGAAAAGACCTTAAAAAAGTCCGCAATATGAGACAGGCCTTTAAAGGCGGCTTTTATTCCGGTGGAATGAAAGCCGCACTGATGACTCTGACGGGCGGAGCCTTTCCCGGAGATTCGGACCACCCTATGGATGATGCCGAAGAGTGGAAGTTCTTTGGTGAAGAAAACAAACTCTCCAAACCTGTAGGTATTTCTAAAGTAGATGCTGTCTACTTATCTGGAAATAAGACTCGAGATGATATTCCTCAGCACCTGACTGTGGGTCAGGATATTACACCTGAAATAGCCGATTTTTACTCTCACCTTTGTCCAGCCGGTGTTTATGAGCGCCGAGGGGATCAACTGGTGGTCAATGCCCCCAACTGCGTTGACTGCAAGGCCACAGATGTTTTGGGTCCAAGGTGGCGTCCCCGCGAAGGAGGCAGTGGCCCCAACTACAAGGAGATGTGATTTATGAGTAGCATTTTCAAAAAGATTATCGACAAGGAGATCCCTGCAGATATCGTTTATGAAGACGAACATTGCATGGCCTTTAAAGATATTCAGCCTAGAAAAAAAGTGCACTTACTAGTGATTCCTAAAAAAGAGATCCTGTCTCTGGCGGATTTGACCCCTGAGGATCAAGCCTTGATGGGCCACGTAATGATGAAAGTCACAGAAGTGGCTGAAAGTGCTGGCCTCAAGAACTCCGGCTATCGGGTGATCACCAATATTGGTCAACATGGGGGCCAGGAAGTGCCCCATCTGCATTTTCATATTCTTGGCGGTGAGCCCGTAGGGCCCATTGTTTATTGACCCTTTCCGGCACTGACTGACAGTTGACGAACTTTTTGACGGGCTCTACTGCTGATATATTTCGTTTGAGTCTCAATTTGTCCCTTTTTCCTTAAAAATCATGGTCTCTGGATTGCTCCTATGAGTCCCTGTGATGAGAACTCTAATAATACAGATTCTAACTTTCATGATGATTCTTGGTGGCCCAGCTCCAGCATTTGCGAGATCTGAAGAGCACGCCACTGCGCCCACCTCCTCTAAAAATGACTCTGCTAACGACGTCAACACTGTTCGAGAAATCACCGTGACTCTCCCCGTTCTTTTTAATGGAGATACATTTTCTTCTATGGCCATAGACATGGGGGAATCCCTGGAAAGTTGGGAAAGTTACTTTGTCAACGGAGGAGCAACACCAGCCGGGTCTGATCTAAGATCTCTTCAGATTAAAATAAAACAACTGCGAGAAGAACTGCAATTAAGATTGAATACCTTTTTAGGCACTAGTTTTGCCCAAGTAGAAACAGTGAATGAAGCCGAGGAAATTGTCATCGATGCTGTTGCAGCGCAATTTCTGTCTTATTACAAGTTGGTTCAAAGATTCGAGACACTGAAGGCATACAATCAGGTAGATATTTCCCCTGACCATTGGCTCACCGACTATGGCATTGAATTGAATTTACAAACATCACTCAGACATCACTCATTTGTGAAAGATCTTTTTAAACTGGGAAACAATCCAACCTCTCCATTTGATGCCGATTTGACCCAGATTGACGGAGGGTGGGTTTTGACCACCTCTTTGAACCCAGGCTTTTTAGACGAGGTGGAAGAACGCCAAATGGCATATCGCCATGCTGGAAATATTGTTGAATACAGTCGATTTATCATTCTAAAAATGCAGTATATGAACCTTGCTCGTTTGAACGGAATGCTTCGACGAAGCACAAGAGACCTCCCTGATCCTCAAAAGATTCCGGCCATTCAAGAGAATCTACAAAAATTTCCTCCACTGGCTCGGTTGAAATACTTTGTTCAGCATCAGGAATGGGATCTGTACCGACAAACATTAAGTCAGATGCTGGTCGACGAATGGGCACTTCCCGATATCACCCCCGACGCATTGATTGTCAATTTTATCGATGACCAAGCTGCCAACGAAATGATTGCAGCTTTACAACAAACACAAAATACACATAAAGATCATCTCACAGAAGTTTTAAAAGGAGCTCTTCCGGCACAAGCTCCTCAAATATTTGAAGCAGATCAACTTTTTCTTGCAAATTACAAAGGACGTCTCACCATAGAGACAGTTTTGGAAATCCTTGCCCAGTCCCGCTACTCCATTACGATGGAAGCCGTCACCCGTCAGATTCGTATTTTTGCCAGCAATGGTGCTCACCGGGAACCACAGGATCTCGTGGAAATACGAAACGAGCTGATTGAAATTTTATCCAAAAATAAAAATCGCTATATTGAAAAGCTTAAAAACCAATTGCCCATCAGCCAAGAGCGCCTACAACACCTACAGGCTCAAGCCCTGCCACAGGCTCTCTACGACAATAAAATGGAAATGTTAGACCGCCTAGATATGGATATCTTGTCTATTCAAAACATAACAACAGATGATACTCTTCCTGTAGATTTAGAGATCTTATCTCAAGTTCGAGGTGAAGATGTTCGCTTAAGCGGCTTTCATGCGAGAAAATTTAATGAGCTTATTAGAGAGGGTGATTTTGTCACCGCTGGTATAGGCTACCATCAATTTATTATGGACAATTTAGAACTTATTGGAGTTCCCGAATCAACCGTTGCAGATATTACTGCCAATTACGAATATCAAAGCCTCTTTGATGCATTCAGCCAAGTGGAAGATCGTGGCCAAAGAAAACAAATGCTTCGACTTCTTGAAGCGGGAAATCTATTTGGTTTCTTTAACCCCGTATTTATGAATCTCCCCTCCGGTGAAAATGTGGATCTCACCGAACTGGTGAACTTAACCTTAGACGACCTTGATATGAGTCGTTCTGAAAAAAAGTCTTACCAAATGGCATTTGCAGAAAAAGCAGCCTCTATGAATCATATGTTGGTCATGCAAGCAGAGCGTTCTATTCACGACCAAAGCTGCCTAGGAGATGCTAGAAACGAAAGGCTTAGAGGTTTACCACTTTGGAAAATTGGGCCCAACTTTAAAACTGTCGCTCAACAATCCTGTGCACTTGATTATTTACTTTTGGAATCAGAAAAAAAGGTCTATGAGACTTTTAAGACTCTAACCACGATTTCGGAGTCCTCCAATGCGTCTCAAATCATTCACTGGCTTGGTCGACAGTTTGATATGCATTCACAGACACGCTCTAATGATCAGCATATAATTATTCAGCTGTTGGCGACAACATCACTGTATACTGCGGCACTTCAGACCTATTCGTTCTTTGATACTGATTTAAGACAAGCCATTGAAACTTACAACCACAAGCCTCAGGCTCGAGCCTTGTTTGATAAATTTTATGAAGATATTATTCACCCTGTTTTCTGGGGAGTCATTCTTTATCAAGTGGTTAAGTTTGGCCTACGCTTTGCCGCGCCGGGGTTTCAACAAACAGTCAGTGGTTTTGAAAAACGACTGATGACTCCTATTTTTGGCGCCAGTTATGCGTCTGCGTCCATAGTTTTAATGACAGCTGTTCTGGGATACTTTGGTCTAAAAATTCAAGACACGTACCAAGAATCTCAACTGGATAACACATTGTCCAACTATCATTTTTCTGCTTTTGATGATGGGACTACGTTTGTCAAAACCGAAGACTGGAAAAAGCAGCACCTTGCCTATAAAAAAGCACGTAATGAACTGCTCATTACAGGTGTTATTTTGGCCGGCTTTATGGTTGGTATTGTTGCTGCTAGAGCCATGTTTAGGGCCTACATGAGAAACTTTGCTCGCTCAGGTGGGTTTGTAAAAAAACATAAAGAGTTTATACAGACTGGGCTGGGATTTCAGCCAGGAAAATGGAGCCTTACGAGAGAACACTTAGAGGGATCGCTTCGAGCTCAGATGCGAAGAATTGATGCTTCATCAGAACTTTCTATTCTTCAAAAACAAAGACTCAAAACACGCATCACTCAACAGTTTATTCAAATAGAACAAGAGCTTGATGTGATCGGCAAAGCCTTTGTCAATCCCCCTCCCCACTTGAGCAAAGTGGTTCAAGAACTGGGTTTAATGGATTCTCGAATTGTCGGTCCAGAAACTGGCTGGTGGGCCCATCAAAACCGATTGGCTCAGGTTCAAAGACACTGGGAATCTCAATTTCATAGCAAATTGATTTCTTACACGGAATATCAAACCAAACAGTCCCAAATGCACGATGTGATTGCCCATGCCCGTGCTCAAGTGCATTGGTATAAAAACTCTCAAGAGGCCGTTGAAGTGGCTCGCGCCGGTGTGGCTCGTGTAACTCCAAAACACCCCATGCACTCCGACTTTTTATCTTCCATGAATGAATTTCGCTGGACCTCTTCCATGGATCTACCGGACTGGGCTGCTGTCAAACAACAAAATGACTGGCTCAGCCGATTGGATACCGGATTTCGATTTAAAATTGTGGAACGAGGAGGGAAGTGGAAACTCGAAGCCTATGCTGTTGAAAATCGAATCATCTATGACCGTATCGCTGGTAAGGCACGAAAGATGATTGAAAATGCTGACAATGGAAAAACTCCAAGGTTGGGGTATGATCCTCAGAAAGGACTTTTCTGATGAAGTCTCTTATACTCTCTGCCGTACTCTTTAGTTTTGTTTTATCGTTCAAAACCTTTGCCAATGCACCAACAGTGATTGAACTCAATGGTGTAGAGAAAGAACTGTCTCTTGAAGGCCAGGCAGTGATTGAAAACATTGAAACACTGGTTGATGCCATTGGGGGAAGTAATGACTCTTTAGACACCACTCCTGTCCCTGAGTCCTTAAAGGGACTCATCGGCGACGTGAATTTAGAGAATTCATTGATTCCTCAACTTAAAATTGATTGCCTGATTTTTGGAGATGGACCATTTTGCAAAAATACAGGTCTTGCGCAAAGCCTCGCTTCACTTCCGGCCATTGAATACAACTATATTTTAACCAACTATATTCTACCTAGATATATGACTGATGTGACATTTCAAATGGCCATCGACCAACTCTACCCTGTCCATGGACAATATATTAAGCATCAATTAGAAAATGAAAATGTCAGCCTTTCTACAGGAGGTCGAATTGTTGATGGATTCGCCGTGGGCATTGGTGCCTTTCTTGGAGCTCGAGGGATTCATACTCTTGTAAAAAATCGAGGATCTATCATGAGGTGGTTGAGACGTCCCCACTTTAGAAAAAAACGAGTCCAACTGCCCGCCGTCATTGGCCAATCAACAACAGGCACGGCCTTAGTTCCTTACAAACCTCAAAGTTACTGGAGCACTCGATCTGGTTTTTTAACAAGCGTCTCTATAGCCGCAGTCACAGGAGCCACCTGTAGATCTGCTTCTAGCTGTTTTCTTGATACCAATCATTACAGAGCCAATATGTTGCTCGCCATGCAGATTGTACAAACAGAAATGGCCTGTCAATATGCCGCTCAAGTGGGCGACATGACTAAAGATATGCAAGGTGTGAAAGTCACTATAAAAAATCATGCAATTTTTAGAGAACGGGAAGAAGAAATTAATGATTTATCTTTTCGGATGATTTATTTGTTTGGAGCCCATGAACACGTTCTGAACTATCAAAGAGATTCAAGCGATAGAAGTAAAAGTCATCAAATGCAAATTGAAGAATTGACTCGCGCAGATGGATGGTTTGCTGGAATGGCAGACCTGTGTCCTTCGGTCAATTTATCTGAAAAATATCAAGAGCTGGAAAAAATGGCCTTAGAGACAGAAGCGGCTCTTCAACAAATTCAAGAGCTGGGAGACCCTGCGAAGGTCGGGCCACAATGATTTTCAGAGGCATCCTATTCATTTTTACGATGCTCGCCCCTTTTTCCAGCTTTGCAGAAGGGGTCATCCAGCAAAACGTTCTTGTTTCTGAGCGGATGGACCTTTTCCTGCAAAACTCTCACAGCATGATTGTGAGCGAAAAAAATCATGCCCTCAATGAAGTGACTTCCCAGCTGTTTTCTCAAGGATCCACGGAGTACAAAAAAACTCTGAATCTTTTGAAAAACTTTTGGAATACAGACCCCATTTTAAGCCAATCCGCCCTACTAAAGTTCCAAAGAGAATGGGAATACAAAATGTCACCCAGGTTTTGGAGACAGGCTCGCTTAAGAGATTCCTCTCGGCGATATGTACCTTTAATTTTTCTTGTAAATGTGCTCACTCCCGCAGAGGAGTCGGGACCTGAGAATTTCAACAGCATCCGCTGGTCCAAAGATGTTTATTCGGACTCTATTGACCTTCCCTATCCAGCTCCGGTATCCGTTCTCTCTGACCTCCCTGTCTTGCAAAGGCTAGAGCCAGTCTCTATGGAGGAATTTCTTCAGGATCAACAGATGCGAGAAATTCAAGCGACTTTGGAAACATTGGGTACCACGGGTGCAGGACTTCTTATTTTAAGAAACACTCGAGGAATAAGAGCCGTTTCCAAGGGAAATCCTTTAAAGTTCACTCCAGTGGGTTTGTTGATCACAGCCCTGGCCATTGGTGCCTCAGAAGGAATTATTGCATGGGCCGACAATCAAAGTGTTGTGCAGGTAGAACAAAGTGTCCACCAGGAGCATTTAAGCCTGGAAGGTCTTGACGATCAAAGCTCCAACTCAAACATTGATTTACAATATAAAGCTTTTGAAACGGCCGTTAAAAACTATGCCCTAAGATTGATCCTTCCCATTTTTGAAAAAATCAATGACAACAATGATGGTATGGCTCGGTACTCAGAAAAACAGCAACAAATTCATGAGGTGCAAGACGAGCTGATTTCTCTAAAAATACAGTGGTTGGAGCAAAAACTCTCAGGCGTGGAAACACCAGAAGTGGAATCGGATCAAAGAGTTTTTCAAGAATGGGTCCGTTTTGTTGAGAATCTGGTGAGAGAGTTTCAAAAAATAGCCGAGGCTGGAGACAAAGACGCGGAAGAACGAGCACAAATCTACCTGAATGAACAACTGGAAGGATTAAAACAAGAGCTTTCTACTTCTAGTGAAAATCTCGAGGAGCTGCTTTTTGAAAAAGAAACTCGATTAAATAATAAGCTAAGAAAAACAACTTTCGACACTCTTTTTCAACGACGAGCTCGCTCTTGCTCATATGAGTTTTTCCGCAATCAGTGGTTGGAACAAATCGGAAACCAGGAAGAAAGTGCCCCCCACCTCCCCATGATTCTTAAACACTATGCCATTTATTACCGACCAGAAGGAACTCTCGATCCGGTGGAAAAATGGATGAAAGAGATCATTAACCCTGTGGTCGATCCAGCTTCCATGGTTGATTATGTTCAGATGGATGTGACAGGACGCTTTCTTGAAGACCACAAAGACAATGCCCCATCCCTGGCCCAACAGTCCATTCAAACAACAACACAGCAGTGGCAGGAAAAAATTCTTAGAAAATCCTACTGCGGAAACCCCGTTGTATTTCTAGATCAAGTGCTCCTTTGGCTTCAAACCCAAGCCGCCCAACGGCCAGAGCAAGCCTCTGCAGCTCAAAAAATATCAAATAATATCAAGACTTTACGCCATGGCCTTTATGTTCAGCTAGAGGCCCTTTTGACCCCTCCCTCCGCCGAGTGATCTATTTTTGAGCAAATTGCGACATTTTGCGGCTCCAACTCCATTCCAGCCCCTTAGAAGCGCCAGACGACTAGTGGTTTCAAATATTTACAAGGGAAACTAAAAATCTTTCTTGGCCGAGGGTTTGCATTAACTAACAAGCATTAGAGGTATACACAGTTAAATAATTGGAAAGGAAAATTTCGCCATGAAACGTTTTACCCAAACTCTATTAATGATGCTGGCCACACTGGCCCTAGTATCTACAACTGCTTTGGCCAACCCCGGTGCAACAGCCACTCGAGTGCTTTCAAGCGCTGAAAAATACGCATCTCTCCTAAGAATGATGGAAACATCTTCTGTTGTCAGCAGAGGTGAACTGACTGTTTTGAAAGCCGCAGAAAATGCGACAGCTGCTGAGAGAAGAACAGCGATTGCAAACCTTGCTAAGGAAAATCCAGCTTTTAGAACTGCTTTAAGCCAAGCTGGACGACAAATGAGCCAAAGCGTAGAATTGGACACAATCATGGCCAACCTGGCGACAGCCATTGGAGCCTCTGGCGCCACAGATGCCGTGACATCTACTAACTATGCAAAAGACGCTATGGCCAATCTTGCTAACGGTGGTGGAACCTGTGATGGAAATAGCGGTTTTGATTCTATGTTGAATCAAGTGCGTTCTTCTAACCCTGGTCTTGCTGCTGACGGACAAAGAGCGATCAATTTTTTACAAAGTGTGAAACTTCCAAGTGGTGCCCCTGTTCTGGGAAGTATCGGATGTGCTGCTGTTAAGCCTGAGTTGGCAGCTCCATTTGTAAACATTCTGGTTGCGGCTTCTGAACTGGCTGGCGGACAGACTTCCATGACTGCGGCTCAATATAAAGAATTGATCTGGAACGCTTACCAAAAGGTAAATCCTGAGCGCGCTAAACGTTATGGAAGAGATGCTGCAGAAACATTGATCCGCAACTGCAGCCTGGGTAGTGCCTCTGTTGCCAACGGCATCTAAGAGCCCACATCATATTTAAATTTGACAAAAAGCGAGCTTTATTTAAAGCTCGCTTTTGTTTTTTAGGAGGGCGCACATCATGTCGACGTATTTGAAACCTTGATGAGATACTCTTTGCTGAAACAAATGTTAAGCATCCAATCCCCCCAAGACTTATTAAAGTCCTGGTTCAAGGAGGCCTGTGAAAAGGCCGACAATCCAGAAACCCAAGGAACGGCCATGACAGTTTCCACAGTGGATCCTGAAGGGTCTCCTTCTGCCCGTGTCGTGCTTCTCAAGTCTTTTACCGAAAATGGCTTTGTGTTTTTTACCAATTATGATTCAAAAAAAGGAAGGGATCTGGCAACCAACCCCAGGGTTTCAGTAAATTTTCACTGGCCTCACCTGGGGCGACAGGTGCATGTTTTTGGAACAGCAGCAAAAACCTCCCGAAAAGTCTCCGAGAACTATTGGAACTCCCGCCCCCGAGAAAGTCAGATCAGCCAATGCATTTCAAAACAATCTCGACCTTTGGCCGAATCCACCTCTCTTGAAGAACTCTATAACTCCTATGCGAATCAGTGGGCAAATCAGCCCATCCCCTGCCCTGAAAACTGGGGAGGCTACGAGGTCACCCCTACGAGTTATCAATTTTGGGTGGCCCAACCCAATCGCCTTCATCAAAGAGTAGAATCTACTTGGGAAAACAACCAATGGAATACATACGAGCTCTATCCATAAATTTAACGACCTCTTCATAAAGCCCGACCAAAGAGAAGGATTTCAATGACAGACAATCTCTTTTTGGCAAAGCATTGTATTATGGAGGTGTTAACTGCAGTCATCACCTGAAGAAAGCGGCTATGGCTAGTGTTGTTGTCATCGAAAATGACCCTCGAGTATTGCGCCAAATCAAACAATACATGGGGGAGCTGAGTGAAGAAGAGCACAAAGTTCGCTACTTCGACGATCAAGAGCAGTTTGAAGCCCGGTACTTCAATAAAGCCAATCAAAAAGAAAGTAAAAGCCCCCTACAGGAACTCCCCTCCTTAAACGACTGGACATCCGTTCATGTAGAATGGCTGTTAGAAAGAAAGCTCGAAACAAATAAACCCTTTGAACAAGAAAAGCTCTCCTTAGAGCTCCACGTACCCACGGCAAAAATAAATAGCATCCACCCAGATCTCCCTCCCGAAACACCTCTGTTAGGAGTGGCCGTTGGTGGAATCAAGGCCGCCCCCAATTCATTTGAAAAACTCATTGGCACCCCTTTCCAGCCCATCTTTAAAGATATGATTCAAAAAGCTGCCGAAGGACAATCTCAAGCGAAGACCTTCCCCATGGCCTCAGGAGATACCGGTCAATTTTGGTTAATCCATGTTCAAACACAGTCTAACAATGAAACGGTGACTCTAAACATAGAAAATCATACAGAAAGTGTTCGCAATATTTTTAACGAAGAAGTGGCTAAACGATCTCACCAAGAGAGTGAAGACGGTGTTGAACTAGATCTATTAGCTCACATTGATCTGATTCTATTCAAACTCAGTCAAATCAAGGATTTCAAAAAAGGCTGGCTCAAAGAGACTGCAAAAAAAATTGAAAACTTTGGCTTTCGCCCTCCTCTAAGAGCCACTAAATTTATCATGTTAAAGTACGAAGACGACGGCCATCAAAAAGTAGACCTCCTTTACCCTCAACTCAACGATTTGATTTATCTACCTCTAGATCGCGTATTGTTTTTACAAAAAGTGGATATCATTCTTTCTCAACCAGAATTGATTCAGCCAAGGTTTCTGTTTGAACAAGAAACAGAAATGCAAGTGAACTTATCAAAGAGAACCGTGATCGAACACATCTCAGACATTGGTTTTGGCATACGAAACCCCATGGCTTTAACCCCTGGTCTACTGGGACACTTCTTTTTTACATTCCCGGGAGAGGAGCTTGAATACGAAGTCTATGGAAAAGTTCAGGCATCCATTCCTCACCCAGAGTTGCAACGACAGTTTATCGTTTATTTTAGTTTTGTGGCTATTCCTAAGACCACTTTAACCGAAGTAAGAAAATATTTATCTCAAAATCCTAGGTATCAGAGCCTGAAGTCCGAAGATAAAAATGAATTCATTTATAATCCTGACAACATCTTTCTTACTGAAGATGAAAAAAGAGTAAAAAATGTTGTCTTAGTAATACCCGATGCACTGACACTTCAACAAACATCTAAAACTATCAATAACAATTTTGATCAGATGCGAGTGATGGGAGTTGGCTCCTACCAGGAGTTCTTAAAGAATAACTTTTCAAGTGAAAAAAGACAAGATGCTGAGAGAAAGGTCGATCTCGCAACTGTCAAACCCACAACAGACGATGACTTAGGCCCATCAGGAAACGTATTATTTTTTGTCAACAGGGAGTCACTGGCGATTGAAGCTCCCATGCCTCCTGAAAGCGAAACTGACTCAGTCCTCGGGCACAGGGCACAAAAGCTTCTAGATCACAACAATGAGTGGGTTTCTTTGTTGTTTCCCATGAAAAGTGAACAGGAGGTGCTCGAAGAAGCTGTAGACTCTGCAGCCAAAGGGCGGCAAATTAAAAAAACCTTTGTTGTATTTGACGGGTCTATGGAAACCCGTCTCGTACACTTTCACTTAGAAAAAAGTAACGCCGATGAGTCCATTAAGATTGAGATCACTCCAGCTAATGCCCAAACTCTAAAAGAAAAAATTCTCCTTGAAGCCCCTATTGGAACACTGGACGCTCTTGTCATTGACTCTCACTTTGTTCCTGAAGACATTAACTCCTGGGTAGAGGGCCTCACTCAACTGTGCAAAGACCATCATATGCTCCCTTCTGATAGACAGTTAAAAATCATTGTTATTAGTAGTGATGATGTCCCTCTTAGCCCTAAGTCCTATCAACACAAAAATATTCGAGCCGCTTTGATGGCCCCCTTTGATACCCGTTCATTGCTTTTAAATATCTCCTTAGCTACCAATAATAAATACTCTATTTATAACTTCGACAATCTGAGCTGGCTAGACGCAAGAATGCCAGTGCACATTGCAAAACCAATGACTCTATTGAGTATTTCAGAATTTGGTGGAACAGTGGCCTCTAATACACAGATCGCCAATGGCACTTTTTTATTCTTAAGAGGAAGTATCTACGACCAAGCCCCCCGAAAGAACCTATGTGCACGATTCTACGCCACAGAACCCATAGATGATGGCCCCTTCAAATATAAGTGCCACCTTCTATATTTTGGTATTAATGAAAGTTTTATGAAATTTGCTCGTAATTGGTTTAGAGAAACCTATGCGGCCTCTAAACAAAAAGATGGCTAATTTTATACCAATCCCCAGATCGGTATTTACGCAGTCATTTTATAACCACAATGCGGGCAAAATTTATGCTCATCAAGAACCTCTCCCTTACAACCAGGGCATCCTGACTTAACCACATCATCATAAAGGCTTACGCTTTCATTCGCATCTACAGAGCCCGTAGTGTTCCACTTATCGATCTCATAAATAATCTTCCACCAGTTATTTATCGTCTGGAACTCCACCTTATCAAACTTCAGATCTGTCTTTGAATCGCCATTGGGCACTCTTTGCACAAATAAACCCTTTTTTTCAAGAATATCCAGGTGAGTTGCCTTGAGGTCCATCTTATAAGTGTCCTTCATATCCTTGAGCACTTGATCATAATCCAAAGAGACAGCCCCTTTATGCCCGATCTCCAGATCTTTGGACATTTCCACTAGAGCATTAGCCACTTTAAAAGCCAGCATATCCACATAAATAACCTCTGACTTGCCTCCTTTGTACAAGTTGTACTGATAAAACTCTGCAAAGTCCTCAATAGCCTGAAGGTCTTTAATCACTACATGGTCCAGCTCCTCATCACCATCATCATTTTTCATGTAATGAGTTTCCAGATAATCGAGCTTTTGCAGAAGATCCACCAGGTTTTTCATTCTCTGAGGGGACTCTGCAAACATTCTGGATGTGTATAGTTTTATGGTTCCAAAATCCACTTTATACCGCTGAGTCGGCGATCCCTCTCCCTTAACGCCCTCACCAAGTCCGACATCCTTCGGAACGGCTTCCAAAAGCTTGCCAGTATGCCGAGTGACCAAGTTGAGAATACAAAAAATTCTGGGGATAGATACCTGAGGGCAGGGGCTAGAATCTTGCGCCATTTTCATTGACCGGAGGACTTGTCGAGCCTGCCGCACTTCATCCACAAGAGATTTCATAATCAACTTCACACCCGGAGGAGAGGTGGCAAACTGAGCTTTAATCATGTCCACCGGCACTTCCATAATTTGACACTCTTGAAGGGCCTCAGCATTGAACCCTTGACGAGCGTTACTGAATATCGACTGTTCTCCAAGGATTTGAGACTTATTCATAGTGGCTAACTCAATTTTCTTACCATTTCTCTCCACTGTGAGAATGACACGCCCTCTCTCAATAATGTAGAGCATCTTTGTCAGATCCCCTTCCTGAAAGAGATACTCACCCTTTTTGTAGCGCTTACCTTTGTCCAACGTCTGGCTCCTCCTCATAGACCCAAAATGCCATTCTCACTATCGGAGAGTTTTCCCCTTCAATTTAAGAAAATCAGACTGTAAATAGGTGATTTACGCATTGCATTTTAAGGCCCAATCTCAGTACATGCCGTAATGATTCATACCTCATTGACAAATCCTGTGCTAGTCTGGGGCGCTATGACTTTAGGACTAGAATTTTTCACAACAGAAACAGCGCTTTATGGAACTCTGGGTCTCTTTTTGGGATTTGGTGGTTATATTTACCTGCATAATCTAGCTCTACGGGGTCAAATTCAAGACGCAGAACAAACCGCTAATGACTTGATCGAGCAAGCTTCAGAAGCTGCTGAGGACCGTCACAAAGAGGTTCAGGCAAGAACCGACGAGTTCATTGCCCAACTCGAAGAAAAAAATGAGGATGCTATCAATGAACTCTCTGAAAAGGTAGAGCAACTTAAAACTCAATTTGATGAACGAAAAGAACGGCTGAACACACACTTTCGAGGTCAACAATCTTTGCTCGACAAGAAAAAACATATTCTAAAAGACAACGAAGACCGTATCCGAAAACTCGAAAGTAAATATGAGGGACTTAAGGAGCAAAAAGAACAACTGTTAGAAAAATATCGTCAAGCCTTACAGCCCGTAGCCGACACATCTATAGAAGACGTAAAACAAACACTGATACAAAAGCTTTGCACAGAAGTTAAAGAAGAGACGAACAAAAACATTCAGGAACTGGAAAACCAAGCTCAGCTGGACCTTGAAAAAAATGCTCGTAGAGTTTTAAACCTGGCACTCAATCGCTTTGCCCGCCCCTACTGCCCAGAGCGTGGAATTGGCAATGTCCACTTTCCCAATAAAGATGTCTTCCATAGAACTGTAGGAAAAGAGCGTCAGTTTATCGACCTTTTGGAAAAATCTTCTGGAGTAGATATCACTCTCAATGAAGAAAACCTTTACGCCCAGGTTCTGGGGTTTGATCCTGTTCGAAGAGAACTGGGGCGTGCCAGCCTTGAAAAACTCATGCACGAAAAAAATCTGAATGAAAAACGGATCAATGATATTGTTAGTAAAACCAAAAAAGATCTTTTTAAGAAAATCCGTAAAGACGGCCATGCCATTGCCAAAGAGTTGGGAATCAAAGGTCTATCAGAAGAAATTCAAAACATGATGGGAGCACTCCGTTACCGCTACTCTTTTGCCCAAAACCAATTTTTTCATTGCGCCGAGGTGGGCTGGTTATGTGGGCTGCTCTCTTCAGAGCTAGGTGTTGAAGTAGTTAAAGGCCGCAGAGCAGGAATGCTTCACGATATAGGCAAAGCTATGGACCATAGCAAGGATGGTGGCCACGCTGTGATTGGGGCGGATTTTATTGAAAAAAATAACGAAGCCCAAGATATTGTTCATGCTGTCCGAGCCCACCATTATGATGAGCAACCAAGCACACCTTTGGCTTACTTGACTATTGCCGCAGACGCTATCTCAGGGGCTCGGCCAGGAGCTCGGCGCTCTACAATGGACTCTTATCACCAGAAAATGCAAAACCTAGAAAAAATTGGCAAAAGTTTTCCAGGCGTCACTGATACTTATATTCTCAGTGCCGGGCGTGAAATGAGAGTCTCTGTCAACAGCCGTGAAATGGATGACCTAGGTGCTTTGAAGCTCAGTCAAAAAATTGCCCAAAAAATCGAAGAAGAGATGTCCTATCCCGGCCTGATCAAAGTGATCGTTGTCCGTGAAACTCATGCCATAGAAGTAGCAAGGTAGTGCTCCACAGTTTTTAATACAACGGATTCATTCACTGGAATTTCAGATTGAAAATTCAATAACGTTTCAACCACATCATCATACTCCGGTACAACAGCCCCCCTCCACTCTAAAAGACTACGAGCATACCGAACAGCTCGGTCCACCAGTTTACCATTACTAGGGCTGACATAGGTCATAAAATGACTTTCATAACGTCCCAGCCGACCCATCACAAGAGTTGAGTGCATATTTAAAACCATTTTCAATAAAAGATTTCTGATAAAAATGTCTTTTGGCATTTCAAAAAATGCCTGATGATTTCGAAACGAAAATAAAACCCCTTTTTCCGTTTTTTCAATAGAAAATACAAAATGCTGATGATCCGGAATTAAATGCTCGCGACACTCCCTGGCCTTTTCACTAAAGTCAAAACCCCTCATATATTCAGATCGAGCTTTTTGAAAGTCTTCACTCCACTCCAGTGTTCGTGGACTCCTTAAAAACAAACGCTTCCATGCCTCTTCAGAAGTGTGGGTTCCAGGTATAGTCACATAGGTCAGAGAATGGACTCTTTGTGGGTTCTGTTGATTATCGAATGAAGCCAGGCTAAAGGTGGGCGCTCGCTCTGTAGTGTCTGTAAATACCGAAGCCGAAAACTCATCAGCCAGGTATAAGGTCTTGTCACCATTTTGATAACAGTCGGCTTCTAACTCGATAAATCGCTTCAACTCGTCCAGGCAAATTTCGTTCAACGAGATCCTTAAACCATCAATAAAGGCTTCAAGATCACTAGCTCCTCCCCAGCCCTGCATCAGGCCAACGCCAGCAGCAATCATCAATACTGTGGATGCCTGCATTCGAGTACTTCCAGCAAGAGCCATGGGCCCTGTTTCAAGGCAAAGTGGTCTCACATTGGGGTTTTCAAGAACCTTCCGTGAGCGTTCCACATACTTTTTGAGCACATTTTCTGGGTTACAAAATAAAAAATAGACAGACTGCTTAGAAAGCTCAGCGGCTTTTTCCGTGGCCCCAATGACAAAAGGGGTTTCTCCTCCTTCAGTGATTCCCAAAAAAAGATCATTTTCTGAGAACCCTAATTCCTGGAGCTGCCGAGCGCCATAATCTGGAAAGTCCTCAAACCCTTCAATGGCATGAACAAAAGCCACATCTCCCCCGGCCATAAAGCCAATCACCTGATCCGCCCGATCCGGAAACACCTCTCGAAAAATCCTCTCCAACACTATAGAAAGCCGACCCGTGGCTCCACACCCCCCCAAATAAACCCGATGCCCCTTATTGAGAGTGTCCTGAATTTTTTGAGTCATCTCAAAAATATTTTCTGAATAAGACTTTAACTTTTCTAAAGATAATACATCTACCTGCCGCAGTGCCTGAAGCCCTTGTTTTAAATCCCCACTGGCCCACTCAGAAAGGTTTTTTGTATCCGGATGTCCTTGCTCAGTTGTTAGCATTCCTAATTGATAAAGCTGTTTCTCCTGAAGGAACTGCTGAATCTTTTGTTGAGTTGATCTCTCGAGCGGCATCCACTAAGGTTAACCTATGACTTTGCTTTTTACAATTTTCATTGGCTTATCTTCAATAATTCAAGCGGGACTCAACCGACAAATGTCCACCCCCTGGGGGCTCCCTAGTACAGTTTTACTCAACGCAATAATGTTTCTCGCAGCCAGTGCCGTCTACTTTGCCTTAGCCAAATGGGGTTGGGTTCAGCTTCCAGAGGCTTTAAAGGAACGCCAAGGATTTGAAAACCTACAATGGTGGTATTTGCTTCCAGGACTCCTGGGTTTTATCTTTGTTATTGGTCTTCCCTATTCCATTGCCCGAATTGGAGCCTTACAGGTATTTGTTGGCCTTGTTGTTGCTCAAATGGTAGGCGGGCTCTTTTGGGATAGGTTTGTCGAAGGTCTGGATTGGTCTTTCAGTAGAGTCCTGGGTGCCATACTGGCTGTAGTTGCGTTAGTATTAGCATCCAGATAAACAGCACATTTAAAAATGAGGTCTTTTATGAACATTCGTAAAGTAGCCATTGTAGGGGGATCCCGAATTCCATTCTGTCGCTCCATGGGCAAGTATATGGGGCTTTCCAACCAAACACTGATGACAGCTGCCATGGGTGAACTCATTAAAAAATTCTCTCTTGAAGGCCAAACTGTGGGTGAAGTCTCATTGGGCGCTGTAATGAAACACTCCTCCGACTGGAATATGGCTAGAGAAATCACCTTGAGTACTGGACTCTCCCCTGCAACACCCGCCTACGATGTGCAGCAAGCCTGTGGAACCAGCCTAGAAACGGCTATTCTTGTGGGTAACAAAATTGCTCTGGGACAGATTGACTGTGGAATCGCCGGTGGTGTAGATACCAATAGTGATCTCCCCTTTGTTTTCTCCAAAGACTTTAATCATACTCTACTCAAAACTTACAAAGCCCGTAGCTTTGGGGATCGCCTGAGGCCCTGGCTCAAACTGTCTCCCAAAAAATATCTACCAGTTGCTCCAGGTGTGATTGAGCCTCGAACGGGTTTGAGTATGGGACAAAGCTGTGAACTGATGGCCCAGCAATGGGATGTCTCCCGTGAGGAGCAAGATCAACTGGCACTGGAGTCCCATCAAAAAGCAGCCAAAGCCTATGAAGAAGACTTTTATACAGACCTGGTTACAGAATTTAGGGGCGTGAAGGTCGATAACAATATGCGGGCAGATAGCTCTCTTGAAAAACTGGCTCAACTGCGCCCAGCCTTTGAAAGATCCGAAAAAGGAACACTCACCGCAGGAAACTCGACGCCTCTGACCGATGGAGCAGCCTGTGTTCTGTTGGCCTCTGAGGAGACAGCAGCCAAAAACAATTGGCCAGTTTTAGCCTACTTGACCTACTCACAAACGGCAGCTGTGGACTTTGTCAAAAACGAAGGGCTATTAATGGCACCCGCATATGCTGTTCCAAGGCTTCTCAATCAGGCAGGAATCACATTGCAGGACTTTGATTTTTATGAAATCCATGAAGCCTTTGCAGCTCAAGTTCTCTGCACGCTAAAGGCCTGGGAATCCGAAGAGTTTTGCCAAGAAAAACTGGGACGAAAATCAGCTTTAGGATCCATTGATCGCAACAAAATGAATATCAAAGGGGGAAGCCTTGCCGTGGGACACCCCTTTGCAGCCACTGGGGCCCGTATACTGGGATCACTAGCAAAGATGCTCAACGAAAAAGGGGCCGGTCGAGGTTTAATTTCTATTTGCACAGCTGGTGGTATGGGCGTCACCGCCATTATTGAGAAATAAAGGAGACAAAGAGGCATGAAAACAAAACTCTACCCCTCTATTGAACCCTTTCATACAGAATTCCTTAAAGTCTCTGATGGCTTTGAAATCTATATGGAGCAGGTTGGAAACCCTAATGGCCAACCAGTGATCTTTTTTCATGGAGGTCCCGGCGGGGGAATCACACCTGACTATCGACGCTTTTTTGACCCAAATCATTACCATGTGATTCTGTTTGACCAGCGAGGGGCCGGCCGTAGTCGACCTCATGCTGAATTAAAAAACAACACTACTTGGAAACTGATTGAAGACACTGAAAGCATTCGTAAAAAACTGAATATTGAAAAATGGATTGTCTTTGGAGGGAGCTGGGGCTCTACGCTGGCCCTTGTTTATGCAGAGACTCACCCGGAAAGAGTCCAAGGCCTGTGCCTTAGAGGTATTTTTACCTGTCGCCCCCAAGAGATTCAGTGGTTTTATCAAGAAGGAGCCTCTCGCATTTACCCTGATGCCTTTGAAGCTTATCAAAATCATATCCCTAAAGAAGAACAACAAGATTTGGTCAAAGCCTACTACAAAAGGCTGACTTCTGAAGATCAAAATATTCGCCTAGCAGCTGCCAAACACTGGTCCGTCTGGGAAGGGTCCACCTCTCAACTTTTTCCTGAAGAAAATTTTATTCACAAATTTGATGAACCTGAGTTTGCCCTCGCCTTTGCTCGCATTGAATGCCACTATTTCACTAATAATATCTTTCTTGAAACAGATACCTGGATTATGGACAACACTGATAAAATCCAAGAAATCCCCATGGAGATTGTTCATGGCCGCTACGATATTGTCTGCCCCGTGGAGAACGCCTGGGAGTTGAAGGCCAGAGTCCCCAAAGCCAACCTACATATCATTGGAAATGCTGGGCACACAGCATTTGAACCAGAAATTGCAGCTCAACTGGTGGCCTGCATGGAATCATTTAAAAGCCTTTAATAGATGGCCACAAGCTAGCAAAGGCTTTTGAAGAATTACAGATTTATTTTTGTCGTTGGAACTGTATTTTTAGCTACAGTGTAGGCAGATTTTTTAAAAACTCTTTTTTAAAAAAATGTAATTCACTGTGGTTCTGACAATAGTTTGCACATTTTTTTAGATAAAGCCCTCGCTCAATACACTTCAATACCAAAAGACATTCTAAAAAAATGTCATTTTCTTTTTCAAACAAGATCTCAGTGACATTTTTCAGTGAGATTCTCATCCCGAAGCAAAATCAAAAATATTACTAGAATCAAAGTTTTATAGGTTTTTTTGACCTTACCCATAAGGCATCGGTCTTGCTCTTATTAATAACAAACCCTTGCTCAAAGGATGAGGTGATTTATGAAACCACAAAAAAAACTAATATTTGCTCTGAGCTTTTTAACATCACTCATCGCGGGCTGTTCAGATGTGGCTTTTAGCCCAGGACCTCCAGTCAATGCTACTGAAAGCAGTAATAGTAATAATCAGGGGCTTTCTGGAACTATCTACGAAACATTTTATGCAACAGCCGTTAAAACCGGGGGGGCTGTTGATATCCTTTTTGTTGTGGATAACTCAACATCAATGACCTTAGAGCAGCAAAAACTTGGGGAACGACTGGATACCTTTGTCAACTCTCTCGATGGCCTGGATTGGCAAATTGGAATTACAACCACAGATGTTACTAGCTACACATATGGATTAAAAGGTAGCTTGATTAGCTTGGAAGGAGCTAGTGGCTATATACTAAATAATAATATTCCCAGCTATGAACAAGTCTTTAAAGACACTGTCGTCAGAAAAGAAACCATTTACTGTGACAATGACTGCCCCTCTAGTAATGAGCAACCACTGGCCGCCACAATACTAGCTATCGAAAAGCGAGATACTGATAATGCCGGGTTCTTTAGAGGTAATGCCAACCTGGCTGTCATAATGCTCTCAGATGAAGATGAAATGAGCACTGGCCCTGCAGAAGCCACAACTCCAGAGCAATTCATTACTGCCATCGATACTCATTTTGGAATCAGTAAAAGAGTGAATGTGTTTGGTATTATTATTGAACCTGGAGACACTGATTGCTACGAAGCCCAAGATACTTTAGTCAGTTACGGAAACCATGTCTCTCGCCTTGCTCGCTTAACGGGTGGTTTAACTGGGTCTATCTGCGATAATGACTATACCAAAAATTTGCAAAATATTGGGCAGCGGGTAAAGAAAGAATTGCAAAATGAAGTCATCCTCACCAAAGACCCCGCGGCTGGTTCTCTAAAGATCACATTGATTCCTGAAATGAACATCAACTGGTCTTTACAAGGTAAAAAAGTTATCTTTGAGGAAAGCCTTCCCGAAGGAACACGTATTGACGTTGCCTATGAAGAGAAAGAGTGATAAAAGAGCACATCACGGTACACCTTATGAAACTCGCTTCCAACGAGTCAATGAAGATAAAATCAGGCTCAAAACGATCAGTACTATTCCCAAAGATGACTGAAGACTTAACGCTTCTCCAAAGACCCACCATCCAATGATAATGGCATAAATAACTCCTAAATAATTATAAAGACTGACCTTGGCTGCTGGTTCTTTTTGTAAAGACTTTGTCATAAACACTTGGGCCAGCTGAGTAAACACTCCAATCACTAAAAGGATCAGCCACTCCCAACCAGCAGGAGTGACCCACTTCCAAATAACTACAGGGGCTATTAAAGGCAATGTTACCAAAGGAAAGTAAAAAACCACAACTAACTCATGCTCTGTTTCTTTTAACATTCTCACAAAATTATAAGCAAAAGCTGATCCTAGAGCTGCAGCCAAACCAGCGATCAATGGGATCCAATGACCACCACCTTCAAAATCCTGAATTAAAACCACGCCAATAAAGGCCAATACAAAAAATACCCATTGAAGTGAACTAGCGGCTTCTTTCAATAACCATTGAGAAATAAGAATTGTTAGCATTGGCGATAGATATTGAATAGTTACAGCTGTCGCTAAGGGTAATACCTGAAGTGTATAAAAATAAAGTATAAGTGCACCGGATCCAAACAATCCTCTTAATAAAAGAACCTTTTTATTATTGCCCCACAAAGAAACTTTTAAGGATCTCAGCATAAAGACACTCATTACAAGGGAGATTATGGCACGAAAAAATACAATTTCATAAAAAGGAATTATCTGAAGAAATTTAACACTGGCATGAGTCACTGCAAAACAAGTTACAGCCAAAATCATCAATAAGGAGCCACTCATCCATTCTTCCTATTTTTTACTCTTCAATGGAAAGAAGATTCATCGAGTATTTACCGGTGTGTTGATATCAACAAGAACCTTGGACGGCTGAAAATCCGAAACCAAACGATCCAAAATTTGTTTTATACCATATCCTGCAATGAAGAGTATAGGAGAAATCTCATAAGGAATTTGCTTGTGAACTGAGGCCAAGATAATATTGACTCAGTCTTTCTGGAGGGATCATGAATAAGAATCACCTTCGGGACGATTGGCCCTCCCCTTCACGAAAACTCGTCAAATTGATTTTCAATGAAAAAAAATGAACACAAAAATTAAGAGTGTCTCATATTTGTATGCCTAAACCCTGTATACTTAAGCTGATCAACCATTAATGGATTAAATTTTGCATGGTTAATAATTTGACCCCTTTATATGGAAAGGGGCTTGGTGGGGGCAAATTTGATTTTATTTAAAAGATCAAAATAACTGAATAATTAGTTTTCTCTCTCATTTTTTAGTAGCTCGATAATATACTCTTCAATGCTTAGTTTCTGTTTCTTGGCATGTAGATTAATTTTCTCCAAAAGTGGTTTACTAGTTATTCTAACCATTATTGCTGGTGGATATTTCTCAGGAAAAGCAAGATAGCACTTCTTACAGTTTAGGGCACAACCTCGGCATTGTGATCTTTTTTGATTGTTACATTCGTGACAAAGGAGTTGGTAGTTTGCTACGCTACCAGGCCCACCTCTGATCAATGGAATGCGGTGGTCAAAAACGGGCTGCTTTTTTTGCGTAAATTTAATTCCGCATAAAGCACATAAGCTTGGGAGGTTTTCCAAAAGTTCTTTTTTTTGTTTGGAGCCAAGATATGTACGAACTTTCGCTAATTTTCTTTTTTTGCTTTTTAACCTGTAATGTGGTTCACCTTTTTGAAATCCCATTTCTATGTCATATCCAAGCTCATCTCTTAACTCTCTAATTCTTCGGTCAAAATACTTTTGCTGAGTTTCTTTAAGAAGCTTGGCAGAGCTTACCCATCTTCCACCCCAAAGAAGTTTTAAGATGAACCGCTTAACTTTCGATAGCTTCTCTTCTGACATACTATCTTGTCGGAATAACTTGTAGTTTCTTAATAATGCGTAGCGTAACTTATAAATTGCTTTATACAAATACGCCAATCCTATAAGCTTCTGACACCTATGAAAGTTCTTGAATTATGCGCTGGAGCTGGGGGGCAGGCCTTGGGACTTGATCTTGCTGGCTATGAAACCTCTGCCTTAGTTGAAATTGATAAAGATGCTTGTGCAACTCTTCAATTAAACAGACCCAAATGGAATGTTATTGAAGGCGATTTGAAGCAGATGACCAAACATAAGTTTGGCGCTGTTGATATTATTTGTGGAGGTGTACCTTGCCAGCCATTTAGTATTGCTGGGCAAAATAAGGGACACAAAGATGAGAGAGACTTATTTCCAACAGCTATTAAAATAGTTGCAAACCATAGGCCGTTAGGTTTTTTCTTTGAAAATGTCCGAGGACTGTCGACCTCTAAATTCGATAGCTATAGAGCCAAAATAATAAATTTATTAGTTGACCTTGGGTACTATGTAGAATGGAAAGTCCTTGAAGCCGCCGACTATGGCGTCCCTCAATTACGTCCTCGATTTATTTTGGTTGGCAAAAGAAATGGAGCTGCAGAATTTCCTTGGCCTATAAAAAAAAGAAAATCTAAAACCGTTTCAGAAGTTATAAGTGACTTAATGGGTGAGAATAACTGGAAAGGTTTGGACGCCTGGTCAATTAAAGCAGATCAAATCGCTCCCACAATTGTAGGCGGAAGCAAAAAACATGGTGGCCCAGATTTGGGGCCCACAAGAGCTAAAAGACAATGGGCGGAATTAGGAGTGGATGGAATGGGAATTGCGAATGAACCGCCCTCCTTTGACTTCGAGGGAAATCCTCGATTAACAAATCGAATGGTTGCTAGAATTCAGGGGTTTCCTGATTCTTGGAAGTTTGCTGGTAAAAAAACTTCTACATATAGACAAATAGGTAATGCCTTTCCTCCACCTGTTGCAAAAGCCGTAGCTTTATCTATGAAAAGTTGGCTAGAGGTTTCCACTAACAAGCGTCCGAAACGACAGCCGACACAGTTAAACTTATCTCTTTGACCCAAACTTGAAAAATTGCTGTTACCCACCTGTTACCTTTTTGTTACCCGACTTTGAAATATGCCGAAATACTGTGAAATGGTGAGATCTGAGCTAGGCTCCGGTTTGTGTGATTTTAAATACTTAGGTTCTTTGGGTTTTTAGGTCTTTTGGTGATAGTCAAAAAATTAAATGGTCGGACCATCCAACTGACAGTCAAACCAGTGCTTTAGCTAATACATTTGGCTGAGTTCAGCCATTGGAAATGAAAATCAGCCTCTGACGGCTTTAAGAATCAGCTCATGCCCTGCTTTGGTTTTCTCCATCAAGCCAGCCAATCGGTCATGGGATAAGTCCACTTCCAATATGGCTTCAGGATACCTGGCCATCACGGCATAATCCGTTAACTCTCTGGCCCATTCCAATGAATTTGCCAACTCTTGATTTTCTTTTTCCAAAAGAGTTAGCAGATAGTTCATGTCATGGGTTTTAGAAAAACGGACTTTTAGTTTCTTCAGAAATCCCTTGATAACTTTTTCCATACATTGCTGAAGATGAAATCCAACAGCCACATATAAATCTTCATTTTGTTCAAAAAGAACAGTGGCCGCCAACAGGTCGGCTCTTGCAAGGTAAAACCAATCCCTAGAGGCCGACATCTACTAAAACCTTTTGACCCTCGAATTGAGCTGTCTCTGGAATAGAACCAAAATCTTTGAGCTTTTCTTCATACTCCTGCTCAGAGTAAAAGAACACGTCTACAGGAGCCTCAATGCCTCGAAGCAAATGAGAGGCTTCGATCATTAGGTCGCCCTGTTTTTTAGTTCTTTCCTTGAGAACAAAAATCAAATCAAAGTCGCTGTCAGCATTAGCAGTCTCAGTGGCATGAGATCCAAACAAAACAACCTTGGATGGCTGAAATGCCGGAACCAAACGATCCAAAATTTGCTTTAAAAGTTGATCTTCAGACTGAGCCATAACTCCCCTTTCTACCATATCCAACAATCAGGAGTATAGGAAAAATCTAAGAAGGAATCAGCTTGTGAACAGAAGCTAAAATATCGTTCTCAGGCAAGATTTTGAGCTGATCTGTGGCTCCCTCAATCTCGATCCCAGCCAGTCGTATATAACGCTGCATGGTTTTTAAATCACGCCAGCCGCATATCTTCATCACTATGGCCGGAGCCACGCCGTCACGAATCAGGAGAGTCGCAAAACAGGCCCTCAGACTGTGAAAGCGGATAGACGGCAATCCATTGCCCATACAAAATGCTCTAAGTACCTGAGCCCCATTTCCGGCTTCCCAATGGGGAAGTCTTGGCAGTACAAACTCATCACAAGAGCTTAACTTCAATTGCTTGAGGAGCTTCATTAATTCGTCATTAATAGGAACCTCTCGCCAATAACCAGCTTTCGTGCTTTTAATACCCTTCATCCGACGATTGTAGGACTTAGATACTTTGATGGTTCGCTGTTCAAAATCTATATCAGACCACAGCAAACAAAATAATTCTCCCGATCTCATACCAGTCCCCAAAGCTAGACACCAGTGAGGGAACCAAGGATGTTGTTGATCCCTAGCTAACTGCAATAGTTTTCTGACCTCTTTAGTGTTTAAAATTTCCGGTTTCTCAGTCTCTTTCCTGACAAATCGAAAACCTTGAGCCGGAGATCTTTCACAAGAAATCATACCCTCGTCAATTGCCCAAGAATAAAGCCTATTGATAGCTGCTTTTAAAGATTTGCATCGGCTTTTAGATTTGTTTTGCCTTTGCATTTCATCAAAAATGTCCTTGATGTCAGCCCTGGAAACCTGGTCGGCTGGAACTTCCAAAAGATGCTCCAAATACATCATCATGCAATTCACATGGTCATGTAACGTGACCAATTCCAAACCACGCTCTTTCCTGTCGAGCTTTCTCATCGCCAGCTCCCAATCATGGATCAAATGACCTAATGGAATTCCACTCATGGTTTTTTGAATCAAGATTGACTGAGCTTCGCGGATCAATCTCTTTTCAATGACCTTGGCTTTTGCCATAGACTCAATTCCAGATTTTTCCTTTTGCACACGTTGAGTTTGATCTTCACTTCGTAAATTAATTCTTACACGGTAGAGGGTAGTTCCCTCTTTTTCATAATCAATTATCGCCATTTTTTAAACCTCCGTTGAGAGGATTCAATCAAGCGATCCAATTCTTCGCGCTTAAACAAGTTACGTTCATAAAATTTGTAGGCTTTCAATTGCTTTCTATAGACACGATTACGAATACCGCCTTCGGTTGTACCCAAATACTCAGCCGCCTCCGAAGTGGTTAACCAGACCTTAGAAGACATTGGGCCTACTTTCACTTACATTCCTATTTGATTGCCAAAGAACTGAAGGCTTCATATCACAGTCCATTCAATTCAAAAATCAATTTCTTGTCTGCGTTTGTTCTTGTTGCGACTTCTCGGTTTTAAATCCGGGCCGTATACAATAAAAATGAGATCATAGGCGAACTTCCATTGAACACGGTAGCAATTTTGCTCACTCATTCCTTCTAATTTTTCAAATATATAGGAAATTGAATCATCAGGAATACAACCATCTGATGACTTTGAAAGATATAAATCTCTGATTTTCTGGGGCAAACTTCCGGATGGTAAAACATATGCTTTGTCAACGAGCCTGCGCAGCTCTGACAATGAGACATGGCTATCACGCCCTTCAGGGAAATCGCCTAAAAATCTTTTGCGACGACTGTCTAAGTCGATCATCCTGACTAATTCTTTAACCCTTTTCTTTGCCACTTCAGCGTCTGGGTTTTCAACAAAAATACCTACGATCTTATCCATAAGGCCCTCCTTTTTTCTTTTTGGGTTGGATAAATTTAGTATTTAAAACGACATATTGATTGGCTTTTGAGTGACCAGGAATGGAATACCCCTGCTTTACAACTTTTAAGTATCCCTTATCTTGTAGTCCTTTAATGGCTTTCCTGACAGACGATTGGCTCTTGATCCCAGTATGCTTCATAATAACTGAATAAGGAGGATACGGGGTTTTGTACGTCGCCAAGTACAGCAAAACCTTTAGTTCCAAAGGAGATAGGTCTGGAGTCCGGAGAACTTCGTTTAATATCTGAGTAAATGAGGTTTTCTTTTTCGCTTCCATTCCCTAGATTTTACTGTATAGTATACATTAAGTAAAGGTTTTTTAGGAGTATTGATTTTTACTAATATTTTTAGTTACTTATAATATGAAAATATTGGTTGAAACAATTTTTCCGATAACTTATTATGTATAGTATACGGAGGAATAATGGGAGACATTAAAATATCCAAAAAAGACTTCGATGAAATTAACAAAAAGGCTATTCCCTACAAAAGGATGAGCCAATACATAGCTTCATTAGAGCGAAGTTCGCCAACCTCAGATATTTTTGTATTTGGACACAGATGTAAAAAAAAATATAAGGACGCCAAGTTTAGCAGAACTGGTTTAACTGTCTCCAGCTACTTCAAGGAACTTGAAAAACTAGGTTTAGGAATTTTAGAAAAAGGGAAATTCCACTGGACAACGGGAAATGCAAAAGTCATTAAAAAATTAATGGACGAAACTACTCTTTCAACTGAAGTATTTGCCGAAACTCCAATTAGTGAATATCGTAACAAAAAAAGACAAAAGACGTCGCAGCAAAGTCGGAATGACCTGGATGTAATGAGCACATCTTCTCTTGCAAAACTGATCCTCAAGGGATCAAAGAAAATTGAGCATTTATTTCCTTACATTACCACTACTGACGAAAATCATGACATCCTCATTGGCATTATCGGTCCAGAATGCTTCTCCTCAAAAGAAGCGGCACTTAAGTTTTTTAACCACTTGGATACTCTGGTTGAAGATTATAAGAAGGACCAACTGTCAAAATTTAAACCCTAATACATTCTTTAGGAATTAATATTAATAGACTCCAAACTTTGAAGTGTTCTATCCGACATAAAAGTTTTTTGCTCAGCGAGA
>JAUILT010000011.1 GCA_030432925.1 Bdellovibrionia bacterium | reverse complement strand
CATCCTGTTGTTCCACAAACCTTGCCTGCATAGAGGTGAGCTGCAGGAGCCACACCTACATTTTGACCAAGTATCGTTCCGGCAACATGCGTTCCGTGACCAACGTCATCAAAGTAAGGGTATGGAAGGCCTGAACTCTCAGTGAAGTCTTGCCCTTCAATAAATGCACCCACGATGGCTGGATGGTCTTTATCAATACCAGTATCCAGGACCATAACTCTAGCCCCCTCTCCCTGACCCTTCGCCTCCCAAGCTTCGTGAGCTTTCACAGCTGTCAAACCCCAGGGGGTATCAAATTCAGTCACGGCACTCACACCCTTTGCATAAACCCCGAAGCTATTCACTGGCTCTGGGGCAGGGATCATGACTTCTTTTTCTATATATTTAATGCTTGGATGCTCGGCCAACAAGCTCAAGTCAATATTGCCATCAGCTTCGACAACAACCATTTCCAGAGCGTTCAAGGCGTCTGTGACTTGAGCCTCACTATTCATAAACTGGACTCCGTTTCGAACAGGTCCGTTGAAAAACTGCCCCAGTAGATCCTTATGGTCCCGAACCTGAGCGGAGTATGCTGAGAAAGTATCTTGAGATTCAAATTGAATCAGATATCTCTCCGCCTGTGCTAATGTTGGTAACCCCCCTGCAACAATGATGATCGCTAATATTTTGTTAAGTGTACATTTCATGCTGGCCCCCCCTCTCATCCTTTGAGCTTGCCTGTTGGTAGAGCATTTAATGGGGCGCCTGTAACAATTGCAATACATTAATAGTTCCAAAGTGGAACTAGGCTTTGATCCTGATCTTATGAATGCCATTAAGTTCGAGAGAATTTAAAAAATTAAAAGATTTTAATTAGTTATGAATATAAACAGACTTCATTTTTTGACGCAGATCGACTAATTGGCGCGCAAAGACATATTTGTAATTTATATAGTGCATCGAGTAATGCTTATACTGAACTCCCTCCTTCATGTGTGAGGCATTTTTTATAAACGCATTTTCAGCCCAATTGAGTGTTGCCTCACCACTGAAATCAGGCCACACATAGAGGCCAATGAAAAACCTCACAGATTTTACACCCTTTTATTTTTCTCCAATATTTCTATGGGGTTTGGTCATCCTTGGTAGTGCCCTGTCCTTGACCATGTTTCATACATTGGAACTCCATGATGACAACGTTCAAATTTTACTCAAAGTTCACAAGCTGCTGTTTCTCGAAGAGTGGTCACACTTTGGCAATAGAGGCTCCGGCATTGGCTATGTTCCTGGCTCTGCTATGACAGCCGTAACAGCCCTTCCCATGAAAATCTGGTTCTCTCCTTATGCTGCCGGTTTGGTGATCTGGCTCAGCCAACTCCTCTCTCTTGGTTTTTTGTATGACTGTAGTAAAAAATTTAAACTTCCTCTCACCGGGGTGTTGGTGATTTTATTTTTCTGGCTCAACCCTTGGCGCGTGGAACAGATGGAGCTTTATAACCCGGCTTATCTGTTCTTTTTTGCCAGTCTGCACCTATGGACAGGCCTAAAAATGAAGGAAAAAAACTTTTGGGCCACGCTCCTGCATGTTTTGTCTATCGGCCTATGTGTACAGTTTCATTTTTCAGCACTGATCTTGGCTATCACCTCTTTAATTCTACTTTATTACAGATGGTTTAAAGTGCATTGGCTGGGGTTCACTGTCGGCACAGCTGTAACGTTGCTCAGCCTGCTTCCCTGGTATATGGCCTACCTCTCCCAGTCAGAACTAGCTATCACTATGTCAGATCCAGATAAGGCTTTTCTTGGCAGAAATTTTTTATACGTCTACCCTGTACTGAAAGCTATTCTTTACTGGGTTCGCTATAGCTCCATGTACTTTGCCCGTCATATATTCACAGAAGTAGAATTTGCATGGATCCCCTGGGATAGGCTCAGACTGTCTGCCTCTGTGGTATTTGATATGGCGAAGTGGGGGCTCGCATTAATTACACTCATATGGAGCTTGAAAATCAATTTCCAATTATTTAAAACAGCCAGAAAAAAGCAATTTTTGGGCTCACCCTCAAAAACCCACTGGTCCACAGATGCCCATACCCATTTTCAAAGATACCTAACTTACCTTTTTCTTGGCATGGTGATCACAGCGGGGCTGTCTCCAGTAGAGTTCAATCACTGGCACCTGATTCTATGCTTTCCTGCGGCCTCCTTATTCCTAAGCCTCAAAGTTGCACAAAGAATACAGAGAAAAAGTTTCAGCAAAATTTCAAAGGTCATTGTGGGAGTCACTCTTGTTTTTTCCCTACATACTTTATTCGCCGCCTTTGGCAGTCGATCCCACTCACTGAAGACCAATTATCACTCTGAAGTCATGCGCTTTTTTAAGAGCCATTGACGAAAGTCAGTTTTTGGCTGCAAATCAGTTTCAAAAAACTGAAAAATTCAAACCGGATCGGTATAAGTTGAAAGGTTTTCAGTCACTTGATTTGCTCTAGGTAATCAAGCCTCTAAATGATAGTTTCTGCGCTACGGAGAGCCTTTCACTGCACGTATGTAGCTGTCCTCTCCATAGAGGGAAAACCCAAGCTCCTTAAAGAAAGGATTATGCGATGTCTCTATCACGACCGACGTCCATCAAACATATTATTTTCATGGCCTTGACCCCGTTATTGATACCTTTCATCAGCATGACCGCCCAGGGGGCCCCAGGCTTGGCTCCATTTTTTCAAGCCAGCGAAGAATACACTCTTTCTTACATCAGATACATTCAATTAAAAACAACCGCTCAGACCGACATGGACACTCTGGATATCAATATCGAAAACTTGACGAAAGTAGCCCAAAGACAGTCGGCTGCCATGAACGACTTTCAAGAAAGATACCGGCAGTTGGAAAATCGAACCTCAGCAATTCCCTCGCTTATCGAAGAAGAAAACGATGCCATCGGAAGCGCCCAGTCGACAATTGTCGACACCCAAGCTGCAGCGGCAGCTTCTCAGTACTACAAGGACGGCACTGACGTTTCCAGGGCGACGTTAAAGGAAAAGGCCAGTAAGTTCCAAGAAAAAATCGATACCATTCAACAGCGTATAGACACCGTTCAAAAAGAAATCCAGAAACAAAAAAATAATCCTGAGTACGTCACTTTGATCTCTGAGAGACAACGCCTTGAATTTCGCAAAAATGACAATTTGAAAAATATCCAAGCTCGAGGAAACAAAAATACTCAGCTGCGTGAGCAAGTAACCAATGAGCGTGAATCGCTGGCTACATGGAGAGATATTCAAGTCTCCATGAAAAATAAACAAAACGACATCGAAGCCAACCAGCTGCCCCTTATAGAGTCAAAGCTCCGAAGACAAAAAAACAATCTCAATCAACAAAGACGCCAGCACTCCAATTTGATTTTTGAAAAGCAACGGCTCGATAATGAACTTGATTTAAAAAAGATCGAATTGGATGCAGAGTCTGCCAACCTCAACCAAGCAGAGGTTCGTTTAAACAATATACAAACCCAATTAAGAAATACTGAACAAACGTTGAAAAATGAACCTCACCTGAGAAGAACACGTGCTCACCTGATAGGTGACTATCCACATAAAAGAAGTCGTGATCGACGTGGCGAATACGGAGTCAGTATTCCTGAGGCCCAAACCATTGTTGCTAAAAAACAGCAGGCCCTCATGGAATCTGAAAGTGAAATCGAGGCCCAAGAAGTCATTCGTGCAGGCAAACAAAATCATATTAATGAACTCAATAGAGAGATCAAACAACTCAATCAACAGATTCAAAGAGTCAATAAGCGTATTGCACAGCTTGAAAAAGAGCTTAGCCAACTAGGCCAGAACAAAAACCGACGTCAAAAAGTGGAACAGGCCTTGAGAGAAAAACGAGAGCAGCAGAGCTTTCTCAATGACGAAGTCACTGAGAAAGTAAACGATCGCATACAACTGAGAGCACAACGAGATGCTGCTATTAGCAAAAAAAACAATGCTCAAGAAAACAAACACAAGGTTGAAAGGCAATTGTCTGAGGCTCTAAGAACTCTTCAACGCTTGAATCATCAACTTGATAGAATAGATCAAGAGTTAGAATACATAGGGCGTGTACGACATTCTCTGCCAAGACTGCAGAGTTCTGTTCAAAGAAGACAAAGAGAGGTTTCTACACTAAGACAAGTTATTCAAAGCCTGAGCGATGATCAAAACCTTTTACTCTCTGAACTCTCTCGCATGAAAAGAAGCCTTGAGAAGCTGAGAAAAAAGATTCATCGTGAAATAGGCATTGTGAAAAACATGGAAACAGAGAGAGGGTTTTTGATGGACCAACTGGAGCAGACCATTGCTCACCTGTCCCGGGCCGTTGAAGGGGAAATCGCCAGTAAAATGTTTATTGATTCCGCCGAAAGTGCTATCACAGAAAATGATCAGCAAAATCGCAAAGCTTTAGCAGACAATCGACAAATTTCTGAAGACTTATTGCAAGTGAACAGAGATATCAGCTTATTTGAACAAACACGTATCCACCCCCTGCAGGACCAGGAGGCCGATGAAGAAGTGCTGCGTGATATAGAAGTAACTCACAGAAACACCCTCCTCAAGTGGGCAAAAGGCTGGCAAAATGCCAAAAGACAGATCATAATCTCTGAGAAGGTGATCGAGCATCTAACTATGGAGTTAGCTGACCTTAAAGTGGAACAAGCACAAACCCAAGCTCAAATAGAACAAGTCTCTAAAGCACTGACAGACACGCACGCTCAACGAGCATCCGTTCAAGAAAAATTATCAATGCTACAAGATGAGATCACTAATATTAAAGGACTGGTTGCTGAAAAAGAGCTGACCTTGGACTCTATCGTGGCCCGCTTAAAAGAAGAAAATCAGAGTACTGAACCCAGCTTAATTGATGCCGTGGAGCCTGTTATTATTGATGAAGGTTTTAAAAAAATCTCTGAAAAACAAGAGTGGACAACAGGCACTGTTGAGAGTCACAAACTCTGGAATACCAAGGCATGTATTGCCTACACGACCGTTGTGGATGGCGATGACAATGAGCTGGCTCGGCTGGAGGTCTATGCCCCTGCAGCCAATGAAAATGGTGTGTTTTCTGAACCTATAGTTCAAGTTGTTGTTTCCAACAACTCCACACCAATTCTGGATGCCAATATGATATCCCTTCGCTGGAACCGTCGTCGAGGTCGACAGGATATCTCTCTAGAGACGACAGGAGCTTATCTTTCTACTCGAAATCAAAATGGTGACCTGCAGGGGCTGGCTAGCAGGGTTTCTGACTCAAAGAACATAGTGAGAAGGCTCCGAACAGATCACACTTTTCGTGTGACACTCAATGACGCCGCTGGTGCACTAATGGACCTGGAATTTTCTCTTTCAGGGTCTTCCACAACTATTAAAAAAGCCTTTGAAGAATGTGAACTCAAGTTCTCCGAGCTTCCTGAAGTTCAATAGCCGGAGAAGTCTATTGGCCCGTTTTAGCTGACCTCCCGCAAATAAACGGGGTTTCAGAGATAGGACGACTGGGCCAAAGGTTAGAATTCTCAAACCGAGACATTTTGCCATTAAGCCCCAGAATGAGACGCCGATGAGCTTCTTGAAAGGTTATTGAACCCAGGGGCCATAACGGCTCAAGGTATCAACGGATTGATACCTCAAATTCTTCAGGGAGGAGGAAACAATGGGTTTACGTATTAATACCAATACGGCATCGCTGAATGCACAGAGAAATCTGTACGGCACGAAGCTGGACTTGGATAAAAGCCTGGAGCGGTTGTCTTCAGGGTACAGAATCAATAGAGCCGGTGACGACGCTGCCGGGCTCGCAATATCCGAAAACTTAAGAGCTCAAGTTCGGGGCCTCAAACAGGCATCAAGAAATGCACAGGATGGCGTTTCACTGGTGCAGGTGGCGGAAGGGTCATTGAACGAAATCAGTAGTATTCTGATTCGCTTGAGAGAACTCTCTGTGCAAGCTGCTTCAGACACGATCGGCCCTGTGGAAAGACAGTTTCTGAACGTGGAATATGATCAACTTGTCTCAGAGATTGATCGTATCGCTGATGGAACTGAGTTTAACGGAACTCAACTGCTCAGTGGAACAGGCTCCATTTTGGATTTCCAGGTGGGAACCCGAAACGATCCAAATATTGACAGATTGTCATTTGATGCCTCCAAGGCTGACGCCAATTCGGCAGCTTTGGGCGTAAACCTGACAAGTGTGGCCGACAAAGCCTCTGCACAAAATAGTCTGTCAGCCATTGACTCCGCTATTGTATCTGTGTCAGCCATGCGAGCGGACTTTGGTGCGATTCAAAACCGATTGCAGTCGACAATCAGTAACATTGCTGTTTCAGTAGAAAATATGTCCGCCGCCAACTCTCGAATCAGAGATGTAGATGTGGCAGAAGAAACTGCTGAATTGACAAAGAGTAATATACTTCTGAATGCGGGTACGAGTGTCCTGGCACAAGCCAATCAGACATCGCAAGCCGCACTGGGCCTCTTGAACAACTCGTTTGGATAAATCTATCCCTTCGTAAAACTGGTTCAAGCTTTAGCTCACTAACCGATGGTCATGGATGACCATTGAGACCCGGGAGCAAACCCGGGCACTGATTGAAATTGTTTCCTGCGAGCAGTCACGGTCTGTAAAAAGGCCGTGACTATTTTACCGAAAGGAAACTTGGCAACACCGACAAGATGTTTTGTTGGTTTAAATTATACTCTTGCTTATTTTTTCAAAAAGATTTTCAAAAATCTGGACTCAAAAAAAAATTAAAAATTCCGAGAAGAGATTGAGGTGTAATTTTTTTTTGCAAACACACTTCACTATGTTCAACCCAAAGGGGATACAGAAAGTATCTCGCGCCAATATGGATGGCACTTATCAAGGAGGATGAGATGACACAAGGAGGATAGTATGTCACTCAGAATTGCCACGAACGTGGCATCGCTCAATGCCCAGAAAAATCTCATGGGGACAACCAACAGTTTGGAAAGGTCCCTGGCCAGATTAAGTTCCGGGTTTAGAATCAATCAAGCTGCTGACGATGCCGCCGGTCTTGCGATCTCAGAAAACCTGAGAGGACAGATTCGGGGAATGAAGCAGGCTAGCAGAAACGCCAATGACGGTGTATCTCTGGTGCAAGTTGCCGAAGGTGGATTGAATGAGGTTTCAAATATGCTCATTCGATTGCGGGAACTGGCAGTCCAGGCTTCATCTGATACGATCGGCGACATTGAAAGAAAGTTCATCGATGTCGAGTATCAGCAGTTGAAGTCAGAAATCCAGAGGGTGGCAGAAGTGACCAAGTTTAATGGTCGCGATCTGTTGAACGGAACCGGAGGAGTTATGGATATCCAAATTGGAGTACATAATGACCCCTTTAAAGACAGGATCTCGTTCAACGCTTCTGCTGCTAACTCATCGTTGGAAGCATTGGGCATGACAGCTGAGAGTGTCGCAACGAAAGAACAGGCGCAAGCCTCCATCGACATGGTCGATACTGCGATGATCTCAGTAAATGCCATGAGAGCCAATTTCGGAGCCATGCAAAACCGTTTGGGATCCACCCTGAACAACCTTGCTATCGCTCACGAAAACCTCTCTGCCGCTAACTCACGAATCCGCGATGCAGATATTGCTGAGGAAACGGCCGAGATGACCAGAAACAATATCCTACTGCAGGCTGGCGTTTCGGTTCTTGGGCAGGCCAATGCAAAACAACAGGTGGCTCTGTCACTATTGAGCTAGTTGATAACATAGTCGTTAAAAGCACCGCGGGAGCCTCTAAAAAGAGGCTCCTTATCGGAGATCCATTTTATACCCATCCAATTTGAATTTTTTGGATCGGTATACAAACAAGTTCTGAATTCTCTACACGGAGGTAGAATATATATGAAAACGCAAGCTATGGAATGGAGTGGGCCGCTATTGATTGCCGCTCTCACCGTATTGGTGATTATGGTCGGCCTCAATACAGGATTTACTGTTTAAGAAAGAGTCTTCTTACACTCGATCCGGTTTAAAAAATACACGCAATAACCTTTTATCCTTTATTGGCTCTGGACTCTCTTCCAGAGCCTTTCCTAAAGGCTGCTGTCGTCGTTGTCCCTCTCACAGTCTTCTTCATCTGTATTGCAGTACATAGGCTTTGAACTATCAAGATTGTACTTGCGTTTGCAACTTTCAATACACGCTCTGAGAGCATAACCTGACTCTTCAAAAGCTATGCAATCCTCCACACAAACCTGAAAGGCCTCTGCCTTTCTCACATCTTCATCCACATGAGCGAATGACTTGGAGTTCCATAGACACATCAGGATAAAAATTCCTACTAAAACTTTCAAAGGCCCCCTCCTCTCGATTCTTTTTTGAATTGGCTTCGGCCAGTCACCATTTCCAGTGGTGACTTATAAACGAGAGGACTCCGGGAATCAAATATTATACCCCCTAACGGCGAATATAATTATAAAAAGTGACCAATCCAAGAAGCCCTGCTAGCCCGTACCCAAGGGCTGAGACGACTGGCAACCCCAAAAAGATGGGCATATCTGCCTTTGCCAGAATCACCACTGAAGAGCTCAATAATAGAGCTCCAATAACAAGACCCAAAAAGATAATATCTGAAGCTTTTTCCATAGATTTTCTATGCTGGTCAATCTGCTCAATACTGACCTGCATTGAATGATCCGGGCTATTCACCTTACGCACAAATTGTTTCACTTGCCGAGGAAGAAACCTAAGTAACGAAGCAAGATCAGAAAAAGCATACGTGGCTTCAGTGATAAGTTTTTTAGGTTGGTAACGCTCCTGGAGGAGCTCATCAGCAAACTCTAAAGCTGCCGTCAAAAAGTCAAAGTCTGAAGAGATCAACCGCCCCATACCTTCAACGGTGACAATAGATTTAAAGAACATGATCAGTTCAGAGGGAAGAGCCAAACCTTGAGAGTAAGCCACTCCCGTAGAATCCATGAGTAGTTTTCCTAGGTTCACATGACGTGAGGTCAACCCATGATAGGGAGCAATGAGATCTCGCAGCTCCCTTGCAAATCTGTCAATATTCACAGTGTCTGTATAAGGCGCTAGGTCTGCATAGAGATAGGCTAAACGATCATAGTCTTCGTTAGAAAGAGCCAAAAGCATATTAGCAATGGCTGACTGAGTCTTGTCATTGAGGCGCCCCACCACCCCAAAGTCAATGAGACCAATTTTATTATTGGGAAAAACAAAAAGATTTCCAGCATGAAGATCTCCATGAAAAAGACCATGGATAAACACCATCCGTAAATAAGTTCGAAGGCCTTTTCTTAATACCTCCTCAGGCTCAACACCCTCCTGTTCCAAAGCCTGCTTATGACTGAGAGGAATGCCTTCCAACATTTCCATAACAAGGACTTTTCTTCCCGTTAGCTCCGTATAAACTTCGGGAATAATAACGTCCAAGTCATCCGCAAAGTTCTCCTGAAACCGACGCAGGTTATTTGCCTCCACCACAAAGTTGGTTTCTAACTCAAGGGTCTTGAAAAATTCGTTCACAATACCAATAGGGTTGAATAGCTTAGCTTCAGGCACATAGCGGTTTAAAAGTTCCGCCAGAGTGTAAAGAACACTTAGATCTTCATCGATAACTTTATCAACACCTGGTCGTTGTATTTTAACGACCACTCTGTCACCGTTACGAAGAACTGCACTGTGAACCTGGGCAATGCTTGCCGCAGCCAGAGGTTCATCATCAAACTCTCTAAAGATATCATTCAGATCCTGGCCGTAGTGATCATCCAAAACCCCTCTGATTTCATTGAAGTCCAGAGTGAGTGCCCTATCGTGGAGTTTTTTAAATTCTTCTCTGAAGTCGGCAGGCACAAGATCAGGCCTTGTTGCCAATACTTGCCCCAGCTTTACGAATGTAGGGCCCAGCTTTTCAAAGGCCATACGCATCCGCTCCGGCGCGGAATAGCCTTCTAAGTCAGAACTTATAAGCCTTTCTGTAAGAAATTTACCGAGCTTTGCCTTTTCTGCGAGGTCCTGAAAGCCGTGTTTTGCGAACACCCCGACGATGGTTTTTAACCTCGCCGCGTTTTTTAGGGGACTTGTTCGTCTTTTTTGCAACATGGTTGGCCTCTTCTCCCCCGGCAAGAACAAAGTCGATACGACCATCATCAACATTAGTGGCAGCTACGATAATTTTCATGGGATCACCGATGCAATACTTCAAACCGGTTCTCGGTATCACCAGACGCATCTGCTCTTCGTCCAACTCTAACCCGACACCCAAATCATCGAGGCGTATTAAACCATCAATATCAAATTGTCGCAATATGACAAAGGCTCCAAACTTTGTCACCGAACTTATGATGCCTTCAAACTCCTGACCAATAAATTTTTGCATAAAGCGCGCCTTTTTGATGGCAAGTATTTGACGCTCTGCTTTTACGGAGCGCTGTTCACAGGCACTCAATACAGTTCCTGCTGACGCCAATTCACCGGAAGAACTTAACTGATAACCACTTCCCAATCCCAAAGAAGCCTTCAACTGTCGGTGAACAATTAGATCTGGGTATCTACGAATGGGAGATGTAAAATGAGAATAATCTGAAAACCCCAACCCAAAGTGGCCGATATTTTCAACATCATACTTGGCCTGGGCCATGGATCTCAATACCAAGACATTGATGATATGCTCTTTGGCGTGCCCCTGAAACTCTTGTAAAGCCCGAGTCAGTTTTTTTTGCAGCCCCCCACCAGAGACTTTTTTTTGTGACCCCAATGTTGCCAAAAAAACATTGAGATTTTCAAGGGCCTCTTCATTGGGACTGTCGTGAACCCGGAAGAGTGCGGGGACCTCATTTTTTGTAAAATGCAAAGCCACAGCGACATTGGCCATTAACATCATTTCTTCAATCAATTTGTGGCTGAATAAGCGTTCAGACTGCATGACATCCACAGGCTGACCCGTCTCATCTAACTCTACTTCTGTTTCAGGAATTTCCAGACTCAACGCTCCGTTTTTGAACCTTCGCGCCATTAATAACTTTGCCAGATTTGCGGCCACCTTGATTTGTGAGGCCACATGACAGAATTCTTTTAAATCTTCTCCATCAATGATCTCTTGAGCCTGACCATAAGTGACCCTGGCATGGGAGCGTATGACCGCTTCATAAAATTCTGACTTGAGAAGCTCTCCTTGAAAATCAATCAGCATGTCTGCGACCAGTGCCAACCGGTCCACATTGGGACGCAAGGAGCACAAACCATTAGAGAGCTTTTCTGGGAGCATGGGAGAAACAAAGTTGGGAAAATAAGTGCTCGTCCCCTTTTCGTAAGCATCGATATCAATCGCCATTCCCGGTTTGACGTAGTGGCTAACATCAGCAATGGCCACAACCAAACGAAACCCCTCTTTGCTTTGTTCAACAAAGATGGCATCATCAAAGTCCTTGGCGGTCTGACCATCAATGGTGATCAACTTCAAGCCTGTCAGGTCCTCACGATCTTTTTTATCCCTGTCCCTAACCTCATCAGGAATAGCCTCGGCCTCTTTCATCGCAGCAACTGAAAACTCATAGGGAATACTGGCCGCAGCTAGCACTCTCAAAGAGTCATTGATTGGGTTTTCAATGTCCTCAATCACAGAAAGAATATCACCCACAAACCCATCAGAATCTCCGGGATAACTGATGATTCGTACCGACACCCAGTCCCCGTCTTTGACAGAGTGCTGGTTGGTGTTTTCTACCAACATGTCAGAGCCCCAGGCAAAGCTCTTGTCTATCAGTACACCGCCGCCATTATTCAGTTCAAGGTAGTGGCCTGTGGCCTGTGTGGTATTACGTGTGAGTATTTTTTTAATAGTACCTCGAAAGCGTTGGCCTCCGGGCTCTGGATAAACGTCCACCTCCACCCGATCATTGGACATCACAAAGTCCATGGACTTTCTCGAAATATAAACATCAGGTTCATTAAGGTCGTCCGGAACAAAAAAACCAAACCCATCTGGATGTCGTTTGATGACCCCTTGGAGAGTCTTGGAGACCTTTTTACTGCTCCTGCCTTTGTCCTTTCTATTTTTAAAACCTTTGTGATCGTGACTTTTTCTCAAAATATTCCTAACTTAATTTCATTTTTCTGACAGACATTTCTATATGAAGTTCATGACGTCTTGTTCCCCTCAAGACATTTTGTGTCTATATGCGAAGTTCTTGCAAGCGCGCGCGAAGCGCTTCACCCGCAGGGCAAATGCAAGAGAAGGCAGGGAGGCCTGCCTTCACATATAGTCACAAAATGTCGGGAAGGGAAGCAATTCTTTGAACTCTACTCCATATGAAAGACGTAGCCAATGTAGCCTTGGATCCCAGAAAGGTTGATGGACAAATCCTTATTGTCATACTCAACTTCACCGCTGGACTGGGAGATGGAGTCAGAATCAAAGGTTCCAGAGGACTTATCCGAAGTGACCCGACTGATTTTCAGGAACCGATAGTTGCCCTCAACCATAATGCAATGGGACTTAGTGAAGCAAAACTCAGCACCAAGACCAGCGAGATAACCGAGGTCACCACCGGAAAACTCCACAGTGGCATTTCCAGATCCACTGGCGTCCTCCTCTTTTATTGTTCCAGAGGCGAATCCATAACCTATTGCCAGTTGGGAATAGAACTTCATGGTGTCACTTTCCAGCATGTGAAATTTGGCCGTTGGAAAAATCGTCCAACCGGAAACTCCATACTCAAAGCTCGTGCCCGCCGCATTTTTACCGTCTTCTGACTGAAAAAAGTAAGTGGGTTTCAACTGAATCGCTAGCATAGATCCGCTGTAGCGATACTGAAAAATTCCGGCAAATTCCCAAGCATTTCCCAGTTGCCCCGTGGAAATACCGCCTTCACGAGTGTTGGCTCGCGATTGCAGCTCATTCATGTCCCCCTGATCCGCAGCTGTGATACCTGCCGCAAACCCCAGTGAAAAGGTCCCTTCAAAAAAAGCCGAAGCTTGGTGAGATATAAACAAACTAACAACACTCAATAAAGTCCATCTAGATAATTTCACAGCGACCTCCCCTGTCACGGTATTCCCTAACTTCTTTGATTGTGCCACTGTTTCAAATGAGTGGAAACTCTCCTGCAAACTCCTCTATAATGGTCGGGTCCAGAGGTTTGTTGCGACTAAGAGCATAAAAAGCTGTTTTATGCTCTTAGTCGCAAAAAAGTACGGCTCACCCTCTGGACTCCTGACTTGACCGGAAAACGCCTGGATATTAAGCAAGGTGATACACCGAACCCAGGTCGGTACAAGTCAAAAAGGATTAGGAGAAGAGTCATGTCCAATACCACTGAAGAGTACCTAAAAAAGGTTCCTGAACTCAGTCTGAATGCCTACACCGACGGAGAGCCTTCTGATCAAAAAAAGTTTGTGAATGACCTGTTCACTGGACTTAAGCAGTATGGCTTTATCATCCTGAAAGACCACCCAGTAAAGGTAGACCTGCTGGAGGAGGCTTATCGACTCAGTGAACAGCTTTTCTCTTTACCTCTAGAGCAAAAAAATAAATATGTCAGCCCTGCAGGTGGTGGACAACGGGGCTATACTCCGTTTGGAACTGAGCATGCCAAAGACCAGTCTGTCCCTGATCTTAAAGAGTTTTGGCACGTAGGCCGTGAGTTACCCCCAGGCCACAAATACTACGCACAATATCCACAAAATGTCTGGGTCAGAGAGTTGCAGAGTTTTAAAGCAACGTTTCTGAAAATGTATGAATCTCTAGACTATGTCGCTCAAATTCTCTTGAAAAGTCTGACCGGGCCCTTGGAGTTAAACGCTGATTACTTTGATAAAATGATTGAAAATGGAAACTCCATTCTGCGACTTCTTCACTACCCTCCCATTCCTGAGGGTGCTGATCCTCGCTGTGTGCGTGCCGCCGCCCATGAGGATATCAACCTGATCACTATTCTTGTCAGCGCCTCAGCCTCAGGGCTAGAACTGTTGACCCGTGAGGGAGAGTGGCTCCCTGTAGAAACCGACCCCAATAATTTAATTGTGGACTCAGGTGACATGCTTTCCAGAATCACCAATGATGTGATCCCTGCCACCACACATCGGGTGATCAATCCTAAAGGGGAAAATAAAAGCCGCTACTCCATGCCCTATTTTATACACCCTAATCCTGAAGCTGTTCTCAGCTGCCTAGAGTCGTGTAAGGGTGATGGGGCCAAGTACCCAGATATTCTGGCTCAGAAGTTTCTGGAGCAACGCCTCCAGGAAATTGGCCTTATGTAAATAGCTGCATGTAATGATTGCACTTCGACGCTCTGCAAATGCAGACAATAGGTGTACATTTTACCGAGCCTTCGCTACAACCGGCGTGGGTCATGGATTTCTCGCGGCCCCATAAACAATACGAAGGGGGAAGGTCATATGCTCCATTTACTTTTAACCACAACGCTCATTTTTTTCACGTCTGCTGCCAGAGCCACCAGCGATAACAATGCATTTTTCACCATCGATAAAAGCTCACTAAAAATTCAAGAAATTGACTCCGGAGTTTTCAACCCCGACCAGGTGCAAGAGTTGATTGCCGCCTGCTCAGATAGAAATGACTCGACCTCTCCACAGATTGTGACACCCGAAGACCTCGCTCAGCTGATTAATTACGGCAAACAGATCTGGAAAGTTGTCATAGATAATAAGCCTGTCGTCAATGTCACAGAAAACACCGCCAATGCCCTACCTAAAGGTGTGGAATGCTGGACGGATCTGGAGTATTGGCAAGCCCCAAAATACAAAACCTATCAAATCACTTATGAAAACCTGTTTGGAATAAAGGTCATGGATTTTAAATTCCAACTTTTTTACTCCTATGGTGGAAAGAGCAATGGTAAGGGCAACTATCTGGCCAATGTCACTGTGGCTCCAATGAACTTGGACGTACTGTGGGGATTTCAATTGAATGCGATTGTAGAAGTTGGACAAATTTTAAATGTAGGAAGTCATGACAGCCCCACCGCTGGCATGGAACTGACCATGAAATGGGAAGCCAAGTCTCCACTCAAGGATTCTCGTGGGCAGGTTCGATACTTTGTTCAAGGAGATGGTTCGTCAAATTTGTATGACTGATAACGCTGTTGACAGCTGCTGAATGCAAATTGTCACAGAGGCTCTCTCAACTCTGTAAATGTCTAATAATACATAGCTCTTTCAACCGGCTCTTGTGGCCTAACCCGTGCACTGGAGAGGCGTATGGGTTCTGAGAAGTGTATTTTGAAATGGGCACATGTTATTTTTGCTTTACTGGCAACTCCTTGGATGAGTATGGCCACCCCTGACTGGGCCATGGATATAACTCCTGCCAGGAGGGCTTGCAGTACGCTGTTAAAAATAGGTCCTGAAAATCGAGTCTATTCTGAATACATGAGTTCACAACTGGATCAAATCACTAATTACTACCGGTCCAATGTTCAAGCAGATGAAAGATTTCTTGTAGCCCTATGGCAGGCTCGCCATAACTGGGGCGGCTATGCTTTGGAAGATATTGTGGACATGGCCTCCATATATGAACACCCCAACGCCAATCAGATCTTAAAAGTTGAGAAAATATTGAGTCAGTTTGAAACCAAACTTCGCAGTGAACTGAAGGCTGAGTCTTTTCCCATAAATGACATTCCAACTGTTGGCTTTCCAGCATTTAAATTATGGGTTCAAAATAGGCACCAATAAGAGTTTTCAAGAAAACCGAGCCCGTGCCTCCTGCATGGATTTAAGTTGATCTTTCATCTCTGACAATTGAATTTTTCCCTGCTCCACAATATCATCTGGTGCATTTTTCAGAAAGTTCTCATTACTCAAACGTTTCTCGAGCCTGGACATCTCTTTTTCAATCTTTTCAATGGACTTGGTAAGGCGCTTTTTCTCTTCCTCAAAGTCCACCAACCCCTCCAGAGGAACAATGACATCCACAGCTAAGTTTCCGGCCCGCACAGGGGTCACAGCACATTTGGCCAAATCTCCTCCCTGCTCAATAGTAAGATCAGATACTTTGGATAGGGTCGTGATAAACGACCTGTTGCCACCTAAAATCTTTTGAACTCTATCATCTGCAGGTGACAAACGGGCCTTGATCTGAACACCTGGCTTGATGCGATTTTCTCCACGAATATTACGAATGGCTGTAATCACCTCACGAACCATATCCAGCTCTTCGGCCACAGACCCAGACCCCAGTGCAAGCCAGTCCTTATCTCTCTTTACATGAGGGTACTCATCCACTACACAGGCCTCTTTCTTAATTGGAAGCTTTTGGTAAATCTCTTCTGTGATAAAAGGAGCAAAAGGGTGCAAAAGGCGCATGGATCGGTTCAGCACCTGAGCTAGAATAAGCTGTGTGGCCTGCTTCTCATCAGAATCCTCTCCGTAGATGACCGGTTTGATAAATTCCAAATACCAGTCACAGAACTCATGCCAAATAAATGTGTAGACTGCGTTGGCAGCATCGGAGAACCGATACTGATTGAGAGCATCGTCCACAGTTTTTTCACACTCACCTAACTTGTGAACAATCCACTGGTCGGCATCTGAAAGTGAGGCTTTGTTGGGAGTGGCATTCTCCGCGTCTGCTGGAGCTTCAAAGTTTTTCAAGGCTCCCAATGAAAACCGAGCAGCATTCCAGACTTTGTTCATAAAGTTGCGGTAACCCTCCAGACGCTGCCTGGAAAACTTAAGGTCCCGCCCAGAGGCCATCTGTGCCATCAGTGTAAAACGAAGAGCATCAGCGCCGACTTCATCAATCAGCTCCAAGGGATCTTCTGCATTGCCGGTAGACTTTGACATCTTTTTGCCTTGAGCATCTCGAATCAAACCGTGAATATAAACTGTGCGAAAAGGAACATCTTTTTTGCAGTCCAAACCCTGCATGATCATTCGAGCGACCCAAAAGAAAATAATATCATGGCCGGTCACCAAAACATTTGTTGGGTAGAATGTCTTTTGGGTCTCCGTATCGTCAGGCCACCCCATTGTGCTGAAAGGCCAAAGACCAGAGCTAAACCAAGTGTCCAAAACATCCTCATCCTGCTTCAAGTTTTCGCTCTGACATTTCTCACACTCTATAGGATCACTTTCAGCCACAATCACGTGATTGCAGTCAGAACAATACCAAGCTGGGATTCGGTGCCCCCACCAAAGCTGCCTAGAAATACACCAGTCCTGAATAATACTCATCCAATGCAAATAGGTTTTTGTCCAACTTTCTGGCTCAAAACGAATGGTACCGCTCTCAACAACTCGCTTTGCCCCTTCGGCCAACGGAGCTGTCTTCACAAACCACTGCTCAGAAAGAAAGGGCTCCACAACACAGTTAGTTCGGGAGCAATGACCCACCTGGTGCACATGAGGCTCCACCTTCAATAACTGACCGGATTCTTCCAGCTCCTTGATAATTTGATTTCGGGCCTCCTGAACCTTCATTTTATTGAATTTTCCAGCATTCTCATTCAGAGTTCCGTTCTTGTTGAGAATGTTAATAGACTCCAAACCATGACGTTGACCAATTTCATAGTCATTAAAGTCGTGAGCCGGAGTCACTTTCAGTGCCCCTGTGCCAAACTCCTTTTCTACATAGGAATCAGCAATAATAGGTAAACTTCTTCCCAAAATTGGAAGTTTCAGTTTTTTACCCACCATAGATTCATAGCGCTCATCTTCAGGATTTACAGCCACTGCCGCATCTGCAAGTAAAGTCTCTGGTCGCGTAGTCGCAATCACCACACTTCCAGAACCTCCTTCCAGATCATAACGAATATGATAAAGGCTGCCCTTGACTTCTTTGTACTCCACTTCAAGATCAGACAGGGCTGACTCCAGGTCCGGGCTCCAATTAATCAACCGAGTTCCCTTATAAATCAGCTGACGCTCATACAGGTCTACAAAAACTTTTCGGACGGCCTTGGAAACGCCTTCATCCAGAGTGAACACCTGACGTCTCCAGTCACAAGAGTCCCCCAGCCGTTTCATTTGTGAAACAATCCGATCTCCGTACTGGTGCTTCCACTCCCAAACCCTGTCAACAAAAGCCTCACGGCCCAACTCTTTACGAGTTTTCCCCTCTTTTTTCAGCTCTCTTTCCACAACACTTTGAGTGGCAATTCCAGCATGATCTGTCCCAGGCAACCAAAGGGTGTTAAAGCCCGACATACGCTTCCAACGAACAAGAACATCTTGTATCGTGTGATCTAAGGCATGACCTAAATGCAGTGACCCGGTGACGTTGGGAGGGGGGAGAATAATACTGAATGGAGGTTTTGTGGAAACATCTTCTGCATTGAAATAGCCATTATTCTCCCACCAAAGGTAGGTTTTTTCTTCTACGTCTTTCGGGTTGTACCTGTCAGAGAGCTGCATCCGTCTCACTCCTTGTCCCTCGTAATAGTCCGGGACCTTGGAGACATTAACATCAGTTACGCTTGACAGACAAGCGAAGGGTCGAATCATCCAGCAGCAACTGGCGATTAGGATGGTAAGGACCATTGCGCGAATCAAAATCACCACGGTTCAGGGCCTGTATTTCGGCTGCCAAATGAATGGCCTTTTGCATTTCGGTGACTGATTTTTTGCTGGGCTCCTCCAAAGAAACCGTAGTTTCACTGGCTTGAGCTTTAATGGTAAAAATCAAAGCTATAACAAAAAATAACGATGCAATTCTAAAAACTCTTTCTGACACACTAATTCTCCCTATTTCCGCCCCTCAGAGAGCAAAGTCTTTGCCACCCTCAAGTGTAAAGAAATGGCTCAGCAGTTCTCAACGATTCGGATTTTTAGGTATATGTTTTTGTTTACTTTTTAAGAATTTCAGGTGGGTTCGAAGTTCCTATTTTTAAAGACGCAGATGGGCCTTTCGGAGCCCTGGATTGTCACTCATCATTGAGGCGAAAGCGGATAGTAATTTTTACCAGAAATAGCTTTCAAAAGTATGGGTTTGTCTAGATCCCTGACCTCAGGCATACTCTCGCCCAGCAGGAAGGAGAGTCCGATGAATCAAATTCGCTGGTCCAGGTCTGATGATGGAGCCATTGCCGGAGTCTGCAAAGGGTTAGCAGAGGCTTTTGAACTTGACACAGCCATTGTAAGAATTCTTTTTGTTGTGTTCACTGTCTTTGGTGGCGTGGGTCCATTTATGTACATTGCTTTAGCCTTTGCACTTCCCAGAAAAGATAAACTCCACTCAGCTCTAGAGCCAAAAGTTCTTGGAGTGTGTGCAAACCTGTCTAATAGATTTGAGATTGAAGTGGGTATCATCCGATTTATTGCCGTGTTCACTGCCTGTACTTCTCTGGGGTTAACTTTTCTTGTCTATGTTGCACTTTATTTTTTGATGCCCGAAGCCTCACGAAATATCAAAAATATCAATTAGCCTGAAGGCGACAAAATTTTATTGGTTACGACACTAGGCGTGAGTCATGGACTGAGTGTCCTCAACCAACCCATGGAATCCACTTTCAATAACATGGACATTAATATAGCCTCTGTTGTTCAGCTCTTTTGCCAATCGAAACGAAATCTCTCCAGTTTCGCACATCACTACTATGGGAGCAGATTTTTCTTCTGAGTTCTCTCGGAGATAGCTTTCTACTTCATTGGCGTCTAGGGGAACTGCAGATTGGAGCATTGACTTTAAGGGCTCATCACCTACCGGTGACTTTTCTACTCGAATATCAAAAAAGAAAAATCTCACCTGATTGAGAATCAGGTTTTCTAGCTGAAAAAATCCTATCTCAAAAAAATCAGACATTTTTCTGAAGTCCTTTCTGTGGAATTTTGTCATAAACCAAAAAGCCGATAATCATTCCTAACAATAACAACCCTCCCGCCACCAAAAACGGAGAGCCCATACTGATATCACGGTAAAACCAGCCTCCCAAAGCTGGTCCAATGATTCGAGCCACGGCAGAGAGACTCTGATTCACACCCATCACACCACCTTGCTCATCTTTGCCACTTAAAAGAGATATACTGCCAGTAATAGAAGGGTTAGAAAGCCCCACTCCAAGTCCAAGAAATGTTGTGAATAGAGCCAGCTTCCAAACCTCATCTGCGTAGGCAATACCTGATAACCCCAACCCTCCCAGCAGCAACCCAATCAACATCAAGCGGCGCTCACCATATTTAGGCAAAAATTTTCTGATCAGATACCCTTGAGTGATCACCATAACCAACCCTACATAAGCAAATCCCATACTGGCTTTGATCAGACTCCAAGAGAAAACGTCCTGAACATAAAGAAACAGGGAGGCTTCCATGTGAGCCATTCCAAAGCTAGAGAGAAAAAAAATAAGGATTAACTGGCCAACGACAGGTTTTTTAATGTGCTTGAAAAACAGCTGCAATCGAGGTTTTTTTTGCCTGTACACATACCCCTGAGCTACTTTTCGGCTTTCCGGAAGAAAGCGAATCGCTGCTAGAAAATTCACAAAGCAAATAGCTGCTGCCACAACTGCCGGAAAGCTCTCCCCAAAAGGTGGGAGACTTCCCAACATCATTCCAAGGTCTCCGGAGATTCCTCCAAGAAAAGGGCCCAGCATAAAGCCAAGACCAAAGGCCGCTCCGATCATTCCCATACCTTTTGATCTATCCTTTTCATCAGTTACATCTGCGATATAAGCCATCGCGGTGGAAATATTGGCTCCAAACATGCCGGCCAAACCCCGAGCGACAAATAACACCCAAAGACTCGACCCAAAGGCAAATAGCAGGTGTGAGGCCGCGGCACCCAACAGACTTAAGAGTATAATTGGTCGCCGCCCGTGATTATCACTCATTTGCCCCCAAAATGGGGCAAATAAAAACTGCATCAAAGAGTAAATAGACATCAATAGCCCTACTTGAAAAGCATCGGCACCAAAGTTTCTAGCCAAATAAGGAGATAAGGGAATAATAATTCCAAAACCTATTAAGTCGATAAACACAGTAATAAATATGATCACTTTAGGACTGAGTTTTTTCATTACCTTGAAGTAAAACACAGGACTGGATAGATGTTTAGAATTCGTTTTCAAAAATGGGAATCCAAGGACTTTCATAGACCCATTTGGTAAAATTTTTTCATGAGATGGCTCCTGGGATTTTTACTCACTCTTCTGACGACCCTTATCTTCTGGCAATCACCCAGTCTGGCCATGGACCATGGTCCATTGATTCATGGGTATGACCTCGCCCCTATCAGCCCTGGACGGTTTCATCTCTCCCCCAACATTGTGTTCTTTCAGTCCAAGGCCAACTACGATACCTCAGGGGGAAGCTTTGATGACCTTCCCAATGGAGGCTCCTACCAAAATATTTCCGGCAACCTGAACACCGCCTACGACATGAGTTCCCACTGGAGGGTTCTTGGAGGGGTGAGGCTAGCTCATGCCACCAGTGATGATGGCACCTTTCAAAGAACGGCCTCAGAACTCAATGAAGTCACATTCGGCTTTATGGTTACTCCCTATTATGCTGTTAACACCAAAGTGTATTTAGAGCTGATGGGTACAGTCGCTCTGAATACCTTTGATGATACAACAGATGAAGTTATCACTGGTGAAGGTACACACAGTGCCCTGACTGGAACTAAAATATCCCACATGCTTTCTTTTTTTGAAATCTTTGGTTCTCTTCACCTGCAGTACTTCTCTGACGGACGGTCAGCACGAACTCCCTGGAGAGTTGGTTCCACAGTGCACTTAGGGACACTGAAACTCATTGGATCTATTTTTGGTTATCAAAGTATTACTGACGACAAGTCCACTGATACTCCGACTGACAGAACCAATGTCACCTCTAGGGTGAATGGCTCTAGTCAAAGATATTATAGCATTAACCCCAGCTTACTTGATACTCAGGCAGGAATTGGTTTTCAGCCTTTTCCAGACCTGCAAGTAGAGCTGGGAGCTACCAAAACTATCAATGGAGAAAGTACCGCAGAAGGACTTGGGGCCTATTTATCTGTAACCATGTACTGGGGTGGAGACGACGGAGATACAGCCTCATTCAGAAAACAACGACGAAAAATTCTCCGGCAAAAGCCCCAACCGGAAGATCGCTTTGAAACTAAGCAAGAAGATTATGACGAAGAGTTATTCAACGATAAAAAATTCAAGAAGCGCAAGCAGCGTCGCCAAAAAGCCATTGATGTTGACAAAGCTATTGAAGACGCTGTTTTGGAGTTTGAATAGTCATATCTCTAACGAAGTTATAAACTCTGGCTGTTGGCTCTATTAACGGCCTCGTTCACGCGACTTTCTAAATCTTTTTCAAAATCTGCCGAAGAGCCCCCCTCCTTAATCTCCAAATTCAGAGCGGGTTCTATGGCTGGACTTGGCATGACTTTTTGCCCCTGATCCAACATTGTCAAGTGAGATTGAATCAATGCCTTCATATTATTTTCAAACTGCATACGAATACGCTTAAGATCAGTAATATCGTGATAAATGCGCTTCAAAGAATCACGCGCGTCTCTTTGTATGTACTCAGCTTTTTGTTCAGCATCGTGAAGAATCAGCTTAGCCTCTCGCTCTGCATCAGATTGAATTTTATCAGACATTTTAGTCGCCGTGGTGATCGTACTTTTCAGTAGCTCATCGCGCTCACGATACTCTGAAATGGCCAGTTCTTTTTCTCGAACAACCTCTTTAAGAGCATTCCTCTCACGAATCAGAGCCTCCATTTCATCTGAAACTGCGCGCAGAAAATCCATCACTTCTTCAGGGTCATATCCTCCGATTTTTCTGCCAAAAGTTTTATGTGCTATATCAATGGGCGCGATCTTCATGGTTTCCCCCTGTAAAGACTCTAAAAGTGGTCACATTCTTGAGACCACTTCTTCAATAATTTACGCAATGCTTCGCTCACCTTCAACTTTTCAAAGGTCCTAATGCTATGCAAAATTTGAGATTTCACACTCCCAAAGCTCTCGATAAAGACACCTCACCACAAAAAAATGGTTCAAACTTTATCATCTAGAAACTCACTCATTGAGATAGCTCCCGATCCCTGAGCACTGCTTTTTCAAAGCTATAGCGTAGGCCCCGCTCCAATTCTAATTCTCGCATAGAGGCCAGGCCGGCAGCGGTAACACCCTTTTTTGAGGTAACCCGGGCCAATAAATCCTCCAGGGACAGGTTGCTTGATTGATCTGCCAACTTGGAGGCTCCCAAAAAAGTTTTCACTGTCATTAATGTCGCTGTTTCTTCATCGAACCCATGTTCCTCGAGCCACTCTCTCCAGTAGATCATCAGTTCAAAAACAAAACCCACTCCACTGGCGGCTGAAACTGTCAGAGCTTCAAAAGCCTCACCTTCATCTGCTTCAATAACAAGACCCAGAGGCGAAAATAGATCCTCAATGGCGGTTTTCAATTCGTTGTTATTGTCGGCAATACAGTAACCAATCACCCCCTCTTTGATGCTGGCCGGAGTGTTAGGCATAATTCTTACCAGTCGAACCGGAGCATTGATGGCCTTTTTGATGGTATGAAGGGAAATGCCTGCAGCCAGACTGATGACAATCTGATTGTCTGTAAAAGCGTGTTGAAAATCCTCTAAAGCCGTCAGCAGATCTTGAGGCTTCATGGCCAGAACAATGACGTCGCAGTCTTCAAGCATCTGCTCTGTACTATCGAAGGCATTGATACCAGTGTCGTCAGCAAACTTTTTTAGCTTTCCGGGAGAACGGTTGGTGGCTGAGATTTGATCCGGCCTCAGGATTTGGGAGTCCACCCACCCACGGGCAATGGTTTGAGCCATATTACCACAACCAACAAAGCCAATTTTTTTGTGCGCAAGATAATGGTTCATTACTTTTCTCTCTCCCCCAACAATATTGAACCTAACCGGATCCATGTTGCTCCCTCCTGTATGGCAACCTCAAAATCCTGACTGGTCCCCATAGAAAGGTCTGAAATATGAAATGTTGAGAGGGCGTTTTTGTCGAGGCATGAATTGAGAAGTTGTATCAATTGTTTCCCTTTGGCAAAAAATGGGCGGCTGGCTTCAGCCTCTTTTGCAAACGGTGGCATAATCATCAAACCACAGGTTTTGATACCTTCCAACTGGACCCCTTCAAAAAAAAGAGAATCTAACAGACTTTCCTTAATTCCTGACTTGCCCTCCTCCTCGGCCAAGTTCACCTGCAAAAAAACCTTTTGTTGTAAGCCCAGATCTGTTGCCACTCGGTCTATTTTCTGTAAAAGGGATAGCCGATCTACACTGTGAATATATTCAAACTGACCAACCACATCTTTGACCTTATTGCTTTGTAAATGCCCAATAAAATGCCACTGAGCCTCTGGCAGCGAAAGACTTTGCTTTTTACTGATGGCCTCTTGCACATAGTTTTCTCCAAAATGTCGCAATCCATAGTCATAAGCCTGTTGAATTGTGAATTCTGTTTGCCGCTTGGAAACCGCAACTATATTGACTTCTGCAGGATGGCGCCCCACGACCTGAGACGCAGATAGGATTCTGTTTTGAATACTTTTAAGATTGTTGGCGATGGACATTCCAATTGTTCTCCACAAAAAAAGCTTCCAGATTTTCCATAGGAAGCCCAACGACATTACTCCATGATCCGTTAAAATTTTTCACAAACTTTTTTCCCTCACCCTGAATCGCATAAGCGCCGGCTTTGTCCATTGGCTCACCGGTGGCAATATAAGATTCGATATCCGCATCGGAAAGCACTTGAAACTCCACCTCCGTCTCAGCAGCCATGGTCACGTGACTGGACCAAAGTCCTTCGGGAACCGCTGTCACAGCGGTAATTACGCTATGCATTTGTCCCGACAAAAGGCGCAAAAACTCAAAGGCCTGATCAAAATCTTGAGGCTTCCCCAACACCTGATGATCGATAGACACAACTGTGTCTGCCGTAATGATAAGTTTTCCATTGAATTTCAGTGACTTAGCCACATCCAAGAAGCATGACGCCTTGCGCTCAGAAAGGGCTCGAGCATAAGCCATTGGATTCAGGTTTTCCTCAATATTTTCCGATACTTTAACTGGATGAACCTGGAATTTATAGCCGGCTTCTCTCAGCAAATGTCTGCGCCTCGGTGACTGTGAGGCAAGGATGATTTCATACATATGTGATTTCATCACATAAAGGTGGATGATGTTAAGCTTTGATTTTCTTTTATTGATAAGTGGACTTGGGCTCGCAGCCTTTTCAGTGTACTTGTTTATGGGTACCATCTTTACCAACAATACAGATGCCAACTCCCTTGCTTGGGCTTCCGGAGATGAGCCCGCAAAATCTGAAAATGCGTTGATCAACCTGTCTCGCCCATTGGTTCACAACTTCACTCTCCAGCATGCACAAAAAATCACTGCAGAAAACTACAGAAAAAAAGTAGATCAACGAATTCTAACGGCGGGTCTATCCCAAGAAATCAATGTCGATGAATACATTGGCCTGCAAATCCTTTGGGGAATTATGTTCCCAGCAGCAGCTGTTATCATGAACTTTGCTCTGCAGTTAGGATACCCCTATTGGTTCTGTGGACTCATCTCTATTGGTGGCGCTCTGTTTCCAGGAATTTACTGCACAACCAAAAAAAACAATCGCTATACCTCTGTCGTTGTAGACCTTCCTTTCTTCATTGATATTCTTGCGTTGTCCACAGAAGCTGGTCTGGACTTTATTGGCGCCATTCAACGAATTGTAGAAAAGTCTGATAACAGTGTACTTGCTGATGAATTAAGGATTGTTCTAAAAGATATCAAGCTTGGCAGTTCAAGAGCTGATGCTCTAAGAACTATGGCAAAGCGCCTTGATATTCCAGAAGTCACAAGTTTTGTGGCTGTTGTCATTGATGCCGACGCCACCGGAGCCAGTATTTCTCAGGTGCTCAAGGATCAGTCCGAACAGATGCGCCTAGAGAGGTTTGTTCGAGCTGAAAAGGCAGGGGCTCAAGCTTCACAAAAGATGTTGATCCCGATGATGATGTTTATTCTTCCTGCAGTTTTTATCATGGTGTTTGCACCCGTGGTGTTGCAGTTCTTTTATGGAGGCAAGTGATGGGTGCACTGATCAACACATCCAAAAACACAATCATTGCCTCAACCGTGGAAGTGGCCAGTGGGTTTCAAAAAAGAAACAAAGGTTTGCTTGGAAGAACGTCTTTGGAAAACGGCAAAGCGCTTTGGATTCCCAACAGCTACTTCAGTGTTCATACATTTTTTATGAAATTTTCTTTGGACTTGATTTTCGTGGATCGCAACCTTGTGGTGCAAACAGTGAAGACCCATGTCCCTCCCTGGCGCTTAGTATTTGCTCACTGGAGGTCTTTTTCAGTTTTCGAAATGGCGGCGGGCCAGTTAACTCCCGACAAAGTAGAGAAAGGAGACATTCTCAGTGTTGGCCATTAGAATTGTCTCCGGACCTCAAGCTGGGTCAGTCATTTCCCTTCATGAAGGACAAATTATACTTGGCCGTGGTAACGATTGCACTTTTCCATTAGCAAGTCCGGGCGTATCTAAACATCATGCAAAAATTGAAGTGCTCGCCGGAAAAATCATCATTTCTGACATGGGATCCAGCAACGGAACATTTGTCAACGGAGTGCAGATCAGAAACAAATCCCTACAAATGGGAGATAAAATTGCCCTACACCATGTTCTTATGGAGGTCATTGAGGCGGACTCCAGTCACCCCATCTATCAGACTCAAAAAAATGTCTACCACGCTCAGTTTAGAAGCCAACAGCAATCATCGCAACAACATAACCCTTATGCTCCACCTAATTATGGTGGAGTCAGTAGCGCCACGGCCCACGACTATCAAACACAAGCATCGGCCATACCCCATGAAGAAACTGAAGAGCTTCCAGAAACAGCTGGCCATCAGATTCTGGATATAATCAGAAACTATGTAGAGGATGTTGTTCTCCCCGGAGTTTACCGATTGCCAGAGCACCTGGAGTTCAAATGGGTGTTGGGTATTTTTATGATCGGCTTCATCATTCTAGTAACATCACTTTCCACGATTCCTCTAATACGGATTTTGAAAACAAGCGTAGAGCGTGAAAGCCAAGAGCACGCACTGACCATTGCAAAAACTCTAGCTGAAGTCAATGCCCCGGCTCTGAGCCAAGGATTAAACACTGCGGTCTCCGTGGCTATTGCTTTGAAGCGTCCGGGTGTAAAAGACGCCCTGATTATCTCTGATGTAGATGGAAGCATTATCGCACCGGCGGCCAAAGCAGGAACTTATCCGGACATTGCTTTTGTTCATGATGCCAGAAAGCGCGGTAAAGAGGCCGTCTCTCAGGTTGACTCAGATACTGTAGTGGCCCTTGCCCCCATGGAATTTTACAATGCAGAAACTGGCTCTCGAGCTATCACTGCTTACTCCGTTGTAGCATATGATATGGGCTCTTTGTCTGTTGATGATGGAAAAACTCTAAGTCTATTTATTCAAACTCTGTTTATCTCGTTAATCATTGGAAGCATTTTGTTTTTCTTTCTCTATAAAATGATTGAATACCCCCTGAAGAGTATTAACTATCAACTGAATACAGCTCTAAAAAGTGGAACCTCCAATATTGAGGTGGACTATGAGTTTCCAGTATTAGAGAGCTTAGCCTCTAATATCAGTAGTGCACTTTCACGCTCTGGTAATAGTCAGGAATCTGAAAGTATGACTAACTTTGAGGCAGATCGCACTCATGAAATGAGTAACCTTTTAGAAATGATTGGCTTTGGAGCAATGACAGTTTTAGCCACTGATCGAACAATTGCTGCCATGAACCCCATTTTTGAAGAGAAATCTCGACTCAACAGTAATGAAAATCTGTATATGTCTGTCTCTGACATCCCTGACCAAGCCTTGAACCTAAGCCTTCTAGATCTTATAGAACGAGTTGAAAGTCGTCAGGATGAAATTGCCACTAATGATCTTGAGTTCAATGGAGAATCCTTCCAAGTTGCTGCCCAAGCAATCCTGGGAAGCTCAGGAATTAGCTACTTTCTTATTGTTCTGCTGCCAATGGAAGGGGGATTTGAGTGAATCAATTCGCAACAAACCTGCCTGCATCGGCCAATTACTCTTTGACTTTTTTCAATGGTGAGAAAAAGGGAACTCGCTTCAAATTGGCTTCTCCAAAAATCACTCTTGGCCGATCTTCAGACAATGACATCTCTATTGAGTACGATAACAAATGCTCCCGACTTCATGCCATCATTGAATACGGCCCTCATGGTTATGAAATCCGAAGTCAAAGTCAAAAAAACCCTGCCATTGTCGACGGTCAAGAGGTCAACCATGCTCTTCTTCACAATGGAGCAGTTATACAATTAGGGCAAACGAAACTACAATTTCAAGTAGAAATTCTTAGCCCCAATACAGAGCTGCAGGTCAAATCATCTCAATATGCTGTACCAGAACAGGAGCTGGCCAATCCTAATAGACAAAATAAACACTCTGGCAACTCCAAACGTATATCTCCAACATTTAAAATACTCATTTTTCTGGGGATAATCTTTTTTGCCTGGTTATTTTTATCCGAAACCGGTTCTCAAAAAAATGAGATTGAAATCACTTCTGATCGCGATATAGAGGCTGAAATTGAAGCTGCAAAACAAATAAAAAAAGCTAAAGAAGATGAACTGAGAGCCAGCAATAGAAATACCGTACAGTATCGAGATGCACAAGCCAACTATGTAAAAGGGTTCAGAGATTTTCAAAAGAGGCAGTACGGTAGAGCTCGAGATTCCTTTCAAACCTGTTTAAGCCTGTTTCCAGAGCATGTTCTTTGTGAACGCTATCTCAACCTCAGTACACGTAAATTTAATGAGGTCGTTCAAAACCATATGATTCTAGGCATGGACTACAGAGATCGCAACCAATTTCAAGCTTGTATGAGCAGCCTTAAAACAGTGATGGTCATGGTCAAAGATAAAAATAGTAAGATCTATCAACAGGCTAAAGCCAATTATGATGCCTGCAAGGCACAGATTGGAGAACGTTACTGATGGCTCTACTAAAGGTGAAATATCTTGGAACCCTCTACCATGAGCTTCTCCTCGAAGATGGAAAAGAGTATATCATTGGACGAGATAAGGCCTGTGACCTCGTTCTTGAAGCTTCAAAAGGAATTTCAAGAAAACACCTAAAAGTGTTTCAAGATAATGATGTTTGGGTAGTAGAATGCCTCTCTCGCCTAGGAAACATGACCTACGAAGGGGGGCCCACACCGTCCTTAGAACTTGTGCACTTTTCTGAGTTTTCAGTCAGCAATTATGTTTTTATTTTCGAGGAAATATCTGAAGAAAAATCGATGACCAAAGAGCCTTCTGATGAAGAGAACTCTTACAAAAATGAAAAATCAACAAACAGCTTGGTCACAAGAACAACTGGTGGAGCCCCCTCACAAATTCAAGCGGCCCCAAGTAATCAAACTCAACTCATCAACTCTTCTTTAAAGGCATTTTTAAAAATCACGGGTACGGAGTCAGGAAGTGATTCTATTTTAGAGCTAGAAGGAAACCTCTGGGTTGCAGGGCGTGACCCCAGCTGTGAAATTCACATTAACGATAATCTCGCAAGTCGCAAACATTTTGAAATCAAGAGAGTTGGACAGGAGTTTTTTGTTCTAGACCTTAACAGCGCCAATGGCACTGAGCTGAACGGCAGCGAACTGCCCGCCCATAAACCCATTAAGATCCTCAGTGGAGATCAAATAAATATTCAAAATATTACCCTACACTTTGAAGTTCGAGATGTGGATTTTGAAAGTAAATTTGAAAGGGCCAAAAAGCAACTGGCCGCCCTTCCTTTGCAGGCAATAGAGTATCAGCAGCCCTCTCCAAACATAATGATGCCAATGCCACCGCCTGATTTTTCACAAAACGGTGTGTTTGAAGAAAAAATCGAAAATATTTTTAATAAAAGCTTTTTTAAAAACTTTGACTTCAAAAAACACAAAGTTAAAATTATATTAGCTCTTCTTATTCCCATTCTTATCATTGGACTGATGGATGATGGCCATCCCAATAAAAAAGATGGAAAGAAAGAGTCTGCCTCTAGCAGCCAGACATTTGACTCTCTGACAGAGGATCAAAAAACAGCCACCAAAGATATCTTTAATTTGGCCCAACAGCATTATATCAATCAAAGGTACGAACTTTGTATGTCAGAGTTAAGGAAGCTTCATAAGATCATCCCCTCATTTGAAAATTCAAAAAAAATCAAAAGTCTCTGCGAGCACGGATCCATGCTTTTACGACAAGAGGAAGATCGAATTGCAAGAGAAAAAAAGCAACAAGAGACTGAGCAGATTATCCTCACCACTGTAGAGTACTGCCAATCAAAAACGACTGACAAAACCTCTATGGACGAAGCTCAAATTTGCCTACAAAAGGCCATTGAACTAGATCCTCAACACCCCAACGTGGTCGCATATCTTGAAGAAATTAAGCAACGTGAACTGAATAAAAGAAATGCCGCCGCTCAAGCTGCGGCTCGAAGAGCCCAGCAAAAAAAAGGACGATCCCACCTTGCACGTGCAAAAAAACTCGCACAAAAAGACGAGCTAGCCAAGGCCATCAAGACCTACAAGTCCTTCCTCAGTGCCGGCTACCCAGGGCTATCTATCGAAAAGTCCACAGCCAATAGGGAGCTAGCCTCTGTTAAAAAGAAACTTGATACTAAAATCAATGGTCTTCTCGAAGAGTGTGAGGCTCTAAAAAATAATAATAAGTTCAAAGAGGCCTGGCTGGCCTGTGACCAAGCATCTCAAGAAGACCCTTCTCACTCAAAAGCCAAAGAATTAAAAAAGGACACTTTGTCAGAGCTTCGTCGAGAAATGAAATCCATTTATCAAGATGCTATTCTTGAAGAAAGCCTTGGTAACGTGGACGCTGCCAAAGAAAAATGGCGGCTTATACGTAAAAATGACCTTGAATTTGACGATTTTTATAAAAAAGCAACACGAAAACTCAAAAAATATGGAGATGGCATCTAGTATTGTAACTCAATAGATAATTCATGAAGCTCCTTGAACAGGCCTATGGCGGGCAAATATTCAGACCAACACCTGAGGTTTTCTTTGAAGACAAGGGAACCCTTTGTATTGCAGCTACCCCCTGGGGGCAGAGAACTGCCGCCAAAAAAGCCATTGAAGTGGTCGTTGACTATTTTTCTTCAGCCAGTACCGATTGGGAGTCTACAAGCCCGTTCGACAAAATACTCTGTCTGAGTCCCACAGCCAATAACCTGAGAGCTGCTGTGATGCTCGCCAACGAGGCGATTTACTCGGAGCTTAATAGCAGTGAATACAAAAGTGCTTGTGAAATTTTTGTAGGAGCACGAATTGATAATGAATTCAGCTTTGTTCAAGTCGGACAACCTCAAGTATACTTGGGCCAACCTGGACTCCCTATTCAACCCCTAGCTACAGGCAGTGATCTTAGCACCTGCTTAAGCCCTCAAGGTATACAACTTCCACCAGTTCCTCGCCTTCTTATGGGTATTGAAAAATCTGTAAACTTGACAGTTCAATCCTACCCTTTGGACAAAAATAATAAAGTTATCTTGTTGAGTCGATCATTGACCCCCCCTCGCTTCTTATCAATTGAACACTTCAATATCTCCATTGATTACCTTGCTGACAGTCTGATACAACAAGATGAAAGAATGCCATTTTGGTTAGGGGTTTTAGAACCATGAAAGAGTTAGCTGGACAGCCACACTTTGACTTGCGCTTTGGCCAATCAATTATCATTAATCCTCTTGGCCCTGAGAAGTTGTGCTCCTATGATTGCATTTACTGTGACCTCGGTCCCTCTGAAGTTCGCATGAATCAAATTAAAAAAGAGATACAGTTTCCTAGCGTAAAAGACGTTGAAGCTGCTTTTAGAGCGTCTCTCCGCAATGCCAATCAGCAAGGCATAAAAGTGCAGTCACTCCTACTCTCAGGAAATGGAGAGCCCACGCTATACCCTGAACTTCCAGAACTCATTGATCACTTGTTAATTGCTAGGCAAGAGCTCAACCCATCCTCTCAATTGATACTACTTTCCAATGGTGCTCACATTGATACCAATAAAACAGTTCATGCCCTTAACCAATTGGATGAGCGTATTATAAAAATTGACTGCGGTAATGAGCGAAGTTTCAAAAAAATCAACTCACCACTTATACGCGCGACCCTCTCTCGAATCACCTCAGGCAGCCGTAAACTCAAGGATTGTATTGTTCAGAGCATGTTCTACGGAGGGCCAAAGTCTAATAACACAAAGGAAAATATCGATGAGTGGATGGAACTTGTCGGAATTCTCAAGCCCAAAAAAATCCAGCTCTACACAATTGATAAACCACCAGTTGACCCTTCATGCACTCCACTGACTGAAGATGACCTTTATGTCATTGAATCTTTGATTAAAAGAAAATTGAGTATTGCTTCAGAGGTTTTCATCAAACAACCTTGACTTTACTTGTCGCGAAAACCCCTCCATTCTAGGTAATGACAACGCAATTTCTGTCAACGAAGGACCTTCTGGATATTTTTTTATTACTGACCAGGTCAAACCATTTTGAAAGTTCATTTGTGCTATTTTTTGATCCCTTAAAAAAATCTTATACTGCCTTAAAAAACGCTCTTTCAAAGGGGTTACTTGTGAAAAATCTTTCTCCCTCACCCAAGCAGCAAATAGGCTGAAAATAGGGTCATCACAATCTCGCAATGAAGGAACATCTGAAAAATCACTTAGGGTTTTCTCACACTTCTTCAGCTCAGAAGGCACTTGCTGCTCACCTAAATGTTGACGAGCCAAGTACTGCCAAGGGCCATTGTCTACTTCTCGACCAATTCTTAAAAGCCTTTTCCAGTTCTGCTTCTGCATCAGCTCACGTGCCTGCCAACCCCAAATCTGCGAATCCCAGTTTCGCTTTCTAGAAATATGCCTTAATCGTTGTTCCAACCGATTGTCTGCCCTCCCTTCGGTCCAAAGATCTCTTGCAATAGCCAGTTTTTCACTCAAAGTTTCTGGCAAGGGTCTCCAGGGCGTTAATTTATTCTGTTTGATAAACTCCATAAAACGCTGCATAGGTACTTTAACCAAAGGATCATCTTTTTTAATTCGAGATACCTCCTGACGATCAATCAGCGTATTATAAAGTTGAGGCATCTGATCATAGATCAACAAATACTGATCCATTCTCATAGAGTACCTTTCAACCCCAACCCCCTGCCAACTGGGCCATGCCGACTCTGTCAATAGAATTCGTCCCTGAGGCCAATCTACATTGGGCTCTTTGAGAACATTGACCAGTGTATGAACTGAAAACCGACTTTGCTGTGGCATCACAGCCCCCACCAAATCGAAAAGAGTTTTCCCCACATCTACGAGACTAATATTACGATCAATGGTCCACTGAAGGCCCAAATCCCTTTTTTTTGTGGCTGGTTTGATAAAAAGTTTCACCTGAGTGTTTGAACTGAAAAGGCTATAACCTCGCTCCTCTCCAGGTCTTCTATTAAAAAGTCCTCCGTTCAGCCCTGTAAGGATCACATGAGTGTTGTCCCAGCGCCCTAACTTTTTAAGTGAAGATACCAAGTTGTTGATGGATTCACTCAACTCCAGTAATTGACTACCCACAGTGCGACTTCGTATTTCTCCGGAGTTATTTTTAGTGGTTTCTCCTGGAAACATCAAATCATTCGCAAAAATCACCGTAAAAAAAGCAGACTCCCTGAACCTACTTTGCAGGTTGAATTCAAATAACTCCATAGACCTTCTGACAGGTCGAAAAAGCTTCTTCTGGTTGATGGAAATATTATCTTCAAAGTATTCCATCCCCTGAGCTAGACCAGACTTTCTCCATATGGGAGCCCCTCCCGAAATCAGGCTGGTACGAAAGCCTTTTTCAATGGCCGCTTCCGCAACAGTGGTTAACTTTCCGCTGAGAAAGTCACCTCCCTGATTCCGAACTCTGTGTTCTACTGGGTAGAGGCCCGTCAATAAAGACACAAGAGAGGGTTGAGATAACGAAGAGGGGGCAAAGGCGTGAGTAAACCGAACAGCTTCCTCACAAAACACTCGAAAGCCGGCAAAATCAGGGTGTGACTGCACCTGCTCAGAGGTGCAAGAAAAAGAGTCAAAAGAAAGCCCCTCCACAGCAATAACTAGAATAGACGGTTGTTTTTGTGGATTCCAACTACAAGCCGTAAAAAGTAGGACAAATAAACTGACAAAAATTGTTAACGCTGAACGAAATTTCATGAATTTCAATGATACCTTGACCATGGTTTTTTCTTCCAGAGATAATTTCACAATCTTTTCACCGAGGGAAGGAAACCTAGATGTTTACAGAAAAGTTTTTTACTATTGCTGAGTTTGGTCATGAGATTACGCTGTGGATTTTAGTGGCACTCAGTATTCTCAGCCTAACATTTATTCTTGAGCGTTTTTTCAGCCTTCGTAAGGCCAAAAATGACAGCCAGAAGATCGCACAACAAATTAGTGAAACCCTGCAAAGCAGCCACCTGTCTGAAATTGAGGATTTGAGCAAAGACAAGCAAACCATTGAGGGAAGAGCTCTGACCTACGGACTTCGACACGTCAAACAGCATGGCTCAGAGGGTTTAGAAGAGATTTTTAATGCCTATGCTCTTACTGAAAAACCCAAGTTAGAAAGATATCTCAACTTTCTGGCGACCGTGGGTTCCAATGCACCATTCATTGGGCTTTTAGGAACTGTTTTTGGAATTATGGACGCTTTTAGAGGTCTGGCAACAAGTCACGGCGATGCCTCAGCAGTAATGATTGGAATTTCTAAAGCTCTCGTAGCCACTGCTATTGGCCTTATGGTGGCCATTCCCGCCATTGTTGCTTTCAACTATTTTCAGCGACAGGTAAAGTCCATCATGCAAAGCCTGGAAGGCGTAAAGGACCTATGCCTTGCTTATGCTAAAGCGCCCAAAGGAAAGGCGTAAAACATGGCTGGTAAGCTTGGAACAGACAATGATGAGCCCATAGCGGAGATTAATATTGTTCCGTTTGTTGATATCATCTTAGTGATCTTGATTATTTTTATGGTTACTACGCCTATTATCATGAAACCAAGTATTAACGTAAACCTTCCCAAGGCAAAAAGCGGTGATGAGACCACGCCGTCCAAATTAAGTATCACCATCACCAAAAATGGCAGTGTCCTGCTGAATGGTGAGCCCTCTGATGTGGATGCCATCAAAGCCTATTCAACCCAAGTGATTGTCAACAAACCTGAGATTCAAGCCATTATCTCTGCCGATAAAGATGTCTCCCACGGCCAGGTTGTGGGTGTGATTGATGCCGTAAAGTCCGGTGGGGTGAAAAAGTTTGCCATCACCATCGACAACCAATAGACACGCCGTACTTTTTACGACCAAGAGCGTAAAAAGTACGGCGTGTCTATTGCTAATTCAGGTATTCGCAGTGGTGTGACTGTTGCCAACCTGATGGGCTCATTTGAAAAATATCTATAATCACTTTTCTGCTTTCAACTTTTAATGTCTTTTTTGATTTTAAAGGCCGCTCCTTTCCACATTGGCTAGTTTTAATTGCTGTAATGCTTCCTTTTTCTGAAGTTGTGGTGGTTGTGTATTTACACTGAGAACCCTTATCACTTATTGAGTAAGGAGTTTTTCCTAAGCCATCCATTATCAACTCATTGTCCAGAAATACAAAAGTGTGAGATTTTTCTAAGACCACCTTAAATTGGCCTCCAGGAAGACAGTCACCTTTAGCCTGAGTGTTATCAAGTTGGTAATGGACTTTCTTTAATGAAGCCAAACCATCAAGCCCTTTTAGGTGAGCCATTTTCTCCGTCGCCCACAAAGACGTAGAGGCCAAAACTATAATCAAAATTAATTTTTGCATCCGGGAAACTCCTGCATTTTTTCAAAAACGTCTTTATCCTGGTTGCGAATTTTTTGCCAATAAGAGTTAGATCCAAAAAAAGTCTTAGGAGAGTTTTCCCTGTCACAAGTGGTGACATCTCCTCTCCCCTCATAGGCTCCACAAAGAATTTTGCCCATGACCTGCACTCCACAGCGTAAGTTTTTTTCTCCACTCCCCATATAAGAAACTCCACCCAAGTTGCCGTATAAGTTATACACTTTTACGGATTCATTACTATTACACCCAGGCCCTAAATCCTCACGACCAAGAATTTTTTTACCTCCAATAACTCTCGAACTCCAACTGCGAGGCATCTGTAAAAGACCATCAGCAACATCATTAACACCTTGTGCTGTTCTATTTGCTACGCAAGTAGACTCATCATGCGCCAGTGCTGCCACTGTCCAAACCCAAAAGGTCAATTTCCTGTCCAAAGACATCTTATGAAACTTAGGACAAGCATCGCCAAAAAAACCCTTTGGAAGCTGAAAAAAATCGTTACTATTTATATCGGCAACACCATCTTCCAATATTTCCTGGATAACCACTTTACCCAATGGCCCTATGGAGCCCACTCCATCTCCATCAGAGTCTTCAATAAACCCTGTACAATCGGCCCCCTGCTCAAAAAAACTTTCTGTCAGTGCTGGTGCATCCAGCCCATCTGCTTTAAACAAATACTTAACAATATCCATAACATCAGCAGCCTGAGAAAAGTTATCCAATACTTTATTCGTATAAGAGCCAGGGCGAAGCCTATTAAACAGGTCTGCAGCAGTGTTACAGTTCTCAGGCATAATAATATCTAAATTATCGGCATTCACCCAGGCCATAGGCTCACCACCATCTTCATCAGCAACCTGGTATTGCAAACCATGCTCGGCACTCATTCTATAGTCTTTTATAAAAACGGCCGAGCTTGCTGGAATAACGGTACTGTTTCTAAAAAATGAAAACCAGCCCGATGGCTCAACCTCAGTTCTTGTAAGTAAAAATGCAGGTATATCCCTATATGAGTTGTCCGTATCCTCCGCCCTCACAACACTCATAAACACAACTGTTAATAGAATATAGAGAATCTTCGTCATTCCTGTCAGCCACACTTACCCATCGATCATCTATCGGAAGGCTTCACAAAAATATTGAAATTTCAGTAAATTATACAGATCTAGTTGAGATTTTTCGGGGCTTTTGGAATTGAACGGAACATTTAAACCGGATCGGTATAATCAATTCATTGAGTTTTAAATAGATGCTGAAAGACTTGCACCAATGGCTCAGACTTAAGTCCATAGCCCAGCTGCTCTTCAACATTAGTCATGATTTCTGCTGTAAACCCACAAGGCCTTATCCCATGAAAGGCTTGATCTGAAGAGCTCAAATTAATCGCAGCTCCATGGTAGGTGACCCATTTGCGAACAGCGATTCCTAAAGACGCAATTTTTTTGTCCCCCACCCACACACCTGTGTATATTATCTCCCGGCCTTGATTGTCTTGGCCCTTTGTTTCTTTGACTTGTGATTGAACCCCTATACAGCCAAGCCCTTCTACGATTAATTTCTCTAACCAACGTAGGTACTGGTGCACATCTCTGGGCTTCATGTTCTCCCGGGGCTTTGTCAGGTTGAGGATAGGATAAATCACCAATTGTTCCGGTCCATGATAGGTGGCCCTTCCTCCACGGGAGGTTTCAAACACCTCTCCCCGCCAACCGGTCAGATCTTCTGGTGTGGAGGATCGCCCCAGTGTCACCACCGGGGGATGGGTGCAAAAAATGATTGTGTCTTCAGAACTTCCGGAAGCCACGCTTTCAACAAGCTGTAACTGCTTTTTAGTGGCTTCCGGGTAAGGGATCAGACCCCAGTCAACAAACTCCATCAGGCGTTGGCACTGGCCCCATTGGCAGGTTTTCTCAAAGGTTTTTGAATAATATGAATGGCATGTCCAAGTGTGGCCTCAGCCGCCTCCATCATGGTTTCACCTAAAGTGGGGTGAGGATGAATGGTCAATGCCAAGTCTTCCAGAGTGGCGCCCATTTCAATGGCCAAAGCCGCTTCTGAAATCAGATTGGAAGCTTCAGGTCCCACAATGTGAACGCCCAGAACCACATTGTTGGAAGCATTGGCAATGATCTTTACAAAACCATCGGTTTCCATCATGGATACAGCTCGACCGTTAGCTCCAAAGGGAAACTTGCCCACTTTCAGGTCAGCGTATCCATTGGCCTTGCACTCTTCCTCCGTCCAACCAGCAGAGGCAATTTCAGGGTCCACAAAAATCACTGCAGGAACTGTTTTGGCATCGTAAACCCGGTTCTTGCCAGCGATCACTTCAGCGGCCAGAACACCTTCGTGACTGGCTTTATGGGCCAACATGGGCTGTCCGGCCACATCACCGATAGCGTAAATGTTGGGAATGCTGGTGCGGCACTGGGCATTGATTTTAACAAAGCCCTTTTCGTCCACCTGCACACCCACTTTTTTGAAATCCATCTCGTCAGAGTTGGGCTTTCTTCCCACGGTCAGCAAAATTTTATCCGCTGCAATGGCTTCTTTTTTACCCTTGATCTCGGCAGTCACTTCCAGCTGTTTGCCGGATTTCTTCCAGGACTTGGCAAAAGCGCCCAGATGAACCTGCACACCCTTTTTCTTCAGCTTTCTCGCTACCACCTGAACACAATCAGGATCGGCCATGCCTTTCAGCAGACCATCGGCGGCTTCTAGAACATGAACCTCAGAACCCAGCCCCTGCATGTAAGAGCCAATCTCAAGGCCAATATAACCACCACCGATAACCACCATCTTCTTTGGAACCTCTTCAAAGTCCAAAGCCCCGGTGGAGGTGACAACGTCTTTTTCGTCGGCTTGAAATCCGGGGATCTCAATGGGACGGGAACCCGTGGCCACAATAAAGTTTTTGGCCGCAACAGACTTGCTGCCGTCTTTAGTTTTCACGATAATTTCTGTCTTGGACTTCCACTGGGCTTCTCCCATAATGATATCTACGGAATTGCCTTTGAGAAGCTGGTTCACTCCACCGGACATTTTGTCACAAACAGACTGTTTCCAGGTCTTCAGTTGCTTCATGTCAAAGTCGATTTTGCTGGCTGTTATCCCCATAGTAGGACCATCGTGCTGCATACGGTGAAGAAAATGAGCGGCAGTGATCATGGCCTTTGATGGGATACACCCCACATTCAGGCAAACTCCCCCCAGATCCTCTCTCTCAATAATCGCTGTCTTCAGCCCCAGCTGAGCAGATCGAATCGCTGCCACATATCCACCGGGTCCGGAACCAATCACACAAACGTCGTACATACTCACTGGCTGACTCCTCTTACATCATGTCCAGCATCAGATTGCTGGGAGACTGGATTCTATTGACAAAAGCTCTCATGAAATTGGCCGCCACAGCACCATCGATCAGACGGTGATCCGCTGTGATGGTGTAGTTCATCACCTTCTGGGCGCGGAACTTGCCGTTCATCATTACGGGCTTGTCTTCAATTTTGTACATTCCAAGAATGGCCACTTCAGGGTGATTGATGATGGGTGTGGCATAGGTTCCACCAACACTTCCGATATTGGTAACAGTGATCGTGGCACCTTTCATTTCGTCCAGCTTCAGTTTGCCTTCGCGGGCTCTGGTGGCCAGGTCAGTGATTTCTGCGCTCAGCTCCAGAATGGTTTTTTGATCGGCGTTTTTGATCACAGGCACCAACAGTCCCTGAGGTGTGTCGGCAGCAAATCCAATGTTGAAGTATTTTTTGTAGACCACTTCCTGAGCCTCATCATCAATGCTGGCATTGAACATGGGGTACTCACGAAGAGTGGCAATCATCGCCTTGATCACAAACGGCAGGTAAGTCACCTTCACACCGTGTTTCTCACCGTAGGCCTTGGCCTCACCACGCATTTTGTAAAGCTGGGTGACATTGGCCTCCTCCATCAGTGTGAAGTGAGGAACAATTCTTTTGGCCATCTGCATGTTTTCGGCAATTTTCTTGCGGATCCCGCGCATGGAGACGCGCTCTTCTGCAGCTCCCGCAGGACCCTGATAAGCCATGCGCGGAGGCAGGGACATGGTGGGTGTTCCGGCGCTCACGGCACCTGTTCCACCACTGAAGGCACCCATGACATCCTCACGGGTCACTCTTCCGGCCAGGCCGGTTCCACTCAATTCATTGATGTCCACTTTCATTTCACGGGCCAGACGGCGTGTTCCCGGAGTTGCCAGAACCTTGCTGTCAGCAACGGGCGGATAGTAATCGGCACTTGCAGAAGCAGTGGCCGCCTGTTGAGGAGCGGCTGCCGCTTGGGGTGCGGAAGCGGCGGGGGCCGGTGTCGGCGCTTCGGCCTTGGGAGCCGCTGCCGGTGTGGCGGAGGCACCTGCTCCACGGGTGTCCAGAACCAGCATCGCGGTTTCAATGGGAATCACATCCCCTTCGCTGGCTTTGAATTCCTTGACGGTTCCGGCAAAGGGTGTGGGCACTTCAACTGTGGCTTTGTCAGTCATCACTTCGGCCACGGGTTGATCCGCTTCAACTGTATCGCCGATTTTCACCAGCCACTGAACCAGTTCCCCTTCTGTCACTCCCTCGCCAATATCAGGCAAATTCACATCTTTTAAAGACATTCTCAAAACCACCTTGTTAAATCGTTGATTCCTGTTGTTCCTGTTTTCTTTTTTTCTCAATCACACCCTTCATGAAAAACTCACCGGCACGGTAGGAGCTTCTCACCAAAGGGCCACTGGCCACATACAAAAAGCCCATGGCCTCGGCCTCACTCTGCCACTCACGAAATTTTTCAGGAGTGATAAAACTCTCCACCGGCAGATGCCGACGTTGAGGCTGCAGATATTGACCAAAGGTCACCACGTCACAACCCACATCAATCAGGTCCTGAAGGGTGCCCCTCACTTCGTCATCCGTCTCACCCAACCCCAGCATGATAGAGGATTTGGTGTAACAGCTATTATCCCGCTTTTTTACGTATTCTAGAACATCCAGGCTCTGACGGTACCCGGCCCGAGGATCACGTACCCGTTGGGTCAGGCTTTCCACTGTTTCCACATTGTGGGCAAACACATCGGGTTTGGCATCCACCACCTTGGCAATGAATTCCTCGTTGCCGGAAAAGTCCGGCGTGAGAACCTCCACAATCAAATGAGGGTCATACAGCTTTAGCAGTTGAATCGTTTTAGCAAAGTGGGCAGACCCCTGATCTTCCACATCATCCCGGTCCACACTGGTCAAAACCAGATAATCTAGGTTCATTTTGGAAACGGCCGTGGCCACGTTTTCCGGCTCTTTACTGTCGAGCACGCCTTTGGGGTTTCCGGTTTTCACATCACAAAAGCGACATCCACGAGTACAGATCTCACCCATCAACATAATGGTGGCGGTTCCGCCAGACCAACATTCAGCAATATTGGGGCACTGAGCCTCTTGACAAACCGTGGCCAAATTCAGCTCTTTCATCATGGCTTTCAGCTCAAGGTATTTCTCTCCCGCAGGTGGGCGGATTTTAATCCACGACGGCTTGGGCTGACGCTTGCGCACAGGTTTTGTTTTCAAAGTGGCTTGTGGCTGCTCAGCGCCGGCCATAAAAACTCCTTGATTCCGTTAAAAAAAAGCCTCTATAAGGATGGACCATACGAGAAATCCAGCTCAGAAGCAAATGAAGCCAACATCCAAGAGGGGGGTTTTGATGAAATTTGACCAGCCGGTTGAACAGGGAGTCTTTCTTAAGCGATACAAGCGCTTCTTTGCAGATATTCGCTTTGATGGCAGAGAGATCACAGCCCATGTACCCAATACTGGGAGCATGAAAGGCTGTCTAGAGCCAGAAATACCATGTCGCTTCACCATCAACGACGACCCCAAGCGCAAACTCAAGTTCACCCTACAGATGCTGAAAACCTCTGACGGATGGGTGGGCGTGAATACAGCCCTCTCTAATAAGCTCGTTTTTGAGGCTTGGCAAAACCAACAGGTCAAGGAATGGAAAAAATTTGACGGCGGCCAGATGGAAGTCAAAATCAGTGCCAAAAGCCGCATTGACATGGTTTTGTGGAAATCCACAAAGGATCTCGCTGCAGATCAAAAAATTGGTTTCAAGAACCTGGACAACAACACCTTTCATTTTATTGAAATCAAAAATGTTACTCTTGGAGAGAATGGCGTCGCCAAATTTCCCGATGCTGTGACCACTCGTGGGCAAAAGCATATCGATGAAATGGTCAAATTACTCGAAAAAGGCCACTCAGCAGAGTTTGTATTTACTGTGCAAAGAGAGAATAGCAGGTTTTTCACTCCCGCCGAGGACATTGACCCTGTCTATGCCGAAAAGCTCAGGGGCGCAGTAAAAAACTACGGCCTTAAAGTCTCGGCGTTTCTTTGTGATATGAAAAAAGGGGGCGTGACTCTGGGAGAACGCATCCCCGTGAAGTTGTAGGGATAAAAAAACCAGCTCGGATGAGCTGGTTTTTTTTGAACTCTTTTCCGCAGCTAACGCTGCTCCTACTCCAAATGGCGGTCGATGATTTTCTTGAACTCAGGCAGTGGATAGGCCCCCTTCAGTGAAACGCCATTCACTAAAAAGCCGGGAGTTCCACTAAAACCAAACTCTTTAGCCTCAGCCATGTCGGCATCAATAACTTCCTTTACTTTGTCAGATTTAATGTCCTTCATCAGCTGGCTCATGTTAGCACCGACTTTTTTAGCTGCTGACTTTAAGAAGCCTTCTTTTTCTTTTTTCAGTTTGTTCTGATTTTCAAAAATCATATCATGGAACTTCTCAGCCTTTGAGTGAGATTGTAACGCAATGGCTTCAAAGTATTGAGATGCTGGCATCGCCAGCGGATGAAAGTCCAAAGGCAAGTGCTTATAGATGATTCGCACTTTATCTCCGTACTCTTTCATCACATCCTTCATCGTACTGTACCCCTTAGCGCAGTAAGGACATTCAAAGTCAGAATACTCAACGATTGTGATCGGAGCATCCTTAGGACCAAAAATGGCTCGACTATCGGCAATCTCTGGTTTTTTGGGGTTCTTAAACTCTTCTTCCATTCTGTTTTTCTCGTCATCAGCCTCTTTTTTTCGAGCCTGCATCTGAGCATTCCTAGCAGCCTTGTTAACAACTTCGATAAATTTCTCAGGGTGCTTTTCAATGGCATTAAATAAGATCTCTGGGTTCTCAGAAACCACTTTCTCCAGTTGAGAGGCTGAAGGAGCGCATCCCCATAGGGTGGCCATTAAACCAATTAGTGCTGATTTCATTAAAAGATTTCTCAAGGTATTCGCTCCTTGTGATAAGTTTATTCAAATAAAATAGAAGACATACCCCAAAGAGGTAAAGCTGACCAGTCTTTCGCCTCATCTCTTTGGGTGTACAGTTTGTCACAAATGGATAGCAGACTTAACTAAAAATGGTATCCTATGGACAAATGTCTCAAAATGAGACTCTGGGCCAGTCAGAACTGATTAGGAGTGTCATGAGCCCCTGATCGAGCTATAATGAGACAGCAAAAAAATTAAAATTCTTTCATCGACAGAGGTCTTCAATGAAAGCCAGCTTGCTCATTATCGTTATGTTACTTTTTTCCGCACCCGCTAAGTCTATCCAGAAGTTTAAGTACAATGAACTTCAGATCAAAAACTATGACGAGATGCTTGAAAAGGTGAATACACATATCACCAAGTCCCGCCAGCTTGCCATCAAACACCAAGAACAAGGGGATGATGAAACCGGCGACCAAATGGCTATCGATCAACTCTCTGAAGCCTTAACTTATATTCTTTCTCGCCCTGACAAAGATAACATGCTGACCAAACTACTCCCTCCCATTAGAAAGGAACTTGTCAATTATAATGCTTTTGAAACTTCACTCTCATTGGTCGTCACCGATGCCATCACGGCTATTCAATCCTCAAAGCTGCCAGCCACCTACAGAGCCACTTCAGTGTTTGTTTTAGAAAATGTCATGTCACAAGTTCAACCTCTCATCTCTACAAATAAAGAGATGAGGAGTATCATTAAAAAAATCCGCGATGCTCAACTAAAAGTTCCTCCAGAAGTTATGAACGATCGTAAACTAAAAAGTATGTTCAACACCTCCTCGCCGTCTTTAACTGCAGAGAAGATTCTCAAAAAATACCCCTCCCAACCCCCTATCAACGAGACCAAAGAATAAAAATCTACTAGGCCCCTGCCAGAACCTAGGACCAGCCACAGAAGTCATGTATTAACAACCTGTTAGACCATTGATTCGCAACTCAATTTGATACACCTTAAGTCCTCCTCAGAGACTCCCGACGAGTCAACTAGAGTTCGCACCTGACGATGATTTAAAAAACTTTGGGGTTTGCCGCCCTATCCAGTGAGAACAGCACCTGATGGTGCTTAGAAAGGTTTTTTTGACTGATAGTGAAGAGGCCTGGGTGCTTTTCAAAGTAGTCACGAGCATGGTTCTCATCATGGGAGTTGTTGTTTACTGGTCGTTAACGACAGAGCAGTTTGAAGACCTATTGTCTGACTACAATCAACCCAGCACAAGAGGCCCAGCCTCACTGGTTCGAATTTCAGACCTCAAAGAGGGACACCTACTCACCAAAGCCATGATGTCCACAATAGATCTGAGTTGTGTCGATAAAGATGGCCCACTAAAAATAAAAAGTCATACCAACCAGCTTCGCATTGTTGGTCGTATTTGCAGGGAGCAAGACGCCAAGGAGCCCAAAACAACTCAACAAAACTCAATTTTTATTTCCAATACATCCAATGGCTTCGACGCTACTGTCTTTCATCGACCAGAAAGAAAGTTTACGACAGATTATATCTATCTTCGAGAGGGTATGAACCGTATTGTCATCTCTAACCTATCTCCTGGTTCAGAAACTACAGAGCTACTTAAAGAAGTAATTATAGAAAAAGTGACTAAGTGGGTTCTTAATGAAGACTTCTCCCAAAGCCCCCAAGGCGATTGAAAACCTACTGATTCCAAGTAAGACCTAGGAGAATCAAATCCTCCGGCTCCGCTCGATCCACCTGGGCGCTGTATGAGGCCGCCGTCAATGAAGTGGAAAGGGTCGAGTGAATGAATTTAGTCGCCACAATGGCATAGTCTCCAGAGTTCACCCGAAGGTCCGACTGTAAATCAATAGTTGATGTGACAGGATACCCCAAGGAGACAATGGTTTCTTGGACCTCGCTGGGACCAAAACGAGAAGGGTCCATTTCCATTGTCACCGCAGTTCTAATGTCGTAGGGATTTTCTACACGAAACAGCAAGTAGTTACCACTGAATGAGTAGCGCAATCGTACCTTGTAGCCTTTTTGAACCTCCACTGTCGCATTACTGATTTTTTCTTTCAATTCATAAACTTTCTGAAAGGCCGGCTTTGACTTGGCATATTGATCCAAGTGGTGTTCTGTCAAACGCTTCATCATAAACTCCCCAAACACCCGCTTTCTACGCTGATCCTCTTCCACAGAGACGCTGACTCCCGTTTGATACTCATACTGGTCAAAACGACCGGGACTGATGAGGTTTCTTTCTGCATCACTGCGACCAAACCGCTCCTCATAACGGAATTTGAACTCCCGGGTGAGTTCATCATCAAAGATCTCCCACGGAGTTGGTGACTCAGGCTCCGGCGGTAAAGACACCAGGTTGATTTCTACATCTCGAGAATACCTCTCTTCCTCAACATTAGAAATATAACCCGGGTGGACATCAGATGCTGACTGCCCAAAAGCCCCTCCTGCCAGGCTGAAAACTAAAATAATTACCATCCCATGAATTTTCATGCTCATGCCCATTTCTACTGCAATTTAAAAACCAGAAAAGGGACTGTAACCCATTGAAATAAGGGGCCTCGTCATTGTTGCATTGACTTCCCCACAGAGCCATGTCACCTTGTTTCTTTATTTTTCACCAAACCCGTAAAGGCCTGATATCACTTGCTATTTTTTGTATGGACGGAATGCACTCAAAGACAAATATCGGCATGCCCTCTGGACAAGGGGATGTTGTCTTGAAGACCACATTCAAAACTAAGTCTGATTTACACCTGGCCCGAAAAACTTGGCACTGTCTTGGCGTGCTTTTTATTGTTTTTTTATATTATCGCCTCGGACGGATCAGGGGTACTGAAGTCGCTATTATTGTGACAGCCGCCTTTTTGGTGGTGGACATCTTGAGGCAGTCCCTTCCCACCTTGAACCGAGTGGTTTGTACACTCCTTTCACCCATCATGAGAGAGTCCGAAAGAAACACTCTGGCAGGAACCTCCTGGCTTATGATCGGCACAAGTATTCTCGTGTTTACTTTTTCAAAAGACGTGGTCACTCTCTCGTTACTGTTTCTGGCCATAGCGGATCCCCTAGCCAGCTTTGTCGGGCACAAGTATGGCAAAGATAAAATTGTGGGACAAAAGAGCCTTCAGGGGACATTGGCTGCATTTTTTGCCTGCATGATCGTTTCTGCTTGCTATTTCTACTTCAATAATCTTATGACGGAGCGCATACTCATTGTCAGCCTATTGGCGGGTATTATCGGAGCCCTGTCAGAACTTTTACCCATTGGGAGGTTGGATGACAATCTGACACTTCCCCTTCTGAGCGCTCTTCTGCTACGATATCTCTTCATTGTTTTTGGCGGCGCCTGACTCAAAAGGATATAACTCAAGTGAAACAAAAAGCACCTATCAGAGAACGAACACGACGCCTGAGGCGTCGAATGGGCATGCACATTTATGTGCTGCCCAACTTACTAACAACAGCCAATATGTTTTTTGGCTTTTTTGCTATTATCTATTCCATCAACAGCAATTTTCTATGGGCCTCCTATGCTATTGTTTTTGCCGCTCTATTTGACCTACTCGACGGCCGTGTCGCTCGATGGACCAACTCTACCAGTGAGTTTGGAGCCGAGTACGACAGCCTTTGTGACTTGGTGAGTTTTGGAATGGCTCCGGGCCTGCTGCTTTTTCTATGGGCTTTAGAGCCTTTTGGCCGGATTGGTTGGCTGGCTGCCTTTTTCTATGTGGCCTGTTGTGCCCTCCGTCTGGCACGCTTTAATGTGCAAAAGGACATTGTTGAAAAAAGCTTTTTTCAAGGCCTACCCACCCCCATGGGCGCTGGGATTGTTGCATCCTCTGTATTGGCTTTTGAAGACCTCGAGCTGGACGGCTCCCGCTCCTGGGGCCTGTTAGCCATGACCTTCTTATTAGGCTTTGTCATGGTGTCTAACTTTCGCTACAGAAGCTTCAAAGACCTGGATCTGAAACAAAGACTGCCTTTTAAATATCTGGTTGTGGGAGTTTTTGTATTTGCCCTTATTGCTATTCGTCCCGAAGTGATGCTTTTTGTTTTATTTTTAAGCTATGCCGTACTGGGGGCTGTGTTTGGGGTTTTTAAAATTGGTAAAGCCCCCAAACGCCAACACCCTCCGCAGGTAGAGTTTGACTTTGTTGAAGAGGACGATCTGCACGAAACCGTGGAAATGGAGAACTAAAAATGAGCGTTAATGTTGGAATCGTTGGTGCCACAGGAATGGTCGGTGAAGTCTTTATAAGTCTGCTGCAAGAAAGGGAATTTCCCCTCAACGAGCTTCGCCTATTTGCTAGTGAAAACAGTAGGGGTCAACACATTCCCTTTCGCGACAAAGACATCGAACTTCAAGTTTTGAAAAAGGGGTGTTTTGACGGCTTAGATTTGGTATTTTTTTCTAGCGGTGATTCCATTAGTAAGGAATGGGCCCCAAAAGCCGTAGAGGCCGGAGCCTTCGCTGTGGATAATAGCGCCGCCTACCGTATGGACGACAACACCCCTCTCGTGGTGCCTGAAATCAATGCAGATCTGATCCCTGAAAAGAGCAAACCCTGCATTATTGCCAACCCCAACTGCTCCACCATTCAACTGGT
>JAUILT010000010.1 GCA_030432925.1 Bdellovibrionia bacterium | reverse complement strand
CACCCTTCAAGATCTTTGAGCCACTCCTGTCCCCCTCGCTCCTCTAGCAATTTTTTCATCGTTATAAGGTTGCAGGACTGAGGCTCAAAATCACAATCGAGAATATGAGAGATTTCGTCTGAGCAGTAAAAGGTGTTGGTTTTTATATCTAAAAACCAACACCCAAACTCTTTTTTCTTTTCTTCATTAGAAACTTTTGGCACGGAAATACCGTAGAATATCCCTCAGCCAAACACAAAATAATTTTTATTGAAATTTTATTCCATCCCCTTATGAAGGCGACAGCCATCCCTTTCCAGGTCGATTTCAAACCCTTCCGTTAAACAGCTATAAAACCACCAGGTTTGCTGGGCATAACCTCTGTTGGGCATAATTGATTTCTGGCCATCTTCATCCACCTCGCAAGGGTTATTCATGGTACAATTTTGCCCAGATTCGTTCATGGTGTTGTTCACAGCTATGACCACACGAGTATTATCACCAGAAACAACTGGTGAACCAGAAGTGCCGCCGTAAATCTCACAGCCAGACTCTGTATACCGAATGGAGTCTTCAAACGTCCAGCCCGCCTCCAGAAGTTGATAAACAAACCCATCTACGTTACAGGTAAAGCCTCGTTTCCAGTAACCACTGACAACCTGAATCGGCATTCCAAGTAGAGGACGTTCAAAGTTCATTTCAAGACTTTCAATACCCTGTGATTCTAAGTCTTCATAAGTGACTTCTAACCGATAAAGAGCTGCATCCGTACCTGTCATGGTGGCATAAACAAGAGACTCCGCTCGAACACCTATAGTTTCCTGAAGCGTCCGATAAACCCTCATGGAACGACTATCTCTTTGGTTATAAATAACTTCCCCAGGCCTTAAGAAGCCTCCCCATCGAGAGATACAGTGACCATTTGTCAATACATAAGCTTTTGAAGTCTTTGGCTGTCCAGTAAAGTGCACTAACGAAGCAGAACAGTTAGACAGACGTACAATCCCATTAAAGTCATAATCTGACAATGGGTGGCCTAATACTATAGGGACCTCTCTGTCCAGGTTGTCATAGGGAGCCCTTGGAATGGCCCACGCTGTTGATGAAAATGATAAAAATATAATGAATGTAAAGATGGCCTTAAGCATTCTTCTCCCTCCTTAGTCATGGTCACCAGATTCCGTTCTGGCTGTTTTGAGTTATCTTACACAGAAACTGCATAAAGGGGCAATTATTGCACTTTTGATGCACCTATGCTCACCCCTAAGGACTTCTCCGCGGCATTCACTTCTTTCCTGGCCAACGACATCAGGAAAGGTTTCAAAAGGATGACCCTGGTTGAGTAAGAAACTCCTCTTCTTCGAGAGTTGAGGGCCGCCCCAGTATTTTATTGCGATGTGGATAGCGCCCGAAGCGGTCAATAATTACTTTGTGTTTCAACTCAAATTCCAAAGTGTTCTCAAGGCCAGGTTGAGAAAAAAGCTGGATGGCCTCTTCATGCACCATGGCGGACTCGCTGTGCATAAAGGGCATATAGAGAAAAGACCTTTGAGGTGTTTTCAGCTTCTGATCATCCCCTTGCTGAATGGCCTCTTGAGCAAGAACAAGTGCCAGCGGATCAAAAGCAAAAGACTTTGCAGTATTTCGGTACATATTTCGTGAAAATTGATCGAGTACAATCACTTCTGCCAACCGTCCTTCAGGAGTTTGCCTCCACTTCCAAGTTTCTCCCGCAATAATAGATTTGTGAATAGATTCAAATTTCTGGACAATCCGGTTATCAAAGCTAGAATCCTTGCCCCACCTCTGCTCAGGCTCAACCTCATCAAACCAGAACTTTAAAATCTCCTGCACCCACATGCCTCCCTCCCCCTTTTCCGACATATCGCAATAGATACTCATCCAAAAACTTACCTTAAAATTTTTCACCTAGCTTCAGACTGAAAAACCTCGCGACGGAATCAGTTTTGAGATAGGCTCTTTTAAAAGTCACTTTTAAGACAACTATAAGATCTCAACCTATCACGAGGATTCAGCATGAGATACCATTTCTATCAAGCCCTTGTTGTTTTTTTCATCATTATTTCTGCTGGTTATGCAGTTCTTCCCCAGTCTTATTACCCCATTCACAATGTTGTCACGGGGATTTTACTGCTCATTAGCACCTTAGGGTTACTCGACGTCTTTCAGTCCAAACACACTATTCGTAAAAACTTTCCCGTGCTTGGAAGATTCCGTTATGTGCTTGAAAGCATCCGACCAGAAATCAATCAGTACTTCATTGAGAATAATACTGACGGCAGGCCCTTCAATCGTAATGAACGCTCAATCATTTACCAAAGAGCTAAAAAGCAGTTGGACACCGTCCCTTTTGGAACTCAACTAAATGTGAATAGCATTGGGTATGAATGGGTCAACCACTCCATTACCGCTCATCACGTAGATCCAACAACCTTCAGGGTAACTGTGGGTGGGCCCGATTGTAAGCAACCCTACTCTGCGAGCTTATTGAATATTTCGGCCATGAGCTATGGCTCCTTATCTCGGAATGCTGTAGAGGCCCTGAACGCCGGTGCAAAAATTGGCGATTTTGCCCACAATACTGGAGAAGGCTCTATCAGCATGGCACATATGAAACATGGTGGAGACCTCATTTGGCAAATTGGTACAGGCTACTTTGGTTGTCGAACACCTGATGGAAAATTCAATCCCGAAACTTTCAAAGAAAGAGCTACACTTAACCAAGTAAAAATGATTGAAATAAAAATCTCTCAAGGAGCTAAGCCTGGACATGGCGGCATATTACCCGGGGTAAAGGTTACTGAAGAAATTGCTGCTATTCGAGATGTTCCAGTGGGCCAAACAGTCAACTCCCCCCCTAGTCACTCTGCATTTTCAACTCCGGTGGAGCTTTTACAGTTTATCAAACAACTCCGAGATCTTTCTGGTGGAAAACCTGTAGGCTTCAAACTTGCTATGGGTCGTCGCAGAGAGTTCATGGCTATTTGCAAGGCTATGTTAAAAACCGGCATCAAACCAGATTTTATCACTGTAGATGGTGGTGAGGGGGGAACCGGCGCTGCACCCTTAGAGTTTTCTGATCGCGTTGGTGGCCCTGGCATTGAAGCACTGATTTTTGTTCATAATACACTGATGGGCTTTGATTTGAGAAAAGATATTCGAGTGATTGCCTCCGGAAAAGTGGTTACGGGCTTTGGCATGGTCAAGAGGTTTGCCCTCGGAGCTGATATTTGCTGTTCTGCACGAGCCATGATGATGGCGCTAGGCTGTATTCAAGCCTTACGCTGTAATAGTAATGATTGTCCAACGGGGGTAGCCACTACCAGAAAAGACTTGGTAGCAGGCCTTTCAGTGGCTGCTAAAAAAATTCGTGTAGCTAATTACCACAAAGAGACCATAGAAAGTGCTGCTGAAATCATTGGCGCCATGGGTATGAACCACCCCAGAGACCTCAAGCCTTGGCATATTTTCAGAAGAATTGGACCCGCCTTAATCAAAAACTATTCTGAAATCCATCAGATGATACGTCCCGGAGAGTTTTTAAATGGTCCCATCAATCCGGCTTTTAGAAATGCCTTTCAGGCTTCAGAAGCTGAAACTTTTAACGCAGTTTCCTGGCCTCCGGTATAACCCCATGCCTTCGATGACTCAATTGGAATATGCCGTCGCAGTTCATAAACACAAGCACTTTGGCCGAGCGGCCAAAGAATGTCATGTTTCTCAGCCCTCACTCTCTGCGCAAATACAAAAAATGGAAGAAGAGCTAGATCTGGTGATTTTTGATCGCTCCAAAAAACCTGTAATGACAACAGACCTTGGCTTAAAAGTGATCGGACAGGCTCAAGTGGTCATTCGTGAACACTACCGACTATTTGATATTAAAAGTGAGTTTGGAGAGGTTTCTGGAGCTTTTCACTTGGGTGTTATCCCCACTCTGTCACCTTATTTGATTCCTTTATTTGTAGAGAACTTCTCCCAAAAATACCCCCACGTGAACCTAAAAATCAGCGAATACCAAACGGAAGATATTATTCTCAAACTTTACGATGATGAACTGGATGGGGCTCTTCTTGTCACACCCCTTAAAGACGATAAAATTATTGAAAGGGCATTATTTCTGGAGCCATTTTATATATTTGCTCCCAAAGGCCATTCTCTTTTAAAAAGAAAAACTGTTCGAGAAGAGGACTTGCAAGGAGGGGACATTTGGCTACTCGATGAAGGGCATTGTTTTCGGGATCAAGTTATCCGATTTTGCTCTCTTGAAAAATCACAACAGGTTTTAAAAAATGTTGGGTTTTCCTCTGGCAGCCTTGAAACACTCATTAACCTCATCCGTAAAGGTACTGGTTACACCCTATTGCCTCACTTGGCCACTACACATCTGTCTCCATCAGAACTAAAAAATAATATCCGCCAATTCACTCGCCCCATCCCTACTCGTGAAGTCAGTTTTGTTCACAGTCGTAGTTTTTTGAAAGAAGACATCATCGCAGCCCTGATCGATGAAGTTATCTCTGTAATTCCTAAACCATTAACCAATCTAAAATCCGGACAAACTCAGATTGTTGATATATGACTCCTGTATTATCACTGCAAAATATCGCCAAATCTTTTGGTTCCAAAACGCTCTTTAAAAATCTGAGCTTTGGTATTTTTCCTGGTGAAAAAGTCGGACTACTGGGATCCAACGGTGCTGGAAAATCGACTCTATTGAAAATTATTGCAAAAACCGTGATGCCAGACTGCGGTCAGGTTCACCGCAGAAAAAACTTGAGCTTGTGTTATGTTCCACAAACTGAAGACTTTGATGACAACCCCTCTGCACAGCAATTTATCGAACAAAAACTAAAAGCTGCTGGAATCGAGCCAGAAGAGGCCGCTCTACAGGCTATCATCGGCTTGGGAATAGCTGGGTTCGAAGATCTTCAAGTGATGTCATCTTCGCTCTCCGGTGGCTGGAAAAAAAGACTACAACTAGCTGTCGCTATTGCCATGAATCCAGAGTTACTCATTCTCGATGAACCTACAAATCATCTCGACTGGGAGGGCTTAATCTGGATAGAAAATTGGTTAAAATCCTATAAAGGAAGCTTGATTCTCGTCAGCCATGATCGCCAATTTTTAGCAAACCTTTGTCAACGTACTATCGAAATTCACACAGCTTATGAAAATGGAGTCCTTTCTTTTAACCTTGGCTATGAGAAATTTTTAGATAAAAAATCGGAATATCTAGAATCTCAAATACGTTTGGAATCACGCCTATCCAATAGAGCCCACAGAGAACTCGAATGGCTAAGGGCCGGTGTCAAAGCCCGAACGACAAAAAGTCGTAGCCGAGTCAAAGAGGCTCATGACCTTCTCAACAAAGTATCTGACGTCAAGGACCGCAATCGGTCTACCAAACCTAGATCCACTCTCACAATTGATGCTACTCAAAGACTTTCTAAAAAGCTTATAGATCTCAAAGAGGTCACTATTGGTTACCCCGAAACCCCATTGATTAAGGAAGTAACTATTATGTTGGGGCCTAAAGCTTGTTTGGGAATTTTGGGAAGCAATGCTTCTGGAAAAACCACATTGATAAAAACACTTTTACAGCAAGTGCCTCCACTTTCAGGAACTCTTAAATTCGCAGAAAATCTAAAAATTGTCTATTTCGAACAAAACCGCAGTCATCTGCCCATGGATAAAAACTTAATGCAATTTCTTGGGGACGGTGGAGATTTTGTTTTTTTTCAAGAAAACTCCATTCATGTAGCAGCCTACGCCAATCGCTTTCTATTTCCCTCAGAAAAAATGCAACTGCCTATTGCTCAGCTTTCTGGTGGTGAGCAAGCACGACTTTTGATTGCTAAAAATCTTTTACAACCGGCTGATATTTTAATTTTAGATGAACCCACCAATGACTTGGATGTTGAAACCATTGAGGTTCTTGAGTCTTCACTGGCTGACTTTAAAGGTCTCACTATTCTCGTCTCTCACGACAGATATTTTTTAAAACGACTGAGCCATAAATTTTTAGGGATTCTACCAGAACAATCTTGGGGAGTTTTTTCCAGCGTAGAACAGTGGCTCAATACAAAAAAAACAACACTCACCCAAACAAACACTCACCTTGAGCCAATATCGGTTCAAAAAAAAGTTAAGAAAGTCAAACTCTCCTATAAAGAAAAACAGCAGTTAAAGACCATTGAGTCTGACATCACACAGACAGAACTAGAACTGGAGCAGGCCCAAGTTCGAATACAAGATTCGGATTTAATGTCTGATCACGAAGCCCTAAATACTCTCACTGCAGAGATTCAACAGCTTCAGGAAAAAATAGATCACCTCTACAGCCTCTGGAATACTTTAGAGGAAAAAAAGCAAAATAGTTGAATATACCGGTCCGGTTTGAGCATCCAAAACCGAATCTGGGCTTGTCTTTCGCGGTAGCATATAATATTCATAAGGCCTTGATGTTGAATTCTATTTTAAACAATATATTTAAGCTCAAGTCTTTCCGTTTAGGACAGCAAGAAATCATCACCTCCGTCATGGAAGGGAAGGATGTTCTTGCCGTCATGCCTACAGGAAGTGGAAAATCATTGTGCTATCAATTGCCCGCATTGACAACTCCAGGCCTGACTATTGTTATTTCTCCACTTATTTCATTGATGAATGATCAGGTTAAAGCTCTGAACCTACTCAATATTCCCTGTGGATGTATACACTCAGGTATGACTGATGCTCAAAAGCGCAATGTATTCATTGATATTGAAGACAGTGAAAATTTTCTTTTATATGTCAGCCCTGAACGTCTGCAGACCTCTGGTTTTTTTGATTGGTTAAAGGAGCAGAATGTCAACCTGATTGCCGTGGATGAGGCTCACTGTGTCTCTCAGTGGGGACATGATTTTCGACCAGAATATTCACAAATTTCCAAAATCCGTGAAATTTGCCCTGAAATTCCCATGATGGGCCTGACAGCAACAGCAACTCCTCTTGTAAAAAAAGATATCATCACCAACCTAAAACTAAGAAGCCCAGATCAGCATGTATATGGTTTCTACCGACCTAACCTATATTATCAAGTCGAGTTTTGCGAGGATGAGAGACAAAAAGACTCTTTTCTGCGCCAAGCCCTGAACCAAACTCCTGAAGGTCGAGTGATCATTTACTGCGGAACCCGCAAATCCACAGAAGATTGGGCGGACAAACTTTCCGCCTCCTATAAAAAGGTGGGATTTTACCATGCAGGCCTCAGCAGTAAAGAGCGCCACGAAGTAGAAGTGGACTACAATATGGGGCGCACACGTATACTTGTAGCCACCAACGCTTTTGGAATGGGAATTGACCACCCAGATGTACGGTTGGTTATTCACACGCAAATGCCAGGAAATATTGAATCTTACTATCAAGAGGTTGGACGAGCTGGACGAGATGAAAAGCCCTCGACCTGCCTTTTACTCTACTCTAAAAAAGATAAGGGCCTTCAGTCCTTTTTTATTCGACAATCCAAGGCTTCTCCCAGAATTAAAAAACACCGTTGGGCGGCATTAGACTCTATGGTTCAATATGCTGAAGGCTCAGAGTGTCGACACTCTGATATTCTTGTTTACTTCAAAGACCAACAACGAGTAGACCGTTGCGGTCACTGTGATACCTGTGATCCTAAAACTCCTCGAAGAGTCCAACGGCCCGATTTTGCTCAAGAGGAAATTCAACGCAAGGCTGCTCGCAAAAAGAAACGAGCCGAGCCGTCACTTGTTGATCTCCCTCCTCATTTCCAAGAAAAAGTGGAAGAAATTCGTCAATGGCGAAGGGAATATGCTAAAGAAAAAGACATTCCAGCCTTTATGGTTTTCAGTGACAAAACTCTAGCCGACCTTGTGGTAAAAGCTCCCATTAACGAAGAAGAACTCGCTGAGGTCTATGGCATGGGCGAATCAAAAATAGAACTGTTTGGAAAAGAGCTCCTCGATGAACTCAACTCCTGAAGAAGAGCTTCTGGTAATTCCTACGGATCGGCTATCAAAAGACGCCGTAGATGGACTCATTGAAGAATTTATTCTACGAGAAGGCACTGACTACGGCCATGAAGACACAACATTGGAGCAAAAAAAAAACCAAATTTATACACAAATAGCTTCTGGTCACGTAGTTATTGTCTACTCAAGCATCACTCAAAATACTTCCTTAATGAAAAAAACTCTCTAACAGGCCTGCTGGTGTCGTAAGTTTTAAAAGCTGTAGTCAGACTCATCAAACCGATCCAAAATTTTAAAGAAGGCCAGCAAATTGTGTTGAATATTATCCATACGAATTTCATTGTCATAGACCTTCGTGCGCAGCCCTCCGAGAGCCGCTTTCCGGTTACTGATATAGTACATGTCTAGATCATCTCTGAATTCCAATTGCATGGCATGCCGCAAACCTTTCAATAGGGCTCTTCGATATTGCTCTTGCCGAACTTTATCTCCCGTGTCTTTAGCCAACTCCCAGGCATCTATCAAGCCCTCCAAATAAACTCCGGTGGCTGAGGCGTGAGGGGGACCAAATCCCCCCTTTGGGTAGTAAAACCTCCCTTGAAAATCCGGATGACTATAACCCTCGTTCTCCTCTAGACCCTGCATGCTCTCCACCAACCAGTCATTCATTTTAAAAATCGAGTTTTTCAAAAATTTACTTTTATTGATTTTCCAAACTCTATAGTAAGCCTGTGTATGCCATGGAACAAAGGCTGGATTTCTGTTTTTCATATGCCACTTCATATAGTAGCCCGCACTTTTCATAAATTTTTTTAATAGATGACTTTGAGGTTGATTCTCAATCACATGAGCCCAGTAAAATAAGGCCTCACCAGGGTAAAAATTATGAAGGTCATTGCGTTCTTGTAGAATAAAGGTTCTAAAAGAACCATTTCTTTGCCACTGCCCCTCAATCGCCTTCATCAGCCCCCGGTACTGCCTGCGAAATCTCTCAGGCTGTGAGCTTTTATAAATGGACAACGCTGCTAGTCCTGCCGCCCCCAGCTTTCTTTTTTGCTGAAACTCAATAAACCCAACCCCTTCAGCTTCTTTGTAAAACTGCTGTAGATTATAAGCCAAATTATCCAGGGCTAGAGATTTTAACGAATTATCGCCTTGCCGATCCCCCCACCTCTGAAGCGCATAAGTCGCCATAAACTGGCGAATCATATTGTTAGCATCAGAAAACCTTCCTGAGCTCGGCCAGTACTTATACTGCATTTTGCCTGTCGTGGGATTTGTGTTATTGACTAGCCACCCCGCAAGACGGTCAACCATACTGTGCAGATTTTTTTTATTAATGTCATCCAGAGGTACCAGTTGATTGCCTCGATACATCTCTTTAACGACCCCGTCTCTCCAGTTCACATGGTACTGGAGGTTATCATAGACTGTCAGCTGAAGCTCTCGAGTGTTCATGCTCTCCGGCGATACCCCCGTGGATTTACTAAGAACTGTCAGCATTTTCCAAGGTGTTCGGTTGGTCGAAATAGACGTCAACCCACAATAATCTATAGCTTGCCCCTGATACTGAAACCGAAACCCCTTAACTCCCATGTCTGTCTGATAGGATCTCCGACTTTTCAGTGGAGTCTCAGCCCTCTGAGAATTATGACCAAAACAAAGTGTGACACTGTCAAAACCCTCTATATCAACGGAACCCATGGCTTCATGAACCTGACTCTCCCAGTGACCAGGACCCACGCGAATACGCTTGAGCAACAGCCCTTGACTCCTTACTGCTAAATGCAAACTATCAAACGACTCACTCTTACCCTGGGATGTGGGATTTAGAGATCTTAATAGCTCCACAAGGCGCTGACTTTCAAAGGTCGACCTATTATGTCCTCTCTTGGATAAGTAAATAACAAGTCCAATAATCATCAAAGCAGCGGGAACAGCCAAAAGAACTCCCGTTTTTCCTAGTGCTTTCATGTGGGAAAGTATAGCCCTGACAACTCCACTCTGGCACGAAGATTGGAAGAAATGACAAGTATCGCTTATTTTATAAGCTTTTTGAGACAAATTCTCCCAGGGGCTGACCCCCTTGGGACACTTTCACTCATTTGGAGGACCTTATGTCAAAACCCATCAAAGACTTTATGACGCCCATGCATATACCGACCTGGTTTTTATTCATTCACCCTAATGACTTTCTGCCGACTCTTGTGACCACGGATAATCTCTAGCTTTGATTTAGCAAGTCCAAGATGTTTGGCTAACAGCTCAATCACTCTCTTATTCGCCTGACCTCCCTCTGGAGGAACATTGACTTTGATCTGGTAATAATCTTTATCAACTTGGGTCAGTTCTTCCTTACGGGCATTGGGCTTGACCATCACCTGCAGGGTCATTGCTTTTTCAACAGCTCTAAAATATTTTCCGAAGGACGGCCAAGAACCACTTTATTTTCGTACACTACCACAGGACGCTCCATCGATTCTTACTGCATTTGGGGTTGTGATAAATTTTCCAGTTCATAGGATCTCCCTCATAGAGAATAACTGGCAAATACCTATCATTGACTGCCACAAGTGAATATGAGATTTTTTTATGCGTGTTGTAAATTACCGGAGGAAATCATGAATTTACAAAGGCTCACTCTATTTTGTCTGACATTAGCTCTTGCCCCTTTCTTGACAGGGTGCGGGGTTCAATCCATCCCCAAAGCCAAAAATGAAGTAGAGGCCCAGGTAGCTGAAGTCACCAACCAATACAAAAGGCGTGCAGACCTAATCCCTAACCTCGTGGAGACAGTCAAAGGCTTTGCCGCACAAGAAAAAGAAACTCTCATTGGAGTGACAGAAGCACGAGCCAAGGCTACAAGTACAAAAATAGATCCCTCCAACCTAAACCCTCAACAGATTATGGAGTTTCAAAAAGCCCAAGGTGCCCTCAGCTCAGCCCTGAGTCGATTGATGGTTGTTGTAGAAAAATACCCGAACCTGAAGTCTGATCAAAATTTCCGCGACTTGCAGGCACAGCTAGAAGGCACTGAAAACCGAATCACAGTGGCCAGAAATCGATACATTGAAAGTATCAAGAGCTTCAATAACCTAGTAACAGTGTTTCCCACTAGCATCACCAATTCCCTATTTTTTCATTTCGAGAAAATGCCTCAATGGGATGTCGCTGCCGAAGAAAAAGAAAAGGTTGAGAAAGCTCCGGAAGTGAAGTTTTAGTGAGAACTTTTCTCTTACTGTTGCTGTTTCCGTTGCTGGTACAGGCTCAAGACTTCCAAGTGCCAGCTATACACAATCATGTGGTAGATGAAGCCCTCCTCATTGATAGTCATGTTGAAAATGAAATCAATACTGCCCTCGCACAAGTCAAAAGAGATACCGGCGTAGAGATGGCTGTTCTAACGGTCCAGAGCCTTGAAGGCCTCACCGTAGAACAGGCTTCTATGCATGTGGTTGAAAAGTGGCGGCTAGGGACTGTAAAGGGCGATAAAGGACTATTGCTCTTGGTCAGCAAAAATGATCGAAAGTTGCGCTTTGAAGTCGGTTACGGACTCGAGGGCAATCTCACAGATGCAGAGGCTGGGAGAATTATCAACAATGCCATGGTCCCCCTGTTAAAGCAGGGTGACTCCAACAAAGCTATTCTTACTGGAGTGGTACAGGCTGTGCAACAAGCAATCCCTGACGTGGACGTAGCCACTTACTTTAACAATGGACAAAAGATTGTTCATTATTCCACAAAAAAAGAGAAACGAAAAAATAAATTTCTGTCGACACTCTTCACCCTACTCATGTGGGTGATCATTTATTTTGTCTTAGGTCGCAGGGGTTTTTTGGGGTTCTTTCTTGGTAGCTCTTTAGGGCGTGGTTACAGTGGTGGCAGCTTCGGAAGCAGTGGGAGTAGTTTTGGTGGCGGCGGTGGCTTTGGTGGCGGCGGCGCTTCGGGGGGGTGGTAATGAACAGTAAAATACCCAAATGGCTTTCCAGCTATATTCAAATCAGAGATATCAATGCCATCGAAATAACAGTACAATCAGCAGAGAAAAAAACCTCTGGTGAAATTGTTCCTATTATCGTGCACCGATCTTCCACCACTGGACACGTTCCTATTATTCTTGTGCTAATTTTTTCTACAGTTTATTTTTCGTCAAACCTATGGGAGGCTCAACTGTCTCTAGGAGTCAGCCCTTGGCTGGTAGCCCTAAGCAATCTTGCCATTGGATTTTTACTTACATTGGCTCTGTCCCGCAGAGATGCTGTCGTTCGCCTGCTAACCCCTCAACAAGACCTGATTGACCAGTGTGAACGGCGAGCTCTTGTAGAATTTTATAATCACAAAGTGCACCGCACGGAATCTGCTACAGGAATTTTGATTTTTCTTTCCATTCTTGAGCACCGAGCAATTGTTCTGGGAGATGAGGCCATTGCCAAAAAACTTCCTGCTGACAGCTGGCAAAAAATTGTTGATACACTTGTTGGAGGAATAAAAAACAAGCAAACATTAAAAGGCTTGATCACGGCCATTGAGATGAGCGGCACTCACCTTCAGAAGCACTTTCCCAGAACTTCTGACGATGTCGATGAGCTAGAAAACCACTTGATCATCAAAGACTAGTGTTGCTAACTACCTTTTCCAGATACTCCACCAAGTCCTGGCGCTGCTGTTTACTGACAATAGGGCCCATGGGCATTCTCTCACTCTCTTTGGCGTAATCACTGAGACGGTAGCGAATCTCATCCAAAAGGTTTCGCTTGCTGTAGAGAGCTGGTCCCTTGAGTTGAGACTTCAACTTTTCCGGATTATCAAAGGCAATAGAAGGAATCGCTGGATCATCAGACGCATGACACCTCACACACCTTCTGATAATGGGAACTGATTTTTTCAGTTCATTTTCCTTTTTCTGAGCCATTAACTCCTGAAACAAAGGCGAGGACTTGAGTCTAGCAAAGTTTTCCTCTGATTTTTTTCCCAACTCTTTACAGCTCATTTTATGAACCCGTATCCCAGTCACCTCCTGAAGAGCTTTATAAAAAGTCTGCTTAGTATTACTGGGTGTTCCCAGACGCTCTCGAAAGGCCAGTCGTCCCTCTGTTTTAAAATCCATGGACCAATCGGCAGTAGAAATACCCAACGGTTCGAACAAATGGTGAAGACCTCGGGTGGGATCAATGCTGTAGTAATCTTTTTGTCGTTCAAACTGACGTTCGTACATAACATCAGCAGCTTTACTCAATCCTTTCTGGCTTATATTGTCCATCTCCGTACCTACAAAGCCATTGGAGAGCAAATCCTCCAGAATTTCACCTTTGGTTTTTATTGGCGGGTGAGAGAGAAGAGTTTCTTCCCCCCAATACTCTGGCTTTGGCCAGCTCCTCTGAATCCACTGATAGGTCTCCTCTGAGACCAGAAGTTTCCCGCATTTTGCTACGCCCCATACAGCCGGTTCAAGATATTCATAAACCTGGGCCCATTCCTCAGTGATGATTCTGGAAACCCTACGGAAGTTCAAGTTAGCAAGAATCTGAGTTATCTCCGTAGTAAAGTCAGGATCATAGGACTTCGCCTCCAGTAATTGATAACGAGGGTGTTCAGGATAAGTTTTTGCAAAAAACTTTTCTAGTTCCTCTTTCTCACGCTCCATATTCTCCAACATCAATGTATCCATGCGCTGAAAACGGGGCTGATTTTTCTCATGCTTACTGGTGTAAAGGCGTCCGGAATTACTCCCATAGGCCCCTGGCCAGATATTGTAAGGCTCCCAGTTGGGACGAGGATCAATATTGGTTCTATTTACATCCTGGTGACAAACCATACACTTGGCAGGGTTTGGTCCAGAAAAAGTCACTTCTCCTGAATCAGAAAAAATCACTTCTCGAAACTCAAAACGATTTTCACCTTTTTGAAATTGCATGATCTCCAGACGGTTAAAGCCTCGCTGTAACCGGTTACCATTGAAACTGAAAATAAACTGGCCAGATCGATCAAATAAAATAGCTCGAGGGTTTTCAAACGAAGACCCTTGAAGACTTCGGCTGTGATACATTAAAACATAGTTTCGAAAAAATTCAGGGTGCGTGTCTTTGACCAAGTTCAGAGTTTTCTCAACAGATTTTAGTCCATTGTGCTCAATCATCTTCTTTAGCTTCTCCCAAGATAGGCGAGAAGAGTCTTTGATATTATTGTAACTAGCTGTAGCTAGAGGAGCTGACAGCAATAAAGCCAATACCACTGAAAAAAATCTGATCGTCCCCACCCTGAGTTTCTCCTTTTAGAATTTCACAAAGCAAGGTTGAGTGCTCCACCCGGCTTCAGTTCAAAGTGCTCAAGATCTGATTAAATGTTTCACTGGGCCGCATAGCTTTGGAAACCAGGTTTTCGTCCGGTCGATAATAACCGTTCATATCTACTGCTTTCCCTTGAGCACTGTTGAGTTCATTAAGTATGGTGGTCTCATTATTTTCAAGTGCCTGAGCCACTGGAGTAAATTTTTCCTTTAACTCTGTATTCTTTAACTGGGTTGCCAGCGCCTGAGCCCAGTACATGGCCAAATAAAGATGGCTTCCTCTATTATCAAGCTCCCCGACCTTTCTCGATGGAGATTTGTTCATTTTCAAGAACTTACCATTGGCCTCGCCCAGGGCCTGAGCAATGACCTGCCCCTTGAAATTAGAAGTTTTCCTTGAAAGATCTTCAAGAGACACACCCAGTGCCAAAAATTCTCCTAATGAATCCCATCGAAGATGGTTTTCTTCAAGAAACTGCTGAACATGCTTAGGTGCCGATCCGCCGGCCCCGGTTTCATACAAGCCCCCTCCCGCGAGTAATGGAACAATAGATAGCATTTTTGCACTTGTACCCAATTCTAAAATTGGAAACAGGTCCGTCAAGTAATCACGAAGTACATTACCTGTTACAGAAATAGTGTCTTTTCCATCCCTGACTCTTTTCAAGGTGTATCTCATTGCCTCTATCGGGGAAAAAATTTTAATCTCTAAACCATTAGTGTCATTGTTTTTTAAGGTTTCATTGACAATTTTAATCAGGTTCGCATCATGAGCACGATTTTCATCCAACCAAAAAATAGCAGGGTTTCCCGTAGCTCGAGAACGATTCACACCAAGCTGCACCCAATCACGAATGGCCACATCCTTAGTTTGGCACATCCGCCAAATATCACCAGGCTCCACAGAGTGCTGCATATAAACTGTGCCATCAGTGGTATTAACAACCTCCACGACTCCAGCCTCTTCAATCCAGAAAGTCTTATCATGAGATCCATATTCCTCAGCCTTTTTTGCCATCAGCCCCACGTTGGATACATTTCCCATGGTCGTCACATCAAACGCTCCATTATCTTTACAAAACTGAATAATCTCTTGATAAATACCCGCATAGTTGCGATCAGGTATCAGGGCTTTTGTGTCATGCAACTTCCCATCAACTCCCCACATTTTTCCACTGGATTTAATGGCTGCAGGCATAGATGCGTCAATAATTATATCGCTAGGTACATGCAAGTTCGTGATCCCCCTATCAGAGTCCACCATGGCTAACTGAGGGCGCGTTTTATAAGCTTCGTTAATAGCGTTTTCAATTTCCACTTTTTGATCTACTGGCAAGTTTTCAATTTTTGCATATATGTCACCCAAACCATTTCGAGCATCCACTCCAATTTCTTCAAATACATCAGTATATTTTTCAAACACATTCTTAAAATACACTTCTACAGCCGCACCAAACATGATGGGATCCGAGACTTTCATCATAGTAGCCTTTAGGTGAAGTGACAGAAGTAAACCCTTTTCATGAGCATCTTTAATTTCTTTTTCTAGGAAAGCTCTGAGAGCTTTGTCACTCATTCGAGTGGTATCAATCACTTCGCCCTTGAGAAGATTTACTTTTTCTTTCAGTACTTTTGTGGTGCCATCTGCCACTTTTAGAACAACAGATATAGAACCAGCATCAGCCATAATGTGAGACTGCTCAGACGAATAAAAATCTCCCTCTGTCATATGGGCCACATGAGTTTTGGAGTCCTTGCTCCATTCACCTAACTTATGAGGGTTATCTTTAGCAAACTGCTTCACTGGCACAGCCACACGACGATCGGAGTTGCCCTCGCGCAATACCGGATTGACAGCACTCCCCAATACCTTGGCATATTTTTGTCGAATAGACTTTTCTTCGTCTGTTAATGGCTCTTCTGGAAAGTCCGGAAGGTCATAGCCCTTATCCTGAAGCTCTTTAATTGCAGATTTGAGTTGTGGAATAGACGCTGAAATATTAGGGAGCTTGATGATGTTGGCAGAAGGAGTTTTTGCTAACTCACCTAACTCTACCAATGCATCTAAAACTTTTTGTTCCGGCTTCAGGTACTCAGAAAACTGAGAAATAATTCGTCCGGAAAGAGAGATATCTTTTGTTTCAATTTTAATACCCGCAGGCCTGGTAAAAGCCTCCACAATAGGTAAAAATGAGTGAGTGGCCAAATAGGGGGCTTCATCAGTAATCGTGTAAAAAATCGTCGAATTAGTATCAGACATGGTCTCTCCCTGCATTTGAAATTTCGAAAACAGTTTGAGAACTACCACTTTTTATATAATTTTTGGATTACTTTTTTCGACAGGCAATAAAAGATAAGTCATCAAATTTTTGCGCGCCGCCACGAAGCTCCCTACACCTTGCAACCAGGCTCTCAATGCTTTCCTCAAAAGCCCCCACAGCGATCAATGTAGAAATCTCATCAATGGTTAGAATTTCTGTCAGCCCATCGGTACAAAGTAGAACAGTTTCTCCCGACCGATAAAGCAGTTTCATACTCGCTTCCAATCGAGTGTCATGAAACCCCAGACAATTCAAAATCTCGTTGGACTGTTCATGAACCTGGGCTTCTTTTTCTTCCAATAAACCAGACTCTGTAGCAAATCCGGTCACAGAGTGCTCAAAAGTCTTATACTGAATGCGACCTGTTTCTGAAAAAAGAATTCCAAGAGAGTCACCGATAGAATATAGCCAAAGGCCATCACCCTCAACAACAGCAATAACTACAGTGGACCCAGCATCTGATTTTAAATCCATAATTTTCTGATGAGCTCGCTCTACCTTCTCAATCATTTGGGCCGGTTTAAAGGGACGGCGCCTTTGGGTACTTCGCCCAAGAATAGCATTCACCGCCATCTTTGAGGCTCTATCTCCCATTCTATGCCCTCCCATTCCATCAGCAACAATCATGGCCACCTGGCTCACCGTGGGAGAAATAAAACCACAACTGTCTTCATTTTTAGCCGTTTTTCCCTTTTTAGTTCCACGGGAGGTATATATCGCAAGAGAAAATTGTTGAAAATCATGAAACTCTGGCCCTTCCATGTCAGTGTTTAATTTTTTGCTACTGGACGCCAAGCTATTCCCATTCCATATTTTCAAGATAGATTTTTAATTGCCCTGCAGTTTTGAACTTTTTTAGAATCAGTGTATTTTTTAACCCACAACAAATGTCCTTCACAACCTGTGGCTGAGCTGCATAGGCTCGAGTTCCACCAATACACTCGTGAAATACTCGAATCAGATCGCAAACATCATACTTGATATTGGCTGGCGTAGCCTTTCCCATGTGAAAAAGATCAATTAACTTGAGATGAAAGTTCAGGCCATACCGTTGAATCATGATGTTTCCCGTGTGAAGGTCTCCATGATATTCTCTCATATGATGTATTTCCTGAATACCAGAGGCTAAGCAGTGTAGCAGATGAATCGCCTGAAAGGGGTGCAAACGCCGACCCCTCTGACGCATAAGAAAATCCTCCAAGGTCTCTCCTTCGACATAGTCAGAAATCAAATAAGTCAAACTATGACCCTTGAAGCGAATCTGGTCCTGAAAAAGGTACTTCATAAGAATCGAGCAGTTTCTCAACTTATGAAGTTTGCGGGCATAAAATTTGGCCGCCTGATTATTCACATTTCGCTGGGGGAAAAATATTTTAGCTGCTCGTTCAATTCCTGTGCTGACCTCTTGAATTCTATAGACTTCGCCCTCCCAGCCACGCCCCAACTGGCTGACAATCTCAAATTTTTTGGAAAGCAAAAATCCTTTAGGTAAATCTAAGCTTTGAACTTTAGGGCTACGCAATACTTCTATCCTTCAGACGTTCATTGGATTCCACCGGCTGTAGCCGACGCTTAGGCTGTATGATACTATAAACACAGGGAACTAAAAATAAAGTAAAAAACGCGCTCAATAGCACCCCTCCAATTACGGTCAAGGCCATTGGAACTCGCGTTTCACTTCCCGGACCCAATGATAATGCTGGAGGAATTGCCGCCGCCAATGTCGCCGCCGTGGTCATAAGAATCGGTCGTAGCCTGACAGGGCAAGCCTCCATCAAGGCCTCATTAACACTCTGCCCTTCATCCCTCAGCTGATTGGTGAACTCCACCAGTAAAATAGAGTTCTTTTTCACTATACCCATAGTTAAAAGAATTCCGATAATGCTGTAGACGTTCAGGGTTTGGCCACCCAGAATGAGTCCAATAAATGAGCCCGTCAATCCAAATGGAATTGCCAGAAAGACAATCCATGGATCCAGAAATGAGTTGAATTGAATAGCCAGTACCATATAGGCAATCACCAAGCCGAGCAGCATAATGATCATGGTTTCAAAAGCTTTGTCATCAGGAGTTTCCTCAAACTTCAAGAAATAGCCTTCTGGAAGCTTTTTGTTGGCAATTTCCCGAACCTGACTGATTGCATTGCCCTGATTGACTCCCTTGGCTAGATTGGAATCCACACGAACCCCTCGCAGACGGTCTTCCCGATAAATCTGCTGAGGACCCGTAGTCTGAACAATGTCCACCACACGATCCATGGGAATCAATTCACCACGGTTATTTCGCACGAGCACCTTACTGATATCGGCTTTCTGTTGGCGATCTTTTTCCTGAAGCTGGACCCAGATATCAAATCGTCGTGAACCGTCCGTATACTGAGAGGCTACGGTTCCCCCAAATGTGGCGTTAACAATTTCTGCAATCTCAGTAACCTCTACGCCACTACGAATAGCTTTTTGCCTATTAGGTACAATGTGTACTTCTGGCAATGTCAAAACGTCATCAGATCGAATACCTACCATATCACCGGTAGCTTCCATTTCTTTTTTCATTTCAAAAAATAGTTTTTTCTGTACTTCCGGATCAGGCCCATTGATGGTGAACTCCAATGGGCTTCCACGACGGCCTCCAAAGGCACTCCCAAAGCGGTCTCGAATAAAAATTCTGATTCCTTGAATAGACTTAACACTTTCCCGTAACTGTTCTGCAATTTCGAACTGACTCTGCTCTCGCTCTTTAGCATTTTTAAGAATTATCACACCATTTCCACGGTTTCCCTGTCCTCCCTGACCAAAACCACCGACCGCCATGAACTGCCTGCCGACTCCGGGGTGTGTCGCCACAATATCTTCAAACTCAGCCACCTTCTCTTGAGTGTACTCAAGAGACTTTCCATCGGGAGCTAAAAATATCACAAACAAAACTCCCCGATCTTGAGCCGGAGCAAATTCCGTAGATAGAAATTTCAAAGAAAATAATGACGTTAAAAATAAAGCCAGTGCACAAACCAAAACTGACACTTTGTGCCTCAAACACCACGATAGAGCTTTTGAATAAGAGCCCCTCAGACCATCCATTAATGTCTCAAACCCATGACCAAACCGAGTGGATCGCGTCTCAACCGACAAAAACTGAGAGCACCTCATAGGAGCTAACGTAAGAGCCTCCAAAGAACTCAGGCACACAGCCACAGCAATGGTTACTGCAAACTCAAAAAAGAATTTTCCTTCCAAACTGTTTAAAAAAGTAATTGGCACAAAAATTGAGACTAAAGCTGCTGTAGTCGCTATGACTGCAAAAGAAATCTCCCTAGCCCCTTTAAAAGCCGAGTTAATACGACTCCATCCCATTTGCATATAACGAACAATATTTTCTAACATTATGATTGCATCATCTACGACGACACCAATGGCTAATGCCAACCCTAGTAAGGAAAATGTATTCAAAGTAAAGCCAAAAAAGTTAATAAAAATAAAAGTTCCAATAATCGCTGTGGGGATTGCCAATAAAATATTGATCGTCGCGGACCAGGAGCCTAAAAACATCCAGCAAATAAGTGAAGTTAACAATGCCGACAAGAATAGCGTAAATACCAACTCATTGACGGATTCACGAATAAACTGAGTACGATCAAAGTTCACACCCAAAACTGTACCCTCTGGGAGACTTTTATTGATCTCTTTGATTCTTTCTTTGACCCGATCTGCTGTGGCCGCAGCGTTGACCCCTGTTTGCTTTTGAATAGCCATTCCGAGGGCTTTTTCACCATTAAACCTAGAAATACGACGTATATTTTCAATACCTTCATAAACGTCGGCCACGTCTTTAAGCCGAAGAGGAACAAAATTAGGTGCCCCCCCCCTCCGACTGATAATCATTTCTTCAAAATCTTCTTGTTTAGTCACTTCACCCATAATCCGCACGGTGTCTTCAGAGTCTTCAAATTCCAAACGACCAGCTGGAAGCTCTTTATGCTCTCGTCGAATGCTTTCTAAGATATCCTTAGCTGTCAGCTGGTAACTTTGTAGTTTTTGCGCATCCAAATCAATCCGCATCATTGGCTCATGATATCCAAATGCTCGAACTTCAGCGACACCCTCTACCGTGGAGATTCGATCTCTAATTTGGTCACGAAATAGAGTCATTAGCTCTCTATCTGTTAATTTACCAGAGCGTACGTTCAAATACATAATCGGATCATCATCCGCATTGGACTTAGTGGTTACGGGAGGTTCAATGGTATCCGGAAGGCTTCTCTGAGCTCGCCCCAAAAGAGTTTGAACCTCCTGCAAAGCAAAATCAATGTCTCTGTTAAGTTCAAACTCTAATTGAATATTTGCCGATCCACGATCTGCTGTAGAGTTGATATTTCGAATACCTTCCATAGAAACAAGGACACTCTCAACAGGCTCAATCACATCCTTTTCAATAACGGATGGTGTAGCTCCTTCATAAGAATAACGCACTCGAATTGTTGGGAAATCTACATCTGGATTTTCATTGATGCCCATCTGAGTAAATGATAGGCCTCCAAAAAAAATCAAACCAAACATCAGAATCCAGGCAAAGACTGGTCGTTTAATGGAAAGATCACTTAAGGTCATGGCATTACTCCAGAGAGAGCTTGAAGCTTCACCCAGGTATGCTTCACATTATAAAGTTCTTGGTCATAGCTACGGCGAATTTGCAAATAATCTTCGAGAACTCGCAACACCTCCAGTTGACTCACTAGCCCCTGATTCGCCTCTCGAACATGTTGCTGATAGTTGTTTTTAGCCAACTGAACTGCAGAATTTAGTTTTTCCACCATATCTCTACGGACTTCCAACTCTTTCTTCAAAGCAACAAAATCTTTTTTAATGTGCCGTTTGTTTTCCTCGAGCCAGGCTTCCAAACGTTGAACTTCAATGGCTTTGATTCTTTTTTCAGAGAGGTCCTCTCCTCCAGAAAAAAGCTCCCAAGTTATATTCACACCCAAGTCCCAATCAGACTCCTGTAGAATTCCTGCTCTCTCTAAATAATAGTTGGCATCGAGATCAATGGACGGAAGAAACCCAGATCGGGATATGCTGACCTCCTTTTTAGCACTTTCAATAATCAATTCAGCTGCTCTGAGAGGGGGCACCTGATGCAAGTTGTTTTCCCATTCACTTGGCACTTTAAAAGATTTCAGATCTAATGTGTCTTTCAAATGAAAACTTTCAAGACCCGCTAGATGGGATAAGGTGTTCGATGCCGTCACAATCTGACTTTCTACTTGCACTACCTCAGCGCGAGTCCTTGCCAGCTGAGATTCAGCAGCCAGAACATCTGTCTTTTTGTTTCTTCCAATGCGCGCCCGCCTTCGAAGCATGGAAACTCGCTTTTCTAATGTAACAACTTGTTCACTATAAATAGCTTCCTGCCGTTGCAACCTTAATAGTTCAAAAAAGCTGGACGCAACCTTCTCGTAAAGCTGAAGCTCTCCAATAGTTTGTTCCAATCGAGCAATTTCTGGATACCTTTTAGCAATTTCCAGAGCATAATATTCAGCTCCCCCCTGGAAAAGTGGTTGTGATAGGTTTAGGTAAGATGTTCGTTGGTACCCTTCGCCAAATGCTCCTACATTCGCCTGATCTCTCCAAGTATGGTTGCTGTGTGCGGAAACTGTAGGAAGAACTGTAGAGTAGGCCTGGGATTTAAGCTCCTTAGCTCTTTCCACTCCAAAACGCTTATCCTTTATTGTGGCAGAGTAGCTTTTTGCTAATTCAAAGACCTGTTGTAAAGTTTGAGCCTGTAAAGGCAGCGACATGAAGCCCAAAAGCAATATGCAAAAAAATAGCCTCCCCAAAGCCATACCCCCCTTCATTGGAAAGAGTTTGAAATTCTAATACTACAGACTTCGACGTGAAAGCCCAATTAGAATCGGCAAAGATACTGCAACCCCAAAGACTTGCCGCGCAGCATAGTAAAAAGGCACGTCGTACCTTTTTGAAGGCCTTGGATTGATGAAAACCCTCGCGATGAAATCCGTTTTAGGATAGGCTCTATCCCAACGAGTTCTCCCCACATTACCAGGTATAATATTTTGCATGATCAACTCATTGAACTTCTAATTCTTCTCACATCGGCCGTCGTCTTTGTTCCTCTCTTTCGCTACTTTAATGCAGGAGCTATTCTCGCTTACCTTTTTGCCGGAGTTGTCATCGGACCAGAAATACTCACTCTGATCAAAGACCCCAAAACTATTTTGCATTTCTCAGAGTTGGGGGTGGTCTTCCTGTTATTTTTGATTGGACTTGAATTACACCCAGCCCGTTTATGGAGAATGAAGCGCAACGTCTTCGGGATGGGACTATTACAAATGACTGTCACAGGTGGGGTATTCTTAGGCTCCTTAATTGCCCTTAACTTTCCTCTACCTTTTGCCTTTGTTGCCGGGTTTGGTCTAGCCCTATCATCAACAGCTTTTGGTCTGCAAATCCTAGAGGAAAAACATCAGTTCCAAACTCTGCATGGCCAAGGTTCGTTTTCTATTTTACTATTTCAAGATTTAGCCGTGGTTCCCTTACTGGCCATGATCCCGTTATTAGCAGGCATTGGAACATCTACGTCCATTGAAGATGTTTTCAAAACAATTGGTATTGTCGCCGGGTTTATCTTTGTAGGTATTTATTTTATTCGCTATTTCTTCAGCTTTATTGCTCAAAGTCGTACTCAAGAGGTTTTCACTGCCACTTCTCTCCTTGTCGTTATCGGATCTGCAGTACTAATGGAGGATGCCGGGCTTTCTATGGGAACAGGGGCTTTTCTTGCCGGTGTTCTTCTCGCCAATTCAGAATACCGTCACGAGTTAGAGATTAACCTTCAACCCTTTAAAGGTTTACTTTTGGGGCTATTCTTCATTGCGGTGGGCATGTCTTTAAAGTTGGACATTCTTATTGCCAAACCACACATCGTAGCTTTAGTTGTTTTTGGGTTTATGTTGACCAAAGGATTCGTGATTTATGCTCTAGCTCGAGCCTTTGGCTTTCCTCATGAATCATCAAGAAATATGGCATGCACTCTCCCACAAGGGGGAGAATTTGCGTTTGTACTTTTTGCTGCTGCCACTTCAACCAGCATCCTCGATCCAGAGTCCAGCGCTATCCTCAATGCTGCTGTCACCATTAGCATGGCGCTAACACCTCTAGTTTTTGGGATCAACCAAAAGTACATGCGAACATTTAGTGAGGTTTCCGAACGCCCTTTTGATAAAATTACTTCAGAAAGTGCAGAAGTCATCCTTGCCGGATTTGGCCGGTTTGGTCAAATTGTTTCCCGTTTTCTGCAAACACAGAAAATTTCGTTCACGATTTTAGAGCACAGCGCCGCCCAAGTAGATATTGCTAGAAAATTTGGAAATAAAATCTATTATGGTGATGCCTCACGGGAAGACATTGTGGAGTCAGCCGGTGGGAAAACGGCAAAAATTTTTGTACTGGCGATTGATGATGTAGAAACATCTATCAAAACAGCAAAAATGATTAAAAATAAATTTCCTCATCTCAAAATTATTGCTCGAGTTAGAAATCGAAACCATGCTATTCGACTTCTAGAAATGGGAATCGAAAATGTTCATAGAGAAACCTACCTCACGAGCCTAGAGGTCGCCAAAGAAGTCCTTATGGGGCTAGGCCACCTACGTGAACAAATCAATAAAAAACTGGCTATTTTCAGAACTCATGATGAAGCCCTGTTACGACAACAACTAAAAGTGCACGGTGATGAAAAGAAAATGATTTCTGTCACTAATGCCGCCAACGCAGAACTAGAAAATATTCTACAAGCAGATGAACAAAACCACCCACCTACCGACGGTCAACAGACTGAATTTCAAATTTATACTGATCCGGTTTGAATTTCCTGTAAAAAACTTTCTATTTCAGAAAACTTTGTTGGCTTATAAAAGACTTTAAGAGCGCCTAGCTCCACCAACTCCTTGCTGTCCAAGTCCAAATAAGCTGTAAGAAAAATAAATGGGATCTTGATGCCCCGCTTCTTTATTCCCTTAAGTAGGTCCACCCCACTGCCATTAGACATTTTTACATCTGAAATAACAGCATCAAACTTTTGATCTGCGAGGATTTTCAAGGCTTCGTTTCCAGACGAAGCCAATGTCACATCAACTCCTATGGACTCAAAATTGATAGACATCAAATCCCTGATTTCCTCTTCGTCATCGACAAATAATATTCTAATATCCATTGAACTCTTTTAAATTTTTCCATACTCGGAGTCTAGACATCTTGCCCAATATTCCCCTTTTTGAATCAAAAACTGAAAAATTCAAGCCAAATCGGTATAAGATGTGGTTCCAAAAGGTTTTTCACTTTCCATATAAGTCATTATTGCCCGTGTATGATGGTAAAGTATTTTTTCAACACTTTCACCGTTGAGTTCTGGCATTTTCTGCTTCATCAACTCAAATTTACAGCTAGAACACATCATAGCCCAATGAACTAAAGCACTAAAAATACACTTCACACCCCACATCACTGTTTCAGATGAAACATCCTTAGAAATCTGCCGAGAAATGACTTTGGCAAAATGCTGAGTTCCTGGGGGACCCATAGTAGACATCATTTCCTCTCTCAATGCCCCTTCCGGATCTGGCACCCCATCTGTTAAAAGCATTTTCAATGTAGTGCGAACAGCCGCCTGATCTTGCATTAAAAACTGATAGGCCTTAACTGTTAACTCAGCAACATCCTCTGTTGTTTCTGAAAGTTGACGAATACCCTCATCTAACCATTTTTGCTTTCGATCCACAGTAGCCCAATAAAGATTATGCTTATTTCCAAAATGGTAATTGATAGAGGCAATATTGACATTAGATTTTGCAGCAATCTCACGAACTGAGGTCCCGACATATCCGTAAATGGAGAATAGCTCACTCGCGACTTCCATAATCCTTTCTTTTGTTTCCACCTTCTCTGCGTGAGTCATAAGTTTATTCCCCCAGGAGGGCTATTCACTTGAGCCGCAGTTGTGGCCTTCTGCTTATTCTTTTTCCATGAGCCACTTGTTACACACTCGACAAGATCCTCTGTAATAGCATAGGCACATGGTACCCATAATAGAGCCAAAATTGTCCCGCTCATTAGCCCCCAAGCCATAGCCAATGTCATTGGAATGATAAATTCATCAGCGCCTCCAACTCCATAAGCTGTTGGAAGTAATCCACTAACAGTTGTTAAAGATGTCACCACAACAGCTTTCAATCGCAGCCCCGTGGCTTCCACAAGAATTTCTTTCAGTGGCCGCTCAGGTTTTTCACTTTTTAACTTTTCAATAAAGCTGATCAGAACAATCCCAGAGTTCACAATAATTCCACCGAGCCCAATCACACCAATTAATGCCAAAAAGCTTATAGGTCGCCCATGCAAAAAGAATGACACGGCAACTCCGATTAACCCCAACGGAATGGTTGTCAGAATAATAATAGGGCGAATATAAGACTTAAATAAAAATACTAGCAAAGAAAAAATGCCCACCAAAGATAGCACTAAAGCATTCATCAGAGACTCAAAAGATTCTTGAGTGCGCTCCCCTTCGCCTCCAAAGTCTAAGGTCACATCCTTGTATTGCTCTTTGATTTTGGCAAATGAACGAGCCACCACAGCATTAGCCTCAATGGCTGTGATTTCATTATCATTAATATTAGCAGTGACTGTTTTAGCTCTTTTAAAATCAAAGCGTTTAATCTGTGGACTGGGCCTGCTAGAGTCCACTGAGGCTACCTGAGCTAGCGGTATCAGATTTCCTCGATGATCTGAAACTTTAATGGATTTCAAATCACTGGCTTCAGAGCGATGGTTATTGTCCATTCTGAGAAAATAGTTCACTTTGTGATTTTCAAGATTAACATTACCGAGAATCTCCCCAGCTACAGCCATACGAACAGTCGACCCCACAGAAGCTAAGTCAAGATTCAGTCTGCCGGCTTTTTGCTGATCAATGGTAACTTTGTACTCGTCGGACCCAAAGACATCGTCAATACGAACATCAAACACTCCATCTGTTTGCTTGAGTTCCTTCATGACAATATCAGTAACTTCATCAACTCTTTCTACATTATTGGAGCGAAAGATGGCTGTCACAGGAGCACCTATGGGGGGCCCATTGATCATAGCCTCAAAGCTCAGCTCTTTTACACTTTCCACTTGAATCGAGCGCAACTGATTTAAAACTTCGTTGGTAATGAGGGAATTTTTTGCTTCTTCAGTCATAAATATATAGACTATACCGACATTTTCACCCCTACGAGATTTAGGGTCTCCAAAATCTGATTCAGACAATCCAACTTTAGCTGCTACATGGGCAATGCTATCACCCAATTTTTCACGAACTGCACTAGATATTGATGTAGTGATATCCCGAGTTCTTTCAATACGGGTACCCTCTGGCATCTCAACCCGAGCAATATAGATTTCTGTCTGATCTGCTGGAAATAAAATAAATTTATTAACTACTCCAATCATAACCAAGGAGCTAAAAATCAGGCCTGTGAATAACCCCAGAGCGATATACCTGTGTCGAATCAACCAGTCCACAAACCTCTGAAAAGATGGAATCACCGAGTCCTGAAACCAATCCCTACCTTTTTCTTCTCCCAACACTTTGTTTTTGTGCTTGCCCAGAAGTAATCGCACCGGCAGTAAAAAGAAGCTCTCTCCCAAACTAATCAATAGTGCTGCGGTAACCACAATGGGTATTCCTTTAATAAACTGACCGATAATCCCCTTAGTGACTAACATCGGCAGAAATGCTGCAATAGTTGTAAAAGCTGTAGCAGAAATCGGCAACCAAAGGTCCCTAATGGTCTCAAGAGCGGCTTCGCGAGGTTCCCTACCCTCATCTCTCAGGCGAGCAAAGTTTTCTGAGATAACCACGGCATTATCCACAAGCATTCCAATAGAAATAACCATAGCCAGAATAGTGATCGTATTTAAGGTCATGCCATCAGCGGACATGTAACCAAAGGTAGCAAGAATGGCTAGCGGCAGAGAGATCGAAGCCATAATTCCAATTCGCCCCGGTAAAAAAATTAGCAAAAATGCCACAACTAAAATAAGGCCAACAAGACCATTAGAGCTTAAAATTTCGATACGATTACTAACTCGTCGGCCTTCATCATTATAAACATAAAATTGAACCTTACCTTGGTATTTTTCTCTAAATCTTTCAATCAACTCCTGAACCTCTGCTGCCAGCTCAATAATATCTGCCCCTCCCTTTTTAGCAATAGTAAGAAGTGTTGCTGGCTGCCCCTCATAAAGAGCCAAGGTAATAGCATCCTCTTCACCATCCTCAACTTGCGCAATGTCCTTAAGAACAATTCTTTCACCAGAAAAGTTAGAGCGAATCACCAAGTTCTCTAATTCTTCCACAGACTCCATTTTACCTTCAATTTTGACAATGGATTGACGATTGTCCATCTCCAGGTTTCCACCAGGAATATTAACATTTTGAGACTGAATTTTTCGCGCCACTTCTCCAAGGCTCACATGATAGACCTCTAGTCTCTGAGCATCTACAGTAATATTGAACTGACGCTCCCGATACCCCGTGGTTGTAATACTCGCTATTTTTTTATTATCCTCTAACTCTTCCTTGAGTTCATAAGCTATTTTATCGCGAACTCTACCTTCATTAGGTCCCACAATAGCTAACTCAATCACTGGAAACTCGTCCGACTTGACCTCTAAAAACGTAGGTGGGTTTTCTAAATCCACAGGAAGATCAGGAGTTCGATCAACAGCCCTCTGCAAGTCTGAAACTACCTCCTCTACATTGTACCTATCAATATCAACAAAAGTGACAATGCGGCTCACTCCAGCCTGACTCACTGACTTGACCTCTTTTAGGCCACGAACCGATCGAATTTCATCTTCTAGAGGTTTTGTAATTTTAGATTCAATATCCTCAGCAGAAGCTCCTGGATACTGAGTAGTAATAATCACACTTCCAATGTTCACTGATGGAAAAGATTCTGAGTTGAGTGTTTTCACGCCGCCTAACCCAAATAGAATAAGGCCCATCATCAGCACCATGGTGAACTTATTATTATCAATAAAAAACTGGGCCAGCTTCATGGGGAACTCCTCAAATTTTATTCAACTTACAGGGATGATTATTAAAAACCTTAAAGTAGTCATAGAGCGCATGAATCACCGCCAACTTTGTGGAAATTTCGTTCAGCTGCGAACTAAAGAGCTGGTCTTGCTCTCCCACCAGTTCATTGATGCTGATCCTAGCCTGTTTGTATTTTTTTCTGCTGGATTTCAGTGACTTCTGCAAGCTATCTACATTATTTTTGATGGCTCCCGCAGCTTCCTGCAAAAGCAGCAGGGATTTAGAGACCTGTATGTGAGTTTCATAAATCTGCTGTTCTAGTGTTTGAATCTGACTGGAGTAATTATTCTCCACCACTCTCTTGTGAGCCACCTCTACTTGAGCCACGCTCCCCTCTAAAGGAATACTCAAAGCTAGGCCCACACTGTAACCATCTTTAGAGTTATCACTGTACTCATGAATAGCATCTGAGAACCCTTGATCCACCCCACTCCACTGCACCGAAGAAGTCAGCTTGAGGTCCCAATCCCCCGTGGCTTCAGCCTGTTGACGTTCATGGCTATAAACTTCTTTGGTTAACTCAAGCACCTTAAAGTAATCAGAATATTCAGAATGAGCCTTTTTGTCCGCTGTTATAGACTGAACACAACTTAATACGCCTCGAACGGCATTATCAATATCGTCAGGACTAGGATTCACTGAAACCATTCTTCCAGAAAACCAGGGTACCAACTGCTTCAATTGAAACTCCAATTGTTCTTTTTCATACTGAAACAGGTAAACACTTGAGGACCGAGATTGTATCTGGGCCTGACTTCGAGCCACATCCCCGGAATCTGCCGCTCCTGCACGAGCCCGCTTTTTGGCGTCACTCAATTGTTGCCTGGCCGTTTCAACCAACTGCTCCGAAAGCTGAAGCGACAGCTTGTTGGCCACCATAGACCAATACAGCTTCCGCAAATCCATCTCAAATTCTTTGGAGTCCAACTCGGCCTGGATGGCGGCCCTTTTCATTGATTGAGACTTACTTGCACGATGATATCGATCCACTCGACCCCAAAAATTTTTGAGCAAATCCACCTCAAGGCTCACCCGAGTTCCAGCACGTGTGGCATTATTGATCCCCTGAGCAGGCGCGTTGATCTGCTCTCCAAAGGCTTCCACAGCCACATTCATTCCCACTGGAAGCTTTTTACTCAGACCAACTCCCACATTTCTTTGAGGAGAAAATACCGGGATAAATGTCGCCAGCCCATCCTCTCTGGATTCTGAGTAATTATAGTGGGCGTTCGCCCGAGCCTCAAAACCCGCTTCGAGTTGATGCCTTTCTAAATCAGCACTGGCATTTTGGGCCTGTATTCCCTTGATCACAGGAGAGCTTTTTAAGCCCTTGTGAACAACCCCTTTTTCAGTAAGGTTGACAGTTTCCGCAGAGGCTATCGATGTCAAATAAAAGCCGGAAAGCACAATGATAATTTTGCTCCAAGTAGGCATGAAGTCTCCAAATTCAAACGTTTGTTTAAATCTAGCACCGCAGATATTTGGAATCAACAGTTGTTTGAAACAAACGTTTGAATTCTGTTAACTTGTTATAATTATTATATTATTTTATCTCATAATGAAATTATTGACCCTCAACTAGAAAGGCGTGGCCTGGGCGACTTTGTAAGGCTCCTGAAGAATTCTACTCTCTAATTTCGTAGATATTCTTGATCTCTGAAAAGGCTTTATTCACGTTCAGCTTCAAATCTATGAGCTTTCCATTTCGGATGTTTAAAACCCAACCATGAATCTGAGGTCTCCCTGAGTTTTTTGCCTGAGCTTTCTGCACATGGTCCATTTTTGCAATGTTGATGGCTTGTTCCTGAACGTTGAGTTCTACAAGACGGTCTACTTTTTTTTCTTCATCTTTAATGGCATTCAACTCATCAGCATGCAAGCGATAAACATCTCTCAAACCCTGAAGCCAATTATTCAACTGCCCCATATCCGTGGGGTGCAGAGCTGCCTGGATGCCACCACAACCATAATGACCGCAAATCACAATATGACGAACCTTTAAATATTCTACCGCAAATTGAACGACAGCATTCAAGTTAGCATCCGTGGGAACTACTTGATTCGCCACATTTCTATGCACAAATACTTCACCAGGATTGGCTCCCATCATATCTTCAGCTGTAACTCGACTATCAGAACACCCAATATATAATATTTCTGGACTTTGTCCCTGAGACAGACGATGAAAGTAATCAGCATCGTTCTGCAATCGTTCGGAAATCCAGTTTTTATTACGTTCAAAAATTTGCTTGATGAGTTCCATAGATCTCCACTTTTATTCAGCCAATACAGTAAAAGCAATTTTATTGAAGTTATAGATCACCATGTCATACACTTTTTCGCTGTTGCATTAGAGGAATCATCAAAGCCCACTCAAAGGAGTTCCAATGCAAAATGATGAAAAAGATCAAGTCAAAAACTGGCAAACCCAGTCACTTCGAGTATATACTCATTGCCAAGTGATAAAGTATTAGAGGCTATTGATGAATAAGAAATTCAAACTTGAGATTCGGAAAGCCTCCGTCAAAGACCTACAAGGCATTTCCAACCTTATAAAAAAAGTCTATGGCGGTGCCACCTATCCCGTAGATAAAATTCGTGGACAAATCAATAACTACCCCGAAGGACACATTGTAGCTCTCATCAACGGAAGAATTATTGGCTACTGTGCAAGTATTCGCCTCCCCGAAGAGGAGGTGATGCGCCCTCACGACTGGAAAGAAATCACAGGAAATGGCTACGGCACAACCCATGACAAAAATGGTAATTATCTGTATGGGTACGAAGTGTGTGTAGACCCAGATGTTCGGGGACAAAGAATTGGACAGAGGCTCTACAGTGAAAGAAAAAAAATTGTCAAATACTATCGCTTAAAAGGCATCGTGTTTGGTGGACGCATTCCTAACCTACACGAATATATCGATAGAGTAAAAACTGTTAAAAATTATATCCGACAGGTAAAATCCAAAAAAATCAAAGACCCTACATTAGGCTTCCACCTACGTAACGGCTTTGAAGTTATTGGCGTTCTTGAAAATTATCTGCCAGGAGACAAACCCTGTCTGGGTTATGCTGTTCACCTTCGCTGGAAAAACCCCCAGTACCAGGCTTTGACAGCCAAAAAAAAGGGGCATTTAAGACAAGACTCTGTCCGAGTTGTATCTGTCCAATATAAACAACGGCGCATTAAATCCTTCAAAGAATTAGAGACTATGGTGGAATACTTTGTCGACGTCACGGGTGACTATCGCGCTGACTTTGTTCTGTTTCCAGAGCTCTTCACTATGCAATTGCTCTCCATAAAAAATGCCCAGGTTGCACCAGATGTAGCTATTAAAACAATGACCAAGTATGCTGATCAATTAAAAGATATGTTCCGCCGTCTCGCTATCAAGTACAATGTGAACATCATAGGTGGCTCCCATCCGACACTAGTAGACGGACGTGTGCGAAACGTATCTTACGTAGCACTTCGAGATGGCACTTTGCATGAAAGAGAAAAAATCCACCCCACCCCCGACGAAAAATATTGGTGGAATATTGAAGGAGGTGACCAGGTCAAGGCCATTGAAACGGACTGTGGTCCCATTGGAATTCTGATATGCTATGATTCCGAATTTCCCGAACTGACTCGGCACCTCGTCAATCAGGGAATTCGAATTTTATTTGTTCCCTTCTTGACTGATAATAGACAAGGCTACTGCAGAGTACGTTATTGCTGCCAAGCCAGAGCCGTCGAAAATCAGATTTATGTGGCTATGGCGGGCAACGTGGGTAATCTCCCAAGGGTTGCAAATATGGATATCCAATACGCACAAAGCAGTATTTTTACTCCATGCGACTTTCCCTTCGCTAAAGATGGGATTGCTGCAGAAACAACACCCAACGTTGAGATGGTGGCTATTGCGGACCTCAGAACAGATATTCTAGAAGAAGCCAGAGCCAACGGAGCCGTCAGAAACCTAAAAGACCGTCGGCATGACCTGTATAACGTAGAATGGAGAGGGCGCTAGCCAATCATGCTTCTCAACATCCATGCTGTTTTCTCATGGTATTCAATACGGGCGCCAATAAAACTACTGGTTCCCTCATCATTAGAACCTTCCAAAGTATTCAAAAGATCCTTTGAAGTGCGAACTATCTGTTCATGATCCTGTAGTAGATTTTCAATCATCGCAGTAGCACTAATATCCTGACTGGAATCATCTTTAACAGAACTCAATTCGGCAAACTCTGTATAAGAGCCGGGAGCCTTCACTCCCAATACACGGACTCTTTCGGCAATCTCATCAACCGCCAAGGCAAGATCATTGTAGTGCTGCTCAAACATCAAGTGAAGCGTTTGAAACATTGGTCCCGTAACATTCCAGTGGTACTTATGAGTTTTCAAATAAAGCGTATAAGTTTCTGCCAGAAGCTTACTTAAGTCTTTAGCAATTTCAATTCTCTTTTCCTTTTCAATACCTATGTTTAAATCCATCTTGGCCTCCTCTGAATTGGATTCTCAATCTACACCCACTGAAGTCGAAAGTAACTTATTTTTACTATATCTCATGATAGCCTGAGGCTATTAATGACAATCTTTCCAAATGCGGCTATCTCACTGAAAATGCTAGTTATTTTTCAATCCTTCCCACTATTAACAGCTTGAAGCTCTGAGATGACTGCGCATCAGTTTCAAAAAATTGAAAATTCAAATCGGACTCCATTGGCGGCCCAATCGAAGAATTCTATTGAGTAACTTGGGATAACTTATTCCTACGGCTTTAGCACTTTCTGCAAAATCATCATGCTCCGAAATATCAGGGTTTGGGTTGGCTTCTATCAAATAAGCTTTTCCAGCACCGTCGACTCTCATATCCATCCGAGCATATCCACTGATACCTAAAGCTCTGTAAGCTCTTTTAGCTAACTTACGTAAGTTCTTTTGCATATCATCTGATATCTGCGCTTTTCCCGTAGAAATTCCTTTACGATAACGATACTTTTGATCAAATTTTGCGTGAGTAGAATAAAACTGCTTTTCAGGGTGATCTACCTTATTAAACCTTAATTCCCACGCTGGAAATGTTTGCAGCCTGTAATTGCCAATCACTCCTACAAAATACTCTTGACCTTCAATGAATTGCTCGACGATGGCATCAGTACGAAATTTTTCATGAATAAATGCCACCCTCTCTCTTAATTTCTCCTCACTTTGAACCAGTGAAGCCTGAGAGATCCCCAATGACGCCTCCTCATTAAGACATTTAACAATCAACGGAAACTCTTTAAGCTTGAGACGTGCTAACGGATTATTTCGAGGAAATACCTGAAATTTAGGGGTTGGAATTTTGTGATAACTCAAAATCTTTTTTGATAAAGCCTTATCTCGGGAAATAATCAAGCCCTTAGGGTTAGAACCTGTGTAGGGGACACCAAGAAGTTCCATATAACTCACAACGTTCTGATCAAAAATAGCCTCACCTTTAAATTCCTCAAGAAGATTAAATACAATTTTGGGAGCGTAACGTTTAACCGCAACCCTTAGGGCTTTAAGGTCCTCATGAATGCCCAAAACTTCCACCTTGTGTCCAGAGGCCATCAGATTTTTTTTTACCTCATACTCCGTCACCCAAGGAGTCTTGTTCCAATCACAACTCTTCTCATTAACCTCATCAGGAGGAATCAAATCAGAATGCACAAGTAAAATAATTTTCATAATCTCACATCAGTTTTCAAATAAGCTTTAAATCGAATAATCCTGACTTCGAAAAGCTCACAAACACAGTATAAACGAACTCCAAGGCCTCAACCAGTAATTCTTTTCCTCAATTCAAGTTGCCCGCTATAACAGCTACAAGTATAGTTGTATCAGGTTTTGGAATTTCTTAAGGGTTTATTTTGAAAACAATTTTTATTTTACTTTGTCTGATATCCGAACTATCACTGGCCAGCCCCCTGACTACGACCCAAGCTCATTCCACAGCCACATTTGTGACTTCCCACAGACAATTAAAAATCGGACAAAACTTGGTGGGCCTACACATTATTCTTGATCCAAAATGGCATACCTATTGGACCAACCCTGGAGATAGTGCGGCCGCTCCCATTATGAACTTTAAGGTCCCGGACTTTGTCTCGGTCTCACCGATGGTTTACCCGGCTCCAAAGAGGATTCCCTTTGGGCCTTTGCAATCTTTTGGATACGAAGACGAAGTTTTACTGATGTTTGACCTGAATGTTAACGATGTACCAAAAGGTATAAAAACAGTTGTGTATACCCGGGGTCTTTCAATTTACCAAGACAATGGAAATTTCAGACTCTCCCCAGCTTTCTCAGCACCACCCTCTTTTTATGAAGTATCAAAAATCTGTTCCTACAAAATCGGCTCACCAACTGCAATGGACCCTCTCTGGTAATTCCGTCATACTGTTTTTTGATGGACTCCTAAAAAAACCTCTGGATATTTTTCCGTTTTCCAATCAGTTAACCAGAAATAAGTGGCCCGCCCTTTCTGACACTCAGGCCATTTTTCTAGCCAGTGATACGGCTCCTACTGTGAAACAGGAAAGTTTTTTATTACTTTACCCAGAGGGTCGAGCAACCACAATCTCTGCTTCGCCCAAAACTACTGGACTGATAATCATTCTTGCGATGGCTTTTTTAGGTGGCCTGATCCTGAACCTCATGCCCTGCGTTCTCCCCATTCTCTCTCTCAAAGCCATGATGTTGGTAGAGAGTCGAGAATCAGGATTCTCAAAGTTTGTCCGCTCCAATTTACTCTATGCCCTGGGAGTGGTAGGAAGTTTTGTCCTGTTTGCGCTCACCCTAATCTTATTTAATGCATCTGGACAACAACTGGGGTGGGGGTTTCAGCTTCAGTCACCAGCATTTGTAGTATTTTTGATTGCCGTATTTGTGATTATGGGCCTGATATTTCTTGATGTTTTGCATGTAAACTTTGCCCGCCTTGTGAACTGGAGTTCAAAACCTAAAAACCCTTCTTCCACTGACTGGAGAAGTTCTCTAATAACTGGAGTTTTGGCTGTAGTGGTGGCTTCTCCTTGTACAGCTCCATTCATGGGGGCTGCCATGGGATACTCCCTTGGCCAACCCCCGCTTGTGGTCGTTGTCATTTTTACTGCATTGGGGTTAGGGTTGGCCTTCCCTTTTTTAGCCATTTGTATTTCTCCCAAAGCCCTCTTTCTGCTTCCTCGCCCAGGAAACTGGATGAACTGGGTCAAAAAGCTGATGGCTATTCCCATGTTTCTCACTGTCGCCTGGCTGATTTGGGTTCTGCAACTGCAAGTCTCTGAGAAACCTCACAAGGAAAACTCTCCCTGGGAGGCTTACAACCCTGAGCAACTGGAGGCATATAAAAACAACGATCGCCCAGTTTTTTTTAACGCCACTGCAGCCTGGTGTATCAGTTGCCAAGTCAATGACAGAATTGTATTTCAGACAGAGGAAGTTCAACAGTACTTCAAAAAAAGAAATTTTCACCTAGTTAAAGCCGACTGGACCAACAGAAATCCTGAAATTGCCTCTCTGTTACGCAGTTATAACCGTGTCGGAGTGCCACTTTATCTCTACTTCCCTCCTGGTCAGCTTCAACCGGTTATCCTGCCAGAAGTTTTGACAGTCAAATCCTTACTCAGTACCCTTGACCCACTCTAACAAAGGATACTGAAAATGAAATGGACCTTCATAGCACTATTGACCTTGTCTCAGTGGACACTTGCTGCACCAGAAATTGGGAAAACAGCTCCAGATTTTACTCTCAAAGGGCAAGATGGAAAGACCTATAAATTAAGCGACCTAAAAGGCCAATGGGTGGTTCTAGAGTGGTTCAACAACGAATGCCCTTATGTTGAAAAGCACTATCATGCAGATTTCAGAAATATGCAAAACCTGCAAAAAAAGTGGATTGAGGAAGGTAAGAAAAAGGGCCAGTTGAACTGGTTTGCCGTTTCATCATCAGCACCTGGAAAGCAGGGCCACTTGACTGCCAAAAAAGCTAAAGAGATCCGCGATACAGAAAGAAAAGCCAATATGACAGCCATTCTTCTAGACGAGTCCGGAAAAGTCGGAAAACTTTATGACGCAAAAACAACCCCACATATGTACATTATCAACCCAAAAGGCACATTGGTGTACAATGGGGCCATCGACGACAAACCATCAGCTCAAACATCTGCTCTGAAAGGCGCCAAAAACTACGTAAGTGCAGCTCTGATGTCTCTGCTTAACAATAAAGCTGTGGCAATAGCGTCAACCAAACCTTACGGCTGCTCCGTAAAGTACAAAAACTAACAATGAAATAATATAGTGAAAAGAGATTCTCACCTGTAACAGGGTATTTTACACATGAATATTGAATTCCGAATTCCACCTGATGTCATAAAATTAACTTCTGACACGCTATTTGAACCCTCAAAGCACCTGAAGCTCTCTGAGCCCGACCAAGTCTGGTCTCTGAAAGATTTTGGCTATTCTGAGGAACAGCAGGCAAAAGCCCCATTTCCCATAGCTGTATCCACACCCTTTCGCCTACTTTCTAATGAAGGAGTTGAAACTCTAAGATCTATTGTCACAGAATTGACTCAATACCGAAGAGCCTCAGAAAGAATAGCTAATTATATACGTGGAGCACTTTACTATTCTGAGTTTCTCCGCGGGTTTTGCATGAGTGAAGATGTCAACGCTCTGATTGGCAAAGTATCCGGTGCCCCAGTCCTCCCTCACCCTATGAGCCTTTATCAAGGACATATCAACCTGAAGCCTGAAGATCCCACACGAGAAGTGGATCGCTGGCACGTGGATACTATCTTGCTTGATTATGTTCTAATGGTTTCAGACCCAAAATCTTTTCAAGGAGGACACTTTGAGTACTTTCAATCCACAAAAGCAGAGGCAATTCGTTCGCTGATCAGGGATGATGGACTTCCCAATGTTGTAAAGGTGGAGTTTCCCAAGGCCGGATTTGCCTTACTACAGCAGGGCAACAAAGTTGTTCACCGAGCCAACCGAGTAGATTCAGGTAACGAAAGAACTACACTTGTACAGAGCTATATCCCCGAAGACCCTCATTTTGTAGATGTTTCTAAATTGAATGATTGCAAAAAAGTAGACCCACCAGAGTTCTTATTCACAGAGTGGTCCCGCTACAAGGCTTTTTTGGCCCGTGAGAAACTGAACCACCTAATTGATCAAATTCCCTATACAACAGACAAAAGCCTATTAAGCCATTACCTACGCCTGGCCATTCGCGATGTTGAAGAGGCCATTTTTGAATTGAGTGACCCCTCCGAAGGACAGCTCAATCATTTCAGTGACGACCCATTAACGGGACTGATCCCCGAGTAAAACCCTCAACTGCAAAGGAAAGTTCCATGGAAAAAAATATCACCATTGACACCTTGATGAACGAGGCCCTTTCGGACCCCATTCAGGAGCTGGCTCTGTCAGTACTGGAGGGACTCTCTACAAAGCCCAAAGGTTTACCTTCTAAGTTATTTTATGACGATAAGGGCAGCGAGCTGTTTAAACAGATCATGGCTCTTAAAGAGTATTATCCCACTCGATGTGAAGCTGAAATTCTTGAAACCCATGGCGGCACCATCGCAAACTATTTAAAGAGTGAGGAGTTCAACCTGATTGAACTGGGGTGCGGAGACGGTGCCAAAACCATTATCCTCCTCAAGCACCTATTGAAAACCTCTGACAACTTTCACTTTGTACCTCTAGATATTTCAAAGGCTGCCGTCGAATTCCTGATTAGCAACCTCAAAAAGGAATTTGGCCACATCCCATTTGATGTCAAAGGCTTAGTCGCCGAATACTTTCACGGCGTTAAATGGCTAACTCAGCATGATTCAGAGAAAAATCTGGTTCTGTTTCTTGGATCTAATATTGGAAACTTCAGCAACCCTGCAGCAAAACGTTTTTTAAGACACCTTTGGCATTCATTAAATGACGGCGATTTTGTCCTTGTGGGGTTTGATCTAAAAAAAGATTTAGATATTCTGTATAATGCTTATAACGACAAAAAAGGTATCACCAAAGAATTCAACTTCAACGTTCTGGACAGGGTCAATGCCCTTTTAGGAGGAAATTTCAAGAGAGAGAACTTTCAACACCAAGGCCTCTACGATGTCAAATCTGGTGCTATGGAAAGCTACCTAATCAGTAGGACAAAACACACTGTCACAATTTCTGAACTAGGTAAGGAGTTTTACTTCAAACCATGGGAGGCCATTCATATGGAGTACTCCTATAAATATCTGGAATCAGATATTCAAGATATTGCCTCAAGTACCGGATTCGAAATTTTAGAGAACTTTAAGGACTCCAAGGGCTACTTTGTGGACTCTCTATGGAGAGTCAAAAAGTAAAAGCCATTTATTCAAACCGGATCGGTATAGATAAAAGTAAAAAAACACTCCTTAAACTTTATAAGGAGTGCTTCTAACTATTAAAATCTACATATTCTCTCAGTGCCTCTACATATGCTCATATATCACTGTAACTTTAGTTCCTGCAGGCGGTTTTTTATCAAACTTTATATCTTTTCCCTTAATAGTATACTCGATATCTGTTGATGGATTAAGGTAAACCTGTACGCTTCCTTGAATAGGTTCATACTGTAGAGTGACCTTTTTAAATAACCCATTTTCACGACCACGATCACCAATATCATTTAGTTCAGAAGTAACATCATTAGAGCAAATACTCGCTGTTCTTCCGCTAGTGAGGTTGGCTAGTCGAGTTGCAAAGTCTCCATAATTACCTCCCCCTGCACAGAAAATTTCTGAGCAAGCCTGCTTGCGCTTACAATCACTATCACCAGGCTCTATCACAACACTATAGTTGGTATAAGACTTCTGATGAGCAAAAGCCCCTTTGATATGAGCCACAACTTGTTCGGCGGTTGTTGCTTTAGGGTCTTTACCCTCTGACCTCTCATCTTCATCGGTAATGACCACCGTCACAAAGTCCGCACCATCTCTAAAGAACCCAGAGTTAAAGGCATCTCTCTGGTCCACAAAAGACATGATCGACTTTAGGGGCTCCTCTGTATTTGTTCCACAGGGCAGCGAAGGATCTTCATCACGCTCACCATCTCTACAGTCCTGAGCCTCTTCTCTATCAATGGTTTTAAGAAATAAATCCTGCTTATTAAGAGTGGACGGCGTCAGTATTTTTTGATTTGTCCCCTCTAAAACATCAATTCGCCCATTCCATCCTGGGAAGTTGCTATTGGATGAAGGAAAACTATTTGTTGTCATATCTGTTGTAGTAAAGCCAATCTGATAGTCCACACCATTTAAGCTGGCCAAAAACCCTCGAAACATATCTCTAATGCTATGTCGATAGTGATCCATCATCATAGAGTCAGAATTATCTACCACGATAAGGATATCCACTTTGCCGCCCCCTGAGTTTTGTTCGAAAACCTGCCTTTCAGAAGTGGGCTCTGGCTTAGGCTCCCCCGGTTCTTCGGGAACTTCTGGTTCTTCGGGAACTTCGGGAACTTCTGGTTCTTCAGGGGCTTCTGGTTCTTCAGGGACTTCTGGTTCTTCAGGGACTTCTGGCTCTGGGTTGGGATCATCTGGGTCAGGAATCTCTTCGTTAACTCCACTACGTCCTTTTTCTGACACCTGAACAGGTTGAAAACTCACATCACTACAACCTGTTATGGTGAACCCTCCTAAAAGAAGAAAAAGAAAAATAACTTTTACTCTGTACGTATTCATATGGCCATACCTTCCCTTGAGGTCTAGTAGAAAACTTCATCTAGACCCATGCACCGATTCACTTATTCAATACCAAGGCCAAGCCCGACCAAAACTAAGTTCACTTAACCTGTGGAATTTATTGAAAACACTTTTTTACGCTGGGTTGTGTTATTTTTAACAAAATGTTGAAGTCTCTTTTTTGAAAAACAGTTTTTCAGTTTTTTAAAAAATAAAAGAGCACCTCTTATAACGAGCGCCGTGTAAATTTTTTTTGCACAACAACACTTCTCAGATGACGTTACAAGAAATCGATAAACCCAGACAGAAGGCCAGGTTTCAGCCGCCTTATGGACTCAAAAACAACGGGAACTGACTAAAAACTATCCAGCATTTTGCAGATGAGTGGGCCACTGCCCATCTCGATGTAATATAAGTCGTGTCTACTTTTGACACAATGGTGGCCAAAGGTGTCGTAAAAAACCTCGACACTATTGTTTTGGCAAGTCAGGCCTTTAATTTGTATCCTGTCTTAAAAATCCAAGCAACAGCAGATATACAAAGGAGTAAAAAAATAGATATCATTGCTAAACTCACACCTAAACTAACATCAGAGTGTTCAAAAAAACTCCAACGAAAGCCTGAAATCAGATAGACCACAGGATTAGCTAATGAAATTTTTTGCCATAAGGGAGGTAACATATTTATGGAGTAAAAAGCTCCCCCCAAAAAGGTTAAAGGAGTAATCACAAGCAAAGGAATAACCTGAAGTTTTTCAAACCCATCAGCCCAAATTCCAATAATAAAACCAAATAAACTGAATGTTACCGATGTTAATACCAAAAATAATATCATCCAAAATGGGTGCTGAATTTCCATATCCACAAAAAATCCAGAGGTTAGTAATATAATGGTTCCAATAACTAAAGACTTTGAAGCTGCAGCTCCCACATACCCCAATAAAATTTCAACAAAGGATATCGGAGCCGATAGGACTTCATAAATAGTGCCTGTAAACCTAGGAAAATAAATACCAAATGAAGCGTTAGATATACTTTGGTTAAGGACAGACAGCATAATCAAGCCAGGAACAATAAAAGCCCCATAGGAAATCCCATCAATTCCATCGATTCGAGAGCCAATAGCAGACCCAAATACAATAAAATACAACACTGTTGACAATACTGGAGAGGCAATGCTCTGCCCCAAAGTTCTCCACATTCTCGCCATTTCGAATTTATAAATAGCTTTTACTGCGTAAAAATTCATTTATTCACCAAACTAACAAAAATCTCTTCTAGAGAAGATTGTTTAGTTGTTATATCTTTAAAAGAAATTCCATTCTGCTTTAAAAGGTCAAAAAAATCACAAATATCATCTTCTTCAGACTGAGTATCATAAGTATAGTTTAAAACCTTACCATCAGCCTCCAAATCTATTCTCTTTGATTTTAAATCTTCAGGTAACTCTCTCATTGAGAACGGCAGTTGCACAGAAAGAGTTTTGCTCCCCATCTTTTTCATCAGCTCATTTTTTTCCTCTACAACAATCAAGCGACCTTTGTTAATAACTCCCACTCGATCAGCCATTTCCTCAGCTTCTTCAATATAGTGTGTAGTGAGAATAATCGTAACTCCCGTCTGTCTCAATTCATGAACGAGGCTCCACATGCCTTTTCTAAGATCTACATCGACTCCTGCAGTAGGTTCGTCCAAGAAAAGAACTTCAGGCTCATGTGATAATGCCTTAGCGATCAAAACCCTACGCTTCATTCCTCCAGATAAGGTCATAATCTTATTGTCTTTTTTATCCCAAAGAGAAAGTGCTTTAAGAGTCTTTTCAATATACTCAGGATTGGGAGCTTTTCCAAATAATCCTCGACTGAGACTAACAGTGTTCCATACCGTTTCAAACGCTTCTGTCGTCAACTCCTGTGGCACTAGACCAATTATTGCTCGGCTTGCTCGGTAATCTTTAATAATGTCATAACCATCTACGGTGACCGTTCCTGAGGTTGGATTCACAATTCCACAAATAACACTAATCATGGTTGTTTTTCCAGCCCCATTAGGGCCAAGAAGAGCAAAAATCTCTCCTTTTCTAATTTCAAGATTAATATCAGATAGAGCTTGAAATCCATCTTCATAAACCTTATTGAGTTGCTTCATCTGAATGACACTTTTCATATATGTCCCACAATGATACCCTCCCTTACACAAGTCAAAAGAATTTCTATAGGTGTATAATGTGGGGGGACCTCTATGAAAACTTTTATCGCCTCAATATTGGTGGCATTTCTAAGCATTCCATCCTTGGCTGAGAAAAGGCACAAAAAAGCTGTATTTGCAGGCGGGTGCTTCTGGTGCATGGAGCCCCCTTTTGAAAAGGCCGATGGGGTTATTTCTGTAGTTTCTGGATATGCTGGCGGCAAAGAAAGAAACCCCACCTATAAACAAGTAGCCAGCGGAAAAACCGGTCACGTGGAGGCTGTGGAGGTCACATTTGACCCAAAAAAAATTTCCTACAATGACCTTTTAGAAATCTTCTGGCGCCAAGTAGACCCAACAGATAGCGGTGGCCAATTTGTGGACCGAGGGTTTCAATATACAACAGCTATTTTTTATACGACACCGGAACAGAAAAAACTCTCTGAAGCCTCTCACTCTAAAATGCAACAGAGTGGGAGATTTAAGGGAAAAATTGTGACGCCCATAAAGCCCTTCACCACATTTTACAGGGCAGAAAATTATCACCAAAATTACTACAAAAAGAATACTCTCAAATACAAATATTACCGCTATCGCTCTGGACGAGATCAGTACATCGATAAGGTCTGGAAAGAAAACAGAAATTATAGACCCCAAGCAATGGTAACTGCTTCTTCAGAGAAATCTAACAAGCTACAAAAATACAAGCGTCCCAGCATTGATAAAATCAAAAAAATACTAACCCCCCTACAATTCAAGGTTACTCAGAAGGAAGGCACTGAGCGCCCATTTAAGAATGAGTTCTGGGACAATAAAAAGGAAGGCATTTACGTAGATATTGTCAGCGGTGAGCCCTTATTCAGCTCCAAAGATAAATTTCAATCAGGAACTGGCTGGCCATCATTTAGCAAGCCACTTGTTGCTGAGCATGTAATTGAAAAAGAGGACAACACACTCTTCATGAAGCGCACAGAAGTTCGCTCAAAATTTGCCAACTCTCACCTTGGACACGTTTTTAAGGATGGACCTCACCCGACAGGGCTAAGATATTGTATTAACTCTGCATCACTGAAGTTTATTCCCAAAGAAAAGTTGAAAGAAAAAGGCTATGGAGAATTTGCGGTATTATTTGAGTAATTCTCAAAGGTGACTATCTGGAATTTTTCACTGGACTGAATATCATTTTTATACACCCAAGAGGCTCAGCCCCTTGATATTATAAGAAATCCAGTTCATTATTACCACTTGATTTCATCAGGAGAAAAATATTGAGTCGCTCTACTATCCTTGATTCTTTTCCCATTGATTTTCACTGGAAAACATCTGATCCATTTTTGTTTTGTGCCTTTCACCATGACTTGTATCCAAAAGCTAACTCTAGCTATGGACCGGCAGATTCTTTAGTTGGCCGCCAGCTAGGTCAAGATTTTCAGATAAAGGATGGCTATCGAATGTATCATGGCCGCGAGGTCCCCGGGTTTCCTGTCCACCCCCACCGAGGCTTTGAAACCATCACTCTTGTCCGCAAAGGGTTTGTAGATCATGCAGACTCTCTGGGAGCAGCAGGCCGCTATGGCGCGGGCGATGTCCAATGGATGACTGCTGGTCGAGGAATACAGCACTCTGAGATGTTTCCCCTTCTGGACCAGAGTCAAGACAACCACTTGGAGCTTTTGCAAATCTGGATCAACTTACCCAAAGCAAGAAAAATGGTTCCTGCCAACTACAAAATGTTCTGGGCAGAATCTATCCCAAGAGTTTTCCAAGACAATGACAATACACATATAGATATCATTGCCGGCAGCCTTGGGTCAGCCCAAGCCCCTTCTCCTCCACAACATAGCTGGGCCAGCGAAGAGGGCAGTGATGTGGCCGTCTGGGTTATAGAGATGAAGCCTGGTGCCACAGCTCAGCTACCTACCGCCCATTCAGAGGTGAAAAGAACCCTCTATTTTTATGAAGGGGACAGCTTGCAAATCAATAGCCAGAAGGTTTCAAAAAATACGGCTGTAGAAGTGGAGTCTACACATCCTCTACAGGTCCAAAATAATGGCCTGAAACTCGCCAAAATTCTAGTTTTACAGGGCAAACCTATTGGAGAGCCCGTCGCCCAGCATGGGCCCTTTGTTATGAATACCCAGCAAGAAATCCATGAAGCTATTGCTGATTATCAGAGAACTCAATTTGGCGGATGGCCCTGGAATAAGGGCGATATGGTCCACGGCCCTGAAAAGAAGCTCTTTGGCCGCCACTCCGATGGCAAAGAAGAGGCCCCTGGCCAGATAAAATCTAGCACGCTCAACCATAGAGTGGAAAAAGGCACCTGAAAAACTATGAATAATTCTCAGGGTGCTTTTACTTAAATTCCCTCTACTCTAAAAAGTACCTAAATATCAAGCCCTTGCCTCCATAACTCTGATTTATAGGGTCAAATAAATTATTGATTAGAGGCTTTGAAGCCCTCCTCTGGTACCATTCATCGTATGAAGTTTTTTTTGTTACAAACTTTAGTATTCGTTGTTGTCTCTCAAAACTCTTGGGCGGTGAAAAACAGCTGTAAAGAGTCCTATGTGCCACCCCACACTCAAGAGGACCTCATTACTGTCAATAAATGGGCCACTGGTGGGGCCTTCGTCATATTTGCTCAGCAGGCCAATATCTATTTTGACAAGTGCCTCTATATCTCTGACAACCCCTACCCCGCTTTATTTAACTTTGCACGAGTCACGGCCACGACTTGCCTTGAAAGAGATCTTTTAAACGGGTATCTCTCAATGAGCTGGGCACTGGAAAATATTTACCGAAAAATCAGCAACGGTGAATATAAAAATGATTCCAGCTTTCGTGACGTCTATCTGAGAATGGCGGAAGAGGCAGGATTCGACAAGTACATCCATATTCCAGAGGACAATGAAACTCCCACCATAGCTCAAAGCTGCCCTTGACGGCCTTCTGTCATTGCTTAGGCGTATAACTGGGGCGAAGAATCACTGTCCCTTCAGGCGCTGATCTAGTTCGGCCACCCTCTTCAATATGTTCTGGTAAAAATTGTAGCGTCCAAGAATATACTTAAGAGCATAGGCATCAATCAACTGAATCACCTTTCCCCCCAGCAGACATACAAATAAAACTAACCCCAGGATCATCACAACTTTTTGAGTGCCTGATGGGTCACTATGAAAGTAAAGCCCCTCTGTATTCATACCAAAAAATCCCACAATTAGATTTAACGGTAGAAACACTCCAGAGATCACGGTCAGAGTTAAAAGAGTCTTATTCATCCTATCATTTTTTACTGATTCATAATAGTTGTGAAGGCTCTCCAGTCGCCCCTTCATTGTGTGTAAGGCTGTGGATTGAAATTGAATACTTTCATCAATATCCTTGTATTCGTCATCCCATTCGCCAAATCGATCTTCCATTTTTCGAAAGAATTCCCGGTAGACTACAGCATTTCTAAAATAAAAATTTTCTATTCGTGCCAGATCTCTTTTAATATCAAACCATAGGTCCATAAAATAGCCTGGAATACTTCTGTTAAAAAGAAATTCTTCAAGTCGCTCGATTTCTCTGGAGTAGCTGTTCATCAACATTTGATTTTGGTTGTAAAAGGCTTCTATCAGGTAAATCAAACTCTGAAACCCTTGACTCAGTTGATGAAATTCACCCGTCTCCCTATCATATTGATAAATATCATATCCCTTAATTAGAAATCCTTCTGAATGAAACCCCAGAGCCTTTGAGGCTACTGACATCCTTCGTAGTATAAAAACTTGAAAATCCACATAATTTTCAAAGACAGAAAAGTGTTCAGAGGACTCATAATATTTAAAAACTTCAGCCTGACTGTGAGAGATCAAATCACTCAGCTTCATTCTTCTATCCTTGTTAGAAGGCTCCAGTGCCTCAGTCAAGACTCATAAAAACAATAAAGAATTTCAAGCACTTTTTATACCCCTACCATTCGCTAAGATTATGTGACAGAATCCATGGTTATGGAAAATACGATCACTGACACTACCCTTAAGGGCCTTGTTGACAATAAGGTCATTTATTCTGAGCAGGCTGTGCATATTCGAAAGCAAATGGTTCAAGCCATTGCTGACCACAATTTGCTACAGCAAGGAGATCGAGTCTTAGTTGCGGTTTCTGGAGGCAAGGACTCATCCATTATGTTGGCATTACTGGAAGAGATTCGCAAAAAAGCCCCTTTTGATTTTTTTATTGAAGCTTTAATTCTCAATCAAAAACAACCAGGTTTTCGGTGTGAGCCATTTGTCCTTTGGGTGCAGTCATTGAATATCAAAATAACCGTCCTTGAAGAGGACACCTACTCTATTGTGACTAATAAAATTCCTGAGGACAAAACGTATTGCTCATTATGTTCACGATTGCGCCGGGGTATTTTATATAGCTACGCTCAAGATAAAGGATTCAATAAAATTGCCTTAGGACATCATCGAGATGACCTGATAGAAACTCTATTTCTGAATTTGTTTTATAGTGGCCGACTGGCTACTATGCCTCCAAGACTACAAGCCAATAATGGAAAAAATATTGTTATTCGTCCACTCTCCTACATAAAAGAAGCGGAACTCATTAATTTATCACGACAATGGAAGTTTCCAGTAATTCCCTGTAACCTTTGCGGCTCTCAGGATGGGCTGAAAAGACAAAAAATTAAACAAATGATGAACCAGCTTAGAAAGGACAACCCAACCCTTGATGGTTCTCTTCTCAAAGCCATGAGCAATGTCCAACTCAATTATCTGCTCGATCGTCGCTGGCACTCTGACAACCAGGGCTAGTGTCGTAACCAATAAAGTTTTTCACCGGCAACGCAGGAATTTTATTGGTTACGACACTAGATAAGAGCTATTTCCTTGCCTCAACGAAAGATATTCTCCAATATGACCTGATGGAGTATTTTAAAGATAATGATCGATATTTTATCCGATTGGACCGAGGAGAGGATCTTTTCATCAGTCTCGAGACATTTGCTACAAGAGAAAAGCTCACGTCAGGACACCTCAGTGGCATAGGGGCCCTGCAAGACTGTGAGTTGGGCTTTTACCACCTACACTCAAAAACCTATGACCGAAAAATGTTTTCTGAAGAGGCAGAGCTTCTCAGCCTAGATGGTAATCTTTCATTTCTGGAAGAAAAACCACGGTTGTTCTAGAAAGAAACGAACATGGATGAACAAATAGGGGGACCTATTACAGGTGGACAGGTATGAAGTGTTACATTGTACTCTTTTAGATGATTGGGTCTACACCGGTTTGGGAAACGAAACTCAGGAATGATGGAATACATGAGAATCTTGCGGGTGCAAATTGGCCTGACATTGGTGCTTATTTAGCTGAGATTGTTTGAAAAGACAAATAATAATAATAAAATTGTTAATTAGTGATTTTCATTCTCAAGTGCAGGTTGGATTTTTTATCGGAGGTGTAATCATAATTTTCCTTTGGATGTGTGCAGAGTACGTACACAGTCGGTAAGTCCTGTTTGATCTGAACTGGAAATTATTACCAATTTGGCCTAACAATGTA